>CADDZE010000020.1 GCA_902812465.1 Acidobacteriota bacterium | reverse complement strand
TCTCCCACCCCTTCCGACCGAAAGGTTCAGCCCTCTCAAGGCATTCAGGTTCGCGTCCAAGTGGTCAACGTGCCGGTCACCGTTCTGGACAAGCGCGGTTTCCCGGTGATCGACCTAACCAAGGATGACTTTCAAGTATACGAAGATGGCAAGCTTCAGACCATTCGCTATTTCACGCGCGAACCGCTGCCACCCCTGCGCATCGGCCTGATCCTGGACACCAGCAATGCCATGCGTGCCCAGCTCGACTTCGAAAAGGAGGCCGCCAGCGAATTCGCCTACAACATGCTCCAGTCCCGGAGCGGCAACAACCTCATTTTTCTGCAGACCTTTGATGTTGAAAGCTCCGTTATCCAGGACTTCACCAACGATTCGGACCTGCTGAATGAAAAAATCCGCAAACTCAAGGCGGGAGGCGGCAAGGCCCTGTACGACGCCATCTTTTATGCCTGCCGGGAGAAGATGCTTAAGTCCGGACCGCCCGAGGAGATGCGGCGCGTTCTGGTGGTGATCAGTGATGGCCTCGACTACCATAGCCAGCATTCCCTGGAAGAAACCATATCGATGGCCCATCGCGCCGAGACCGCCATTTATACGATTGCCAACTCCACCTACGGCTTCGACAATCCCGGCGACAAGATCTTGCGCGAGATCGCGCAGCAAACCGGCGGAGCTGCCTTCTTTCCCTTGCACCGGGCTGAGACTGCTGGAGACCTCGAGCGAGGCTATCTCTCACACGGGCAGATCGGCGACACGTCTCAGAATAAGGGGCTCGGGGCGGAGACCGGCGTCTACTCGGCAGAAAAACTGATTCACTTGGCCGATTCACTGGAAGCAATCAGCCGCGAGCTGAACGACCAGTACAGTATCGGCTACACTCCGACGAACAATATTATGGACGGCACCTACCGCACGATTCGGGTCGTCGCGCTTCGCCGCAATGTGGAAGTACGCGCCAAGGCTGGCTATTTTGCCTCGCCTCCTGTTACACAATAGGTTGAGTCAGATCGGCCGAGTGGCTGGTAGCACGTCAGCCGCGCTCTTTCCTGGGGGCACGCAACGTTGATTCTAGCGCGTCTGGCCAGCAGTTGGTTCGCTGTAGACCTCAAGCGCCGAGGTGTGACACCCGTTGAGCTTCATTAACCATATTGCGCGCGAAATGAACTGTAAAATCGTGTATTATGGCGCGGCGTTGGGGGGCAAGACCACCAACCTGCAATGGATCTGCGATCAGACTCCTGTCCGGGCCGGTGGCAAAATGCTCTCGCTTACCACCGAAACCGATCGCACACTGTTCTTCGACTTCCTGCCTCTGGAGCTGGGCGAGGTCCGCGGCTTCAAGGTCCGTCTGCACCTCTACACGGTTCCGGGACAGTTGTCTTATGAGCCCAGCCGCCGTCTGATGCTGCGCGGCGTTGACGGCGTCGTTCTGGTTGCCGACTCACAAGCTGATCGATTGGAAGCTAATATCGAAGCCCTGAAGCACTTGCAAGCTCATTTGAAGGAGCACGGCTACAGTTTCCAGCGGTTGCCGTACGTGCTCCAGCTCAACAAGCGCGACCTCTCCACAGCTTTGCCGGTCGCAACCATGAAGGAACACCTGCAGAAGAAAGGCGAGCCAGTGATTGAGGCAGTCGCCCGCGAAGGTATAGGGGTGTTCGAAACCCTTCGGGAGGTCGGCCACCAGGTTCTGCAAAAGCTTAAGAACGAATGACTCCCGGGGCCTAATCGACTCCTGCCCCGTGCCCGAGCCTCCCCCCCGTAGGACCCTTCTCGTTCACAAAAAAGGGGCGCCACCCGAGGCGCCCCGACACAATCCAATCCGATATCACGTCCCCCTAGCGCCCAATGCGACGGCGCAGGAAGCCCGCGAATCCCATCAGCCCAGAGCCGATAAGGATCAGGCTGCTGGGTTCCGGAGTCGTCCCCTGTGAAACACGGCCTTCCACACCGCCAGAGAACGCCGGGAACGGGAAGCCACTGTTGTTAGCGTTGGTGAAGAACACGCCGAAGAAGCTCGAGTTCCAGAAAGAATCATTCTGGGGCTCGGGGGGGCCAAAGGCGTTCAAGCCATCCGTATTTGCCTGGAACGAACGGCCGCTGCAATTGGGGTTCTCAGGATCCAAGCACACCGGCACAACAGAGAGCCAATAGGTAACTCCTTGTTGCAACTGGACGTTGAGGCCCTCCACCTTGACGTCGAATACCTCGAAGCCAAAGTCGTTGATCCCGGTGTCCGTGACGATCGGGTGATCCGTCGACCCCGAGGCAACCAAGGTGCCACCGTTACCCTCGGAGATGCCGGTTCGAATCTCCCAGTCCGCCGAGAGTGCTTGGATGTTCATTAAATTGTTGGTGAATAGACCCGTCACAGTCCAGTTGTGATCGGGGACAAAGGGGGTGTAGGTGGCGGACTGGTTCACAATGAGGTCTTCCTCATTGGCCAATCCGTTCTGGTTGGGATCATTCAGATCCAGATCACCACCGTAGAACAAGCAGGGGTTGCAATAGGAAGGCTGGGCGTTGTGGCTAACGTGACCAGCTCCCTTCCCGGCCTGGGCTGCGGTGGCCCACACCGTACCGGCGCTGACCGGCAAGGCGCAGAACAAAGCAACCATAAAAGCTGCGACCATCAAGCTAAGTCTTCTGACCATGTTCCTCCTAAACTGGGCTCTTGCCCTTGTTGGATTTTGACATGCCATCGTCGGACTTACGGCTTGTATTCGACTGCTGTGGATGTCAGGCTGGCACGCCTAGTGTCAAACCCACCGGCCAGCGTCACGGGCCTTTCCTTGGTTTTGCAGCTTATCGTTTCGGCGGTTGCTAGACAAACCGCGCGGATTCAGAGGGCACGTGGCCTTCCAAATGTTGACCGCCGTCAGGCCAGTTCGCGGCCAACCCTCGGTTAAGTCACATCATATTGGCTGGCCTTCACTTAAATAAAGGAACCTCCAAGCCCTTCGCGAGTGTGCTTGCTTCCGTCGCGTGTATAGTGAGATCGAGATATGCAAAAGTCTGCACCTTTTGGGAAGGCAAGTTCCCTGGTCGCCTCAGCCCACAAGACGCCCAGCGATCACTCAGACTCCGCGCGACTCGACCTACCTTACGTCTCGCTGGCTGCGGGCCGTGGCCGAAGCAGCGCCGGAACCGCATTCCAGGCGCGTCGCAAAGGTGTCTGGAGGAGGGACATCACGCTGGCGTAAGAATAACCCATGAAAAACAACATCAGGAAGGGCACGGTCAGGTAGTTTTCCACGCTGAAGCAGTAAGCGATATTGAACAATAGGTAGCCAGCGAGCGCTAACTCGGCAAAGGGGATCCACCCAGCCCTCCGACGTACGTATTTCTTGCGCTCCCAGCCCTCTGTTTCCTGTCCCCCAGAGCCACACCCCTCGATGCGATACTTCGCTGTGCGAACAAACTCCGATCGCACGCCCAACAACGCTTCCAATACCACCTTGGCGTTAGTGAGGGAGAGGCCGATGCCCGTACCCATCAGGAAGGGCAAGTATCTCAGCCGGCTCCGCCAGCTCTCGGGGTAAAGCTCGCGCTGCGCCAGCATGTAAAAACTCGAGACGGAACAGGTGGAGGCAAGAAACAACGGCAGGTCCAGATAAAGCATCTGGAACCAGCCTTGGTAGAAGCGGACGATCATGGCGGGCAACAGCACGAGCGCCAGCAGTACCATGAGTGGATAGGCGATGTTGGCGGTGAGGTGAAAGGTGGCTTCCAGCTTAATGCGAAGTGGCTGCGGACTCCGCCAGATGGCAGGCAACAGTTTCTTGGCCGTTTGGATCAACCCCTTAGCCCAGCGCGCCTGCTGCGTCCGGAAGGCATTCATCTCGACGGGTAGCTCGGACGGGCACTCGATGGTGGGGTCGTAGATGAACTTCCATCCCTTGAGCTGGGCACGATAACTCAGATCGGTATCCTCGGTGAGGGTATCGTGCTGCCAGCCCCCCGCGTCTTCAATGGCTGATCTCCGCCACATTCCGGCTGTCCCGTTGAAATTAAAGAACCGGCCGGAAAAGGCCCGCCCGCCGTGCTCCACGACAAAGTGGCCGTCCAGCAGAATCGCCTCGACTTCTGTCAGGTTCGAATAGCTGCGATTGATCCAGGTCCAGCGGCCCTGTACAACAGCGACGCGGGGATCGCGGAAGTAACCAACCATCTGGCGTAGAATCGCGGGCGGGGGCACGAAGTCCGCGTCGAATATGGCGATGAGCTCGCCGGTCGCGGTCTTCAGTCCTTCGGCCAGCGCACCCGCTTTGAATCCCTCGCGGTGGTCGCGGTGCAGGTAAGTAATCGGGTACCCCGCACGTGCATAGTCGCTGACAAGCCGTGAGCAGAGAATGCGAGTCTCGTCCGTGGAATCGTCGAGCACCTGGATTTCCAGCCGGTCCCGCGGATAATCGAGGCGTGTTACGGCCTCCAGCAACCGCCCGATGACGTAGCGTTCATTGTAAATCGGCAACTGGACCGTGACTCGCGGCAGGTCTTCCGGAGGAGGGGGCGCCTTGGGGGCTCGATGCTTGTTCTTGAGGTACAGGTAGGTTAAATGATATCGATGGATGCCGTAAATCGAGAGGACGATCAGGATGGCGAAGTAAGGAATCAGAATCGAAAGGTCGAAGGCATTAGGCTGATAGATGCCCTGTAGATACTCATCCCGGCGAAAAATGATCTGAAAATGATGAATCAGGCCATTGGCCGGTGCGATCCAACTGGCAAATAGAAGGCGCATGGATTGCGTTATTCTAGTGGTTTGCTTTCTACCGGCGGCAGCTTTAGCTCCCTCTCAAGACACAAACAAATGGCCCGCTCGACCCCCACTCAGCTCCCTGCCCTGCTGCTCATTGGACTCGCTCTCCTGGTGGCAGCGATTCTTGCCGAGTGGCGAGCCTGGGGTGAGCATGTCAACGAACGCGTACCCGCATTCGTCGGCTTGGCCCTCTTGGCTGGCGCACTGTACCTGACCGCCGTCTACGTCGTTAATCGATTCCCGTTGGGCCGGCTAGAACTGCTGTTAGTGCTTGCCGCTGCCATCGCCTTCAGGCTCGAACTGCTTCCCGCTGGCCCCGCCCTCTCCGAAGACATCTACCGCTACCAGTGGGAAGGCCGGGTCGTGCGCTCCCACTTTAGCCCCTACACCGTTTTTCCCGAGCATCCCGCCGTTTGTCACCTCCAGGATCCCCATCACCCACTGACAACTGGCCGGACAACGCCAACCATCTACCCGCCGCTCAGCCAAGCTGCTTTTGCCTCAGTCGAGACTCCCGCCGGGTACAAGCGGCTCTTCACCGCTCTGGACTTGGCTAGCTTGGGAGTCATCTTGCTGCTCCTCAAACTGCGAGACCAACCGCCACACCGAGTGCTGATCTACGCATGGAACCCCGCCGTTTTGACCGCCTTCGCAATGTGCGGCCATCACGACTCGCTGGCGGTATTTACTCTGCTCGGCGCCCTCAGCTTCAGTATAGCAGGCAGACCGCTGATGGCGTCAGGCTGTCTGGGCTTGTCATTTCTAGTGAAATTATTTCCTATAGTGTTATTACCTCATATTCTTAAAGGCCAGCGCCGCCCATGGGTTAACCTACTCCCCTTCGCCGGGGTCGTGCTTTTGGGTTACGCTCCCTTCCTCTCCGCCCGACGTGGTCTTTGGCAAGGGCTCTCGGACTATCTGAAGGGCTGGGAAGGGAACGACAGTTTCTTCCGCTTGATTCGCCACGTCTCAGCTTCCAAGGCCCAAGCCGAATTCGTAGCGTGCGTTCTCCTACTGGGCTGGGTGGTCTACACGCTGAGGAGCCGCTGGGACATCCTTCACGCAAGTCTGGCAGCGCTCGCGGGTCTCCTGCTTCTTTCGCCCAACGCCTTCCCTTGGTATTTCTCCTGGTCAGTTCCGTTCCTGTGTTTTGTTCCCAGCCCGGCCTGGCTGCTCATGACTGTCACTTGTGTGCTGGGCTACGCGCCCGTCGTTGCCTACGCTGCGGGCCAGTCTTATCGCGACTCACCCCTGATTCTGACTCTGGAGTACGCGCCTGTTGCCGCCCTCTTGGCGGTTGAAGCCTGGAGGCGTAGGGGAGTATTTACCCCTCCCTAGACCGAGCCTGTTGTTATAATCAAGTTGGATCTGCAGCCCAATAAGATCGGCGCCCAATATTTCACGCCCCGGAACATGCTCTTCAAGACGTTCAGCGCGGCAGTCTTTGGCATTGACGCGTACTTGGTTGAGGTCGAGGTAGACCTCTCGGCCGGCAACGCCAATTTCATGACGGTCGGCCTTCCAGACGCAGCGGTGCGCGAGAGCCGCGAGCGCATCAAGTCCGCTATCAAGAACTGCGGACTCGATTTTCCCTTCCAGAACATCACTGTCAACCTGGCACCGGCAGACGTCAAGAAGGAGGGCTCGGGATTCGATCTTTCGATCGCCCTGGGTATCCTCGGGACCACAGGCGTCCTGCTCAGGAATGACCTCAAGGACTACCTATTCCTGGGCGAGCTCTCATTGGACGGCAGCTTGCGGCCGATTAAGGGCGCGCTTTCGATCGCCGGTATGGCACGACAGAAAGGGATTCGGAATCTAGTGCTGCCGGCCGAAAATGCGCGCGAGGCTGCAGTCGTGCAAGACGTATCGGTCTATGGCCTGAAGTCGCTGCCTGAAGTCCTCGACCTCATCAACGAAACGCGGGAGTTTGTCCCGGTGCGCGTGGACGTGGCCGAAATGCTGGCCCAGGCCAGCCAGTACCCGGTCGACTTCCGCGACGTGAAGGGGCAACTCCACGCCAAGCGGGCCATCGAAGTGGCCACCGCCGGCGGGCACAACATCCTGATGATCGGGCCGCCCGGGTCGGGTAAGACGATGCTGGCGAAGCGCATCCCCACGATTCTGCCACCTTTGACGTTTGACGAAGCCATCCAAACCACCAAGATTCACAGCGTGGCCGGAGTGCTCGAACCCGGGGTTGGGCTGGTGGGCACGCGGCCCTTTCGCGCGCCTCATCACACTATTTCCGACGCTGGCCTGATCGGCGGTGGCGCGGTACCCCGCCCTGGCGAGGTCAGCCTGGCACACAATGGCCTCCTGTTTCTCGACGAGCTACCGGAGTTCCAGCGCAACGTGCTCGAAGTGCTGAGGCAACCGCTCGAAGACGGCACGGTGACGATTGCTCGCGCCTCCATGTCCCTCACCTTTCCCGCACGCTTCATGCTGGCAGCGGCCATGAATCCTTGCCCCTGCGGCTTTTTCAATGATCCGTCGCGCCAATGCACCTGTACGCCTCCTATGATCCAGCGCTACGTCTCGAAGATCTCCGGGCCACTGCTCGACCGCATCGACATCCATATCGATATGCCTGCGGTAAAGTACCGCGAGTTGCGCGACGATTCCGGCGGCGAGACTTCCGAGGCCATCCGGCGTCGCGTCGTGGCAGCACGCGAAATTCAGCTCAAGCGGTACCGCGGCGAGAAAATTTTCTCTAACGCGCAGATGAGCCCGCGCCAAATCCGCAAGTACTGCGACATCTTGCCGGACTGCGAGCGTTTGCTCGAAAACGCGGTCACCCGCCTCGGTTTGAGCGCCCGCGCCCACGACCGCATCCTCAAGGTTGCACGGACCATCGCCGATCTCGCCGGCTCTGAGTCGATCGGTCCAGCTCACATCTCTGAGGCTATCCAGTACCGTTCCCTCGATCGCAGCTATTGGGCTTAGCCATGGCCGTCGGGCATCGGGGCACGCCTTGCATCGCCTCCGGCTACAAGCTCCTGATTGGCTCCGGCGACCCCACCAGTTACAATGGCTTCTAGCTATGACCGGGCTGGTGCAAATCGAGCCTCAAAGGATCCCGGTGAGGAAACCGGATTGGTTAAAAGTTCGCCTGCCAGGGGGCGAGAACTATTTCGAGCTCAAGCGTCTGATGCGCGAGCTGGGCTTGCACACCGTTTGCGAGAGTGCACGCTGTCCGAATATCGGCGAGTGCTGGTCGCACCGCACGGCCACCTTCATGATTCTGGGCAACCTTTGCACCCGCCGCTGCGGCTTTTGTTCGGTGCCCAAGGGACGTCCCCTCCCCGTTGACTGGGATGAACCGGAACGTGTAGCCCGCGCGGCGGCGGCCATGGGAGTGCGCTATGCAGTGGTAACTAGCGTGGACCGCGACGACCAGGAGGACGGCGGCGCGCGTCTTTTCGCTGTTACCATTCAGGCTTTGCGCCGCCACATCGCCGGCTGCAAGGTCGAAGTGCTCATTCCGGACTTCCGCGGTTCGGACGAGGCTTTACAGATCGTGCTGGCTGCCCGTCCCGATGTGCTCAACCACAATGTCGAGACCGTTCCCAGGCTTTATCCGGTGGCCCGACGAGGTTCGCGCTACGAACGGTCCTTGCGGCTGCTAGAGCGCGCGCGCGAAATTGCGCCCGCCATTCCTACCAAATCCGGGCTAATGGTGGGCCTGGGCGAGACCACCGTTGAGCTGCATGACGTCCTGCGTGACCTCGCCAGTGCGGGCGTCCAGATTGTGACCATCGGACAGTATCTCCGCCCCTCCCCCGACCAGTTGCCTGTGGCACGATTTTACACACCCGACGAGTTCGCTTCCCTCAAGCGCTATGGCATGGAACTCGGCATCAGACATATTGAGTCCGGACCGTTGGTCCGCAGCTCATACCACGCCCACGAACAGGCTGCTGCTGTGTCGCACCCCGCTTGATTAGGAGGGTCAGTGGCTGGGTCCGCGAGGCCGGGCGCACCGGTCTTCGGCAATCCAATCAGCGGCAGAGTTGTCAAGCGCTAAAGTCTCACCGGGTGAGCTTAGGATTCGCCTTGCCTCACGAGAAGCGCGTTCGCCTCCACAGCAGCCAGCCGGCGCCCAACAGCAGCAATAGGGTAGCGACGAGTAGGGCGCTGGCCCAGGCCAGATTCATCACCAGCGGCGGCCGCGCCGTACCCGTCGCCAGCCAGCCGAACACCCCGACCGCCATAGTGACAATCAACGCATCCCACCAGCGGCGCGCAGCCACTTCGGCATTCAGCGGGTCCTCGCCCCGCAGCGCGGACTCGAGCTGCTGCCGGTCCAGCCCGTAGCGCCGACACTCGCGTTCCATCGCCGCGACGCAGTGGCTCAGTTCCTCGGAGGGTGCGACGGCGCTGCTGATGGCAACTGCTCCCGCGATCATGACGAGCGAGCCCACTACGACCGACACTCGCGCTGCGCCTTCAAGATGAGCAAGCTCGCCGAAGACGAGCACTCCCCAGGCTAGGCCCCACAGCTGGTTGGTGTTCGACAGCGGGATACCGCGGCCGATACCGATGTACTTGGTGGCATACTGCTGAAACAGGTCACCAATCACCCAGCAGAACCCGCCAAGAAAGAGCCAGAACAGCGCCGGCCGGGCCAGGGTGAGCTCGTCTGCCAAGGCCGAGACGCCTCCCTGAAAAACCCACGCCAACACGCTAACCGTGATGAGCTCGCCCACCGTAAAGATCGTGACAAAAGACAAGGGATTCATTCCGCTTAGATAGGCCTTCCGGTAAGGAACATACATGGTGCCCCAAAGCATTCCAGCGCCCAGCGCCGCAAGAACCCCCGCCCCGCTGCGATGGGATTCCCCGCCTCCGTGCGATGAGGCAAGCCCTAGCAGGATCGCTCCGGCGACGATGGCGGTAGCGCCCCCCAGCACCTTGGCCCACGTTGCCGCGCCCGCGCCACGCAACTCGCGAAAGAAGAACCAACCCCAGAACACACCGACGAGACTGTTGGTGTTCCAGAGCGGGAAAGCAATGGAGAGGCCAACGTCACGAATGGCAAAGACGGTTAGGGTGTTGGCCACTGCCCAAAGGGCGCCGGCTAGCACAGCCCATACAATAAGGTGCGGCTTCTGCCGCAGGTCGTGAAAAACATAGCCGCTTCCCTTCATGACCGTGGGCAGCGTCCAGCGAGCACTAAATACCCCAGCCACCATGGCGAGCGAGATGACAAAGGGCGACAGCCCAAGGCTCACGAGCTTGGTAGGGGCTTCGGCGGCCCCCAGCCAGGCGCCGGCCGCTAAGCCACAAGCTACGCCCAGCGCGTGCAGACCGCGAGTGGTGGTTTGCGACGAGGTCACGAGCTGCGTCTCCACACCAGACCTTAGAAGGTCAACGAAGCCAGGCCAACAGCACAATTCCCAGTACCAGCATGATGAGGGGAGCCCAGAAATGGGAGTCCGTGAGAACGGCACGAAGTTTGCTACTCATCCCAAGCCTCAGCGAGAAGGGGTCTCCAGCCATCCCTTCGGCCCGCAAAGCGCCCATGTTACTACAGCGAGTCCCTTTTCCTAGCACTCTCGAGGGAGCCTTCACGCGGGCCCAACACGCACCGCTCGAGCGGGCGGCATGCTCCCGTTGGCGGAATCTGCTGGTCATACACAACCTTGACACGAAGTTAACAGAGTTCTAACGGACTCTTCTCGGTCCGGTGGCATCTCATGGCAGCGGAGGGGGAAACCTGGCACCCGTTGCCAGGCTCGATTTCGCGCAAGGCGCATTGAAAGGAGAAGCGCATGAGCCAGAATTTAGAAAAATCACCTCGTGGAGCCAGCCGGCGTTCCTTCGTTAAGAGAGGCTTGGTCGCGGCAGGTGCGACGACGCTGGGAGCAGGGCTGCTGGGCAAGGGCATCGCGTTTGGCCAGGAAGAAGAGCTGGCTAGTGATGCCTCCCTCACCAAAGGCGATGCGGCTCTGCTGCGGTTTGCAGCTGCCGTCGAGATTCTCGAGACCGATTTTTGGATTCAGTACAACGAGCTAGGTGGCATTCGGGACAATGAGGTCTCGGGTGGCAGTGGCAATCCGGTCTACACGTCCAAACTACAGAAGCTGGACCAGGATTTTCCTCAGTACATCCACGATAACACGGATGACGAAATCACCCACGAAAGATTCCTCAATGCTTACCTAAAGTCAAAGGGCGAAGAGCCGGTCAGCCTCGAGCCGTTCCGGGTTCTGGCTGGCAGCGCGGCGACGGGTTCGAGCGGCAAGCCGCGGCTCACCAACCTCATGCAGCTCACGCTGGATACAAGCTGGTGGACCCGCTACCGCAGCAGCGCACACAACCCTGACCTCGAACCTAACTTTAAGTTTCCCCAAGCAGTTAAAGGCCTGAGCCAAGGCGAATTTCCTGCCCTCCCCCGCACCGATGCTGATCTGCATCCCAGCGCCCACATCCAGGCTATCGCTAACACTGCCGCCTTTCATATGGCGACCATCGAGCAGGGCGGCAGCAGTCTCTATCCGGCCATGGCCCAGCGAGCCACCAGTGTGGAAGTACTGCGCATCCTCATCAGCATCGGCCCCACAGAGACCATGCACTTCCAAACCTGGCAGGACAAGGCGGGCGCGGCCGTTTCGCCGCCCCTGGCTCCCCTGACCGACCCCACCACCGGGCTTTTCTTTCCCAACCTCGAGGCGCCGCCCTTTGGCGGCGAGCTCTTTACCGCTAATCTGATCATGCCGGAGCCCTGCCCTTTTCTCAGCCCTAGCCTGCCAAGATGTTCGGTGATTCGCCCCACCGCAACCAAGGGCGTCGCGATGGGCGTAGTGAACTTCCTCACCTCGATGGGGCTCTTCATGGGCCAGTCTCCGGAGTTTTTCGAATTTCTAAAGCAACTGGCCTCGGAAGCTGACGCAGCCCGGCGCGAAATCTGACTCCCCAGCTGGCAGTTTCGGGTCCGGCCGCGAGGACGCTGAACAGGTGGCAGCACGGCCGGCATCTCATGACAAGCAGGTACGGCTTCAAATTTAGCCCGTGCCGTTCGGCCTTCAGAAATGAGGTGGCAACATGATCGAAGGATTGCCGACACACCTGATTCTTCTCCTCAGTATCGCTCTGCTCATCTTTAGACCCGCAAGCTACCGGAACTAGGCCAAGGCCTGGGAAAGGGAATCCGGGGATTGCGCCACCCCCTTCGCGGGAGCGGCGGAGAGCCGGATTTCGCCCACTGGGGAAGTCCGTAAACGTCGCGGTGCCACCAATCCGACGCTAACTCTCGCCGCGATTCAAGCCCTCACGGCAGAAGGGGCCTTGGCACTGCAAAAACCAGGGGTATCCGGTGCGGGGCGCGATTAGCGCGCCGAAGGCTTACGGATGACTCCGTTGCGCCCCGCTCGCCCTTTTCCCTATAATGAAGAGCGTAACGCAGCGGAAAAAGCCTATGCCGACACCGATCCAGAAGAAGCTGGAAGAGGAGATCCAGGCCCTCGAGCGTGAGCTAAACTATGAGCTGCCCAAGGAGCTGAAGCGCGCACGCGCACTGGGCGACTTAAGCGAGAACGCCGAGTACATCATGGCCAAACAGCGGCAGGAGTACGTGGGCGCACGGCTGGCGCAGTTGAAGCGGCGGCTGGCTGAGCTCTCGCTGGTGAACTTAAACAATATTCCCAAGGACCGGATAGCCTTCGGCTCTCGCGTGACCTTGTTTGATGTGGACCGAGGTGCCGAGGTCGAATACCAGCTCGTTACCAGCGAAGAGGCGGACGCCAGCAAGGGGTTGATCTCAACGACCTCGCCGATTGGCCGCAGCTTGATCGGCAAAAAGTTAGGGGACACGGTGAGGGTGGCGACTCCTAACGGCGTACGCGAGTTCGAAGTGCGGGCGATGCAAACCATCCACGATATGTAGCCCTTCGGGCCGTCTCAGCCCTCCCTTCCCAGCTCCGTTAGTCAATTACCGCTCCCGCAAACTTTAATAGGTCTTACGAGCAACCCGTTCTCTCTTGCATTGGAATGGCTCGTGCGAAACGCAAAACCCGCCTCGATTGCCTTCTGGTGGAGCGGGGTCTGGCGGAATCCCGTGAGAAGGCGCAGGCGCTGATCCTGTCAGGTTATGTCTTCGTAGGGGGGCAGCGGGCGGACAAGTGCGGCACTTCGGTTGATGAACACAGCCAGGTCTACATCGCAACAGCGCGGCCGCCCTACGTCAGCCGGGGCGGCCTAAAGCTTGAGGCGGCCCTGGACCACTTCGGTCTTAACCCAGCCGGGCGCATCTGTTTGGACATTGGGTCGTCGACCGGTGGCTTCACCGATTGCCTGCTGCGACGCGGGGCCGCTCGCGTCTATGCCGTCGACTCCGGCCGGCATCAGCTCGACCAGCGTTTGCGCCAGGATCCGCGCGTGGTGGTGATGGAGAAGACCAACGCACGTTACCTCACTTTGGAGCGGCTGGGCGCCCGCTGCAGCCTCGTCACCGTGGATGTCTCCTTCATTTCTGCGACGCTCATCTTGCCCGTGCTGCCGCCACTCCTCGAGCCGCCTGCGGACATCCTGGTGCTGGTAAAACCCCAATTCGAAGTGGGGCGCGGCCAGGTAGGCAAGGGTGGAATCGTACGGGATCCCGACCTGCGGCAGCAGGCAGTGGCGAAAGTGCGCAGCGCGATGGTTCGTCTCGGATTTGAGGAAATTGACTGGGTCGAGAGTGCGTTGCCCGGTGCCGAGGGCAACCGCGAATATTTCCTGCATGCCTTTTGGCGGCAAGCCATTTAAAATCAGAGGGCCCCGAATAGCTTGCCACAGGGACACCGAGGCGCCGAGAGCAGCATGGGATTCGCCTCGAAGCCTGGACCCTTGGGGAGGTTCTTCGCCCTGAAATGCAGATCAAGCGGATTGGCATTACTTCCAAGCCTAAGAAGCTCGAAGTGCGGGAAATTGTCCCGCCACTGCTCGACTGGCTTCGCCAGCGAGGTGTGGAAGCTCTGATCGATCGCGAGACCGCGGCCAACATCGGCTCGGATCGAAGCTCGGTAACGCGCAGCGAACTGCCAGGCCAAGTGGACCTGATCATCGTGTTTGGTGGTGATGGTACGCTGCTGGCCACCGCCCGTGCTGTCAACCGCCGCCCTATCCCGCTGCTGGCGGTGAACCTCGGCGGCCTGGGCTTTCTCACTGTGATTTCCCGCGAAGAGCTGTATCCCACGCTGGAGCGCGTGCTGGCCGGGCAGTTCAGCACGGAGCGGCGCGTGCAGATCGAAGCCGACGCGGGGCGGGCTGATGAGGTGATTGGATCCTTCCTCGCCCTGAATGATGTGGTCCTGAACAAGGGGGCGATCGCTCGCGTGCTCGATTTTGATGTCTGCGTGGACGGCCAATTCATTTCCACTTACAAGGCGGATGGCCTCATCGTTTCTACCCCCACGGGCTCGACAGCCTATTCGCTGGCGGCCGGTGGTCCGGTGATCACTCCTGCAGTGCAGGCGTTTATCGTCACTCCCATCTGCGCCCATACGCTTACCAATCGCCCGATCGTCCTGCCGGACAACGTGAACATCACCGTGCAGGTGAAGAGCGAACGCGAGTCCGTCTACCTCACGGTGGATGGCCAAGTGGGCATCGCTGTCCGCAGCGGGGACACGGTGCGCATTCGCAAAGCGAACTCCACGGTCGAGCTGGTGAAATCCGAAAAGAGCTACTTCGAAATTCTGCGTCAGAAGCTCAAATGGGGCGAGCGCTGAGACAAGTACCCACCCTTTACTCAAACCGGGTCTCAGTGGCCATCAAGTCATCTATCGTTTCTCGCCGCCGGATCAACTCGGCACGCTCGCCGTTCACCAGCACCTCGGCAGGACGTGGCCGCGAGTTATAGTTGGACGCCAGGGCGTACCCGTAAGCCCCAGCGGTGAGCACTGCGAGTAGCTCGCCGCTTGCCACGACGGGCATTCGGCGGTCGCGGGCCAGGAAATCTCCGGTTTCGCAGAGGGGGCCGACGACGTCAGCCAAGATCTCGGGTGCGGCGCGCTGCTTCACGGGCACCACCTCATGGTAAGCGTTGTACAGCGCAGGACGCAGAAGGTCATTCATGCCAGCGTCGGCCACCACGAAGGTCTTAGCATGGCTGCGCTTTAGATAGAGGACCCGGGTGAGGAGGATGCCGGCGTCCCCGACGATGGAGCGTCCGGGCTCGAGGATGAGCTGATACGGCGTGCCCGTTAGGTGTGCCGTCAGCTTCCCGGCCAGCGCGGCAAGGTCCAGGGGCTCTTCGCCGGCGTAAGGAACTCCGAAGCCGCCGCCAGCGTCGAGGTACTGCAGGTGGATATCGCGCCCGGCCAGCTCTCGTGCGAGCACGAGCATCTGCTTCAGCGTCTCCACAAAGGGGTCAGCCTCAAGAATCTGCGAGCCGATGTGGCAAGCCATCCCGCGCACCCGCAGAAAGCTCGAGTGCGCTGCCTGTTCATAGAGGCTGGCCGCCTCCCGCTTGGGGACGCCAAACTTGTGGATGAGTCGTCCGGTCGAGATGTAAGGATGAGTTTCCGCCGCGATATCCGGGTTGATACGCAGGGAGATGGGTGCTACGCGGTTGAGGTTGCGGGCGCGCGCTTCGATCAGCTCGAGCTCGCCTGCCGATTCCACGTTGAACATCAGAATGCCCGCCGCGAGGCCAGCGTCTATTTCCTGCTGTGTCTTGCCCACACCAGAAAAGACGACGCGCTGGGGGTCAGCTTCCACTCGCATGACCCGCTCCAGCTCGCCCCCCGAAACGACGTCGAAGCCCGCGCCTGCTTCGCGCACCAGGCGTAGGATGTGCCGGTTCGAGTTGGCCTTGACCGAGTAGCAGATCAAGCTGGGAACACCCGCCAAGGCGCGCGCCAGGCTGAGCAGGTTCCCAGTGATGCGGGCCTGGCTGTAAACGTAGGTGGGCGTCCCGAAACGATCGGCGATTGAGGCTAAGGACGCGTCTTCGCAAAAGAGCTGGGATGAGCGGTACGCAAAGGCATCCATCACGGGCGATTCAGCGCCTACTCGGCGGGAGCGGGTTGCTTGCGATGGTGAGGCGTTCGGGTTTCGGAGGCCGAAGCAGCCTGAGCAGCGGCCTTGTTCACTTTTTTAATGGCGTCAGGAAGATCGCGAGCGATGGTGAAGAACTCGGCCAGGCGCACATTCTCGAGCACCTTGAGCACATGCGGGTTCACGCCGGCGAGGACGATCGAAGCGCCAGCGTTCTGGGCGGAGACTCGCGCGCCCGCAAGAAAGCCCAGACCGGTGGAATCGATGTAAGGCACCTCAGCAAAATCCAGCACCAGCTTGCGCGTCCCTGCATCCAGCAGGTCCTTCACTTTCTGGCGCAGGAAGGGACCGTCACTTCCCGCCAGGAACTTGCCGCTGAGGCTCATCACCGCCACATCATCCTGAAAACGCACCGCTATTCTCACAGGCACCTTCGCTTACAAGCCATGAGCCATGCTAGGGAAGCCCGGGCAACGTGTCAAGCCACCTGATGCCGCAGCAGGCTGCTGCGGCTCCTCAGCGGCAAAAGTGATCCGCTTCCCTTGGACGTTCTTGCTTTCCGCCACCCGCCTCCGCCCTATCCGGCCCTCTTCGAGAGGTCGCGGTTAATAGGCCTCGCGAGACCTGGCTGAAACCGGCAGCACAGGGGAACGTGGCTTCATCACCTGCGCTTGAAGGGCACCAGCCAACCTTCAGCGGGAGAGCGTAAACGCCCGCTTCGCTTCACTCAACGTGGCTGCTCCTCCCTACGGCAGCGGCGACGCCGCGAGATTCGCCAGGCGCACGAAGGGCGTGGGGAACAGGCCGAGGTAAAAGATTCCGACCAAGCTCAGTGCCAGCGCGGCCCCCAGGGGCCACGGCAGAGGCGAGGCCGAGGCACGCGGGTTGCCCTCGCGCATGTACATGGCGACAACCACGCGGAGATAGTAGTAAACGGCAACGACGCTGTTCAGCACGGCGACCAAAGTGAGGCCGATAAGGTGAGCGTGGATGGCGGCGCGGAACACGTAGAACTTGGCAAAGAAGCCCGCGGTCGCCGGGAAGCCAGAGAGCGAGACAAGGAGAAGCGTGAGGCAGGCGGCAACGCCTGGTCGCTGGTAAGCGAGGCCTGTACAGTCGTCCGCCTCTTGGTAGCGCTCACCCGCCCCCGCCAGGTGCGCGACCAGGATGAAGGCGGCGACATTCATCAACGCGTACGCGGCGAGATAAAAGAGAACGGAGGCAATGCCTTCGCCAGCCTCTGGGCCTGCCGCCTTCGCTGCCGCCATGCCCACCAGAACATACCCCGCGTGCGCAATGGCCGAGTAAGCCAGCAGGCGCTTGATGTTTGTCTGCCAGAGCGCGGCGAGGTTGCCGAGGCACATCGTAAGCAGGGCAGAGATCCACAACAACCAGAAGACCAGCGCCCCGGCGGAGGCGAGGCCCCCCAAAAAGACGCGCAGGATCACCGCAAAGGCAGCCGCCTTGGGCGCTACCGAAAGAAACGCCGTCACTGGCGCGGGCGCACCCTGGTAGACGTCCGGCGTCCAGATGTGGAATGGCACAGTGGACACTTTGAATCCCAAGCCGACAAAGGCGAGGATGAGGGCTATCCAGAGCAGCGGTGGCCGAGCGCCGGGAGCACTCAGCTTCTCGCTGAGTTGAACGAGGTTGGTAGTGCCGGTCAGCCCGTAGATAAAGGCAATACCGTAGAGCAGGAACGCCGTGGCGAACGATCCCAGCAGGAAATACTTCAAGCAGGCTTCGTTAGATCGCTTATCGGCCCGCCGGAAGCCGGCCAGGATGTAGGTGGAGATGGAAGAAATCTCGAGGCCGATGAAGATCATGATCAGCTCGGTCGCGGCCACCATCAAGCACGCGCCTGTGGTGCCCAGCAAGAGCAGAGCGTAGAATTCGCCGTGGTGAACCTGATTTGTCTCGAGGTAGCGCACCGAGCCGAGCAGCGTGAGGGCAGCCGCTAGCAGCAACAGGTAAACGAAGTAGGAGGCGAAAGGATCGGCAGCAATGCTGCCGCCGAATGCCGGGCCCGAGAAGCGCCGCATCCAGGCATTCCCTGCACCGGCGGCGACTATGCCGATAAGGGAGACCCAGGCGAGAGCCGCCGTGTGTCGCGCTGAAACAAACGGCTCCGCCACCATCACCAGAATGGCACAGCTGGCAAGGACAATCTCCGGCAACACGCGGATAAAGTCGAGCGCTTGAACTGGGGTCATCGTCTGTTCATCCCCGCCCGCGGAGCCTCACCCGGGGTGCAGGCAACGCCTGCGATACCCTTCAGCTCGGCGGGAGCAGCGTCGCGCAGCTCCCGGCGAGAGTCACGGGTCAAATCCAGCGGCCCTCGTTCCCTTTCCGGCCCCGGTAAGGGAAGTAACCAAGGCGCATGGAAGGTTGTTGCAGAAGAGGTTGCGACGCGCGATGCGTCATTCCAGCCCTTTGGGCTTCCGAAAACAAGCGCCGCCTCTTCTCCGGGCTGGACGCGAGCCAAGACTTCGGCCACGCTCTGGTCCAAGCGGCGCAGGAACGGCTGGGGGTAAACTCCCATGCCCAGGATTACCGCCGCCATGGCCGTTAGGATCAGCTTCTCGCGCCCGCTGCAGTCAGCCAGCGCGCGATTCTTCTCGCTTCTCACTTCGCCCAGGAAAACCCGCTGATACATCCAGAGCAAATAGACTGCCGCCAGCACGACGCCGGTGGCAGCGAGTGCGCCATAAAGGGCGCGGCGGTGAAAGGCGCCCAGGATGATTAGAAATTCGCCCACGAAGCCATTGAGCATGGGCAAGCCGAGCGAGGAGAGGGTGACAAACAGGAAAAAGGCACCGAGCACCGGCAGCACGCTGGAGAGTCCGCCGAACTCCGAAATCAGGCGGGTATGGCGCCGGTCGTAAAGCATGCCCACTAGGATAAACAGCGCGCCGGTGGAGACGCCGTGGTTACACATCTGGTAGATAGCGCCCTCCAGGCCCATAGGGTTGAAGGCAAAGATGCCGAGCACGACGAAGCCTAGATGCGCCACCGACGAGTAGGCCACCAGCTTCTTCAAGTCGGGCTGCACCATCGAGACCAGCGATCCGTAAAGGATGCCGATGACGGCCAGCACGCTGATGACCGGCGCGAACTGCCGCGACGCTTCCGGAAAGAGCGGCAGGCAGAACCGCAGGATGCCGTAAGTGCCCATCTTCAGCAGTACGCCCGCCAGGATCACCGAGCCGGCCACGGGCGCCTCGACGTGGGCGTCCGGCAGCCACGTGTGCAGCGGAAACAGCGGCACCTTAATGGCGAAGGCGAGGAAGAACGCCAGGAACAGCCAGCGGGCCCCCTTGGGGGAGATGGGCGGCGCGGGACCGGAAAGCTGTGCAAGGATCGCAGGCAGCTCGAGCGTTCCGGTTGCGTTGTAGAGATAGAGGATAGCCACCAGCATCAATGCCGAACCCAGCATGGTGTACAAAATGAATTTCACCGCCGCATAGATACGTCGCTCGTGCCCCCAGATACCGATGAGGAAGTACATGGGAATCAGCATGGCTTCCCAAAAAACGAAGAACAGGAACAGGTCCTGGGCCACAAACACGCCGTTCATGCCGGTCTCCAGGGCGAGCATGAGCAGGTGGAATTCCTTCACTCGTTCGCCGATGCTGCGCCAGGAAGCAAGGATCGCCAGGGGCGCCAGAAACACCGTGAGCAGCAGCAGCAGGACGCTCAGGCCGTCCACACCAAGGTGGTAGGCGACCGGGGGCGATTCGATCCAGGGGTAATTCTCAACGAACTGCAGGCCAGGGTGATGCAGGTCAAAGCCGAGAAAGAGCCCGATTCCCCAGGCGAGAGTGACGAGCGAGGTGACGAGCGCCACCCAGCGGATCTTCGCCGTGGCGGTCCGGGGGATAAAAGCAACGACGGTGGCACCAACTAGTGGAAGAAATGTAAGAATTGTCAGAATATGAGACATCGTATACGTTGTTTTTTGGTTCCCTCGCTCTTGGTTTGGGCCTCGTGGCCTCGGTTCCTCGTTCGTGGTCCGTGGCCTTTCCGCGCTCTCGCCTTCACGTCTTTTCAATAACTTGGTGGCTTCGTTCCTTCAATTTTCATTCCTTGGGCGCCCGTCGTGCCTCACTGCTTCCTGGTCTCTAGTGTCGTCGCCGCCCTTTCTCGGGTCTTCAGTGGGCACCAACTCAGGACTCCGGAACCTGGCGAGGTTTCCCGCCTCCCACCCGCCAGTTTATTCGGGGACCGCTGAAAGTCCAGGTATATTAGGTGAGCGTTGTATGCATTGTATGTTTCAGGGAAACGCCCTTTATTGCCTTTATCCCCCATCTGCTCAACGCAGGAGCACATATCCGACCCAGACAACCGCCCCGAGGAGGACCCAGGCTGCATAGCTTCGCAGGTTGCCCGACTGGATCCGGCGCAGGATACCTCCCACTTCGGCAGTAGCTTCGGCCGTGCCGTTCACCAGGACGCCGTCGATGGCCCCGGCGTCGATACCGCGCCATAACAGCCCTTCCGAACAGAGGCGGATGGGGCGGACAATGAGCGCGCCGTAGAGCTCGTCGACGTAATATTTGTTCACCAGCAGGGTGTAGGCACTCTTGAAGTTGCGAGCTAGCCGTTCCGGCAGCTCAGGCGACCAGAGATAGAACCACAGTGCTAGCAGTATGCCCAGGCCTGCCGCGCCCAGCGAGATGAGCATCAAGGCGCCGCCAGTAAGCGCATGCGCGGGGGTGGCCGGCGCCGCGGCGCGCAGAAGCTCTTCCGACTGCCCGAATACCGGCTCGAGGTAGCGGTCGAATGCCTCGGCACCGCCCAGCGGCTTAGGCCAGCTCACCCAGCCAGCGACAATAGAGAGGATGGCCAGCACGATGAGAGGCCCCGTCATTTTGGACGAGCTCTCGTGGATGTGGCGTTCCACCTCAGGATCCATGCGCGGCTGGCCGTGAAACGTCATCAAGAGGGCGCGGAACATGTAGAAGGCGGTCAGCCCGGCGGTAACACTTCCCAGAACAAAAAGCCAGGAGCGCCCCAGGGCCCCTTCGTATTCAGCCGCCAGAATCTCATCTTTGCTAAAAAAGCCGGCGAATCCCGGAACGCCACAAATGGACAGGGTGGCAATCAAAAACGTCCCGTAAGTAATCTTGATCCGGTGGCGCAGGCCGCCCATCTTGCGAATGTCCAGTTCGCCGGAGAGCGCGTGCATCACGCTGCCGGCACCGAGAAACAACAGCGCCTTGAAGGCGGCATGGGTCATCAGGTGAAAGATGCCGGCGGCGAACACGCCCGCACCGCAGGCGGCAAACATGTAGCCGAGTTGGCTGATGGTGGAATAAGCGAGAATCCGCTTCAGGTCGTTCTGGCAGAGCGCTATCGTGGCAGCGAAGAAAGCGGTAATGCAGCCGATGGCGCCCACAGTGCTGAGCGCCGCAGGGGCGTGGGAGAAGATAGCGTTTGACCGCGCCACCAGGTAGACGCCAGCCGTCACCATGGTAGCGGCATGGATCAGGGCACTCACCGGCGTGGGCCCCTCCATGGCGTCGGGCAGCCAGACGTAAAGGGGAATCTGAGCCGACTTTCCGGCCGCCCCGAGGAAGAAGAGCAGGCCGATAGCGGTGAGGACAGTTCGCTGTTCGCCAGCGCCCAGAGCAGCAATCTGGGGCAGGACGGTGGAGAAGTCAATGGAACGAAACGTCCAGAAGAGCAAGGCGACAGCAAGTGTGAACCCCACGTCTCCGATACGCGTGGTGATGAATGCCTTCTTGCCCGCGTCCGCCGCCGACTGCCGGGTGAAGTAGAAGCTGATCAGCAGGTAGGAGCAAAGCCCTACCCCCTCCCACCCGACAAACATCAAGGCGTAATTGCCGGCCGTCACCAGCAGCAGCATCATGAAGAGGAACAAGTTCAGGTGGCTGAAGAAGCGGTAATAGCCCCCTTCGTGCTCCATATAGCCGCGCGAATATAAATGAATCAAAAAGGCAGTCACGGTGACGGTGCAGGTCATCACCAGCGTCAAGCGGTCGTAATACAGGGCGAAATCGGCGGTGAAGGTTCCCGAGTGGATCCAAGTGAAGTAATGGTGGGCATAGGGCGCCGCATCCGGAGGAAGCTGGGTGAACTTCCAAGCCGCCGCCAGCGCTGCGATCATCGAGAGAGCGGCCGTCCCGCACCCGATCAACGAAACAGCAGCTTGGGGCAGCCGCCGCCCCAGAATGCCGTTCAGCGCAGCGCCGGCCAGCGGCGGAATTAAGAGCAGGAGGAGAATCGCTTCCATCTCTTTTGTCTCTTCGATCTATAAATGACGACCAAAAGGGTGAACGAGGAAGGCGCACTACACCCTGTAACCCTCTTCCTTACAGCTTCATCGAGTCGATCTCATCGATGGTCAGTGACTCGTGGTTCCGAAACAAGGCGATGATGATCGCCAGACCCACTGCCGCTTCAGCCGCGGCCACGACGATCACGAAGAAAACGAACAACTGGCCGTCCAGGCTACCGAGGTGGCGGGCGAAGCCGATAAACGCCAAATTGACCGCGTTCAGCATTAACTCGATGCACATGAAAATGGTGATGACGTTGCGGCGGATGATGAATCCCGCCACGCCCAGTACGAAGAGGGCGGCACTCAAGGTCAAAACATGCGCAAGAGGAACCATAAACTTCGAAGCCTAGATGCTAGCTCTTTTTCGCCAGTACCACTGCCCCGAGAATCGCCACCAGGATCAAGATCGAGGTCACCTCAAAGGGCAGCACGTAGCTGCGGAAGAGCAGCTGGCCGATGGCGGCTGGACCCGCGTTGAGGGGTGGAGGGCTGGCAGCACCTGGAAACTGGCGCCACGCCGCCAGCACAATCTCCGCCAGGAAAACCACGAGCAGCGGTCCGCCCAGCCAGCGGGCCATGCGGCTGCCCTGGCCCGGTGTCTCCCTTCGCGCGTTCAAGAGCATAATGACGAGCACAAACAGAACCATGATCGCCCCGGCATAAACAATCACCTGGATGAAGGCTATGAACTCGGCTCCCAGAAGGAGGTAGATCACCGCTAGCGAACAGAGCACGACGATCAGCAACAGGGCGCTATAGACGGGCGTCTTCTGCAGCACCACCCCCAAAGCGGCGAGAATGGCGACGATGGCGGCGATGTAGAAGAGGATAACCATCAGGATTTAGGATCTGGGATCTTGGATCACCGTTCCTAACCGCAGGCAACGCGTCTGCAATCCGGCGACGTATCCCTTCCTGCTCTTCACACGATCTGAGCGGTTAGCCCCTCGATAAGTCGCAAGCGCTTCCAGGAAGCTCGAGTTTGGATCCTAGCTGCTCGCCGCCACCACGGCGCCAGTGACCAAGATATTCAGCAGCGCTACCGGCAGCAGAACCTTCCAGCCAAAAGCCATCAACTGATCGTAGCGGAAGCGGGGCAGCGTGCCACGCAGCCAGATGTAGAAAAACAGGAAGCAAAAGACCTTAAAACAAAACCAGAAGACGGGCAACCAGGTTCGCAGCCACGGGGGCCCGAAGAGCGGCCCGAGCCAGCCGCCGAAAAAGAGCAAGGTAGCGACGCAGGAGACCGTAACCATGTTAGCGTACTCAGCAATGAAAAACATAGCGAACTTGAAGCTGCTGTACTCAGTATGGTAGCCGCCCACCAGCTCGGTCTCCCCTTCTGGCAGGTCGAAGGGTACACGATTCGTCTCAGCGATGGCCGCGGTGAAATAGACCAGAAATCCCACCGGCTGCTTGAAAATGTTCCACATGCCGTGCTGCTGCTGGTATTCCACGATGCCGCGCAGACTGAGTGTGCCAGTGATCATCAGCACGCCGATGAGCGCCAGCCCGAGCGACAGCTCATAGCTGATCATCTGCGCCGACGACCGCAGCCCGCCAAACAGCGGATACTTGCTGTTCGAGGACCAGCCAGCCAGCGCAATGCTGTACACGCCCAGCGAGGTCACCGCCAGGACGAAGAGTAACCCCACGTCGAGATCCGTAATCTGGAAAGGAATCACGTGGCCGTGAAAGCTGAACGAACCGCCGAAGGGGATTACGGCGATGGCCAGAAACGCCAGTGTGAAGGCGATGAACGGCGCGAGCCAGTAGATAACACGGTCCGCGTCGGCGGGAACGATGTCTTCCTTGAAAAGAAACTTCAGGCCGTCAGCCAACGGCTGGAGAAGCCCGTGCGGGCCGACGCGGTAGGGTCCCCAGCGCGACTGAATGTGGGCCACCACCTTGCGTTCGAGCCAGGTGAGGTAGGCCGTGGCGGTCAGCAGCACCCAAAGGATAACGACCACCTTGACGACCGTGACGCCCAGGAAAAACGCAGTGTCAGAAGATGTGTCCATAGGGCCGCTTGGCTTCGTCCACGGAATTCAGCGCCCAACTGTAACGGCTGACCGTACCGGAGGTGAAGAGTGAATCCCGGGAAGAAAAGACTAAGTTGGAATCCTCCAGGAGCGGCGGCAAACCTCGTGGCTGAGTAGCCACGGCGCGTCCCACCAGGAGGCTGGGCAAGGGGACAGCGTAGCCCGGGACATGCGCAATGATTTCCCGAAGCACATCCTCCGCCGAACGGTAACGCCAGTTCGCACCCATGAGACGGGCCAAGGCGCAGATGATCTCGAAGTCGCTGCGCGTGCCCGCCCGGCGCATGGTCTTCTTCAGAGCCTGGACCTGGCCGCAAGTGTTGGTGACCGTCCCTGATTTCTCGGCGAAACTCGCAGCCGGCAATACGACGTCTGCCATCGCGGCGGTTTCGGTGGGAAAGAGCTCCGCCACCATGAGAAAGCTCAGCTTGCTGAGCACACTCTGGTCCAGGCGGAAGGTCTTGAGGGGATTGGAACCGAAGACCAGGAGGGCCTTGAGGCTACCCGCGTCGATGGCTGAAAGGATCGACCGAAGATCCTTGCCGGGTTCGGCGGGAATGGACGCACCCCACGCAGATTCGTATCGGGAACGCGCCGCAGCGTCAGCCAGCGGCTGGTAGCCAGGGAGGGTGGCCGGCAGCAAACCCATGTCGGCAGCTCCGCGCGAGTTGGCGTAATCCCCGAGGGCGACGAAGCGCGTCCTACCGGGGAGGGAGAGCCCCCAGCGAACCAATTCCGCTACTCCACCACCGCGAATTTCGTCGCCAAAGATGATTACGGTATCAGTTTCCTGCCGGAGGCGGTCACGGAGCGCGGTGATTGCCTGGGATCCGCCTTCGGCAAGATCAGGCGCCTCGCCGCCGCCGGCCAGAACTCGAATCACGTCCACTTCGCGCCGAGGTGGCACCTTCAGGAACAGCTTGGCCTGGCGCAGGGCCAGCTTGATAGCGGCGGAGTTGATCACGTACAGACTTGCGCTGTGCTGCCGCACGGCCTGGCGGATCTGGTAGGCGACCAAAGGGTGCTGGTGCGTGGGGTCATTGCCGATCAGCAGGATGCTAGAAGCCCGAAAGATGTCCTCCATCGTCGCGTAGCGGTCGGCGGCACCGGCTTCTGTCAGGGCGCGCACCAGCGAAGAAAAGTCCGCCGTGCGATGGTGATCGATGTGATTGGTGCCCAGCACGGCTCGGGCAAAGCGCTGCAGCAGGTAACTCTCCTCGTTCGTGGTGCGGTTCGATCCAATCACCGCCACGGCGTTCGGCCCGCGCTCGGTCAGGATGGCTTGGAGCCGCTCCGCGGTCATCTCGAGCGCCTGCTCCCAGGTGGCCGGGTGCTGGCTTGCGTTTTGGCGAATGAGAGGGGATGCGAGGCGCTGGTCATGATGGACGAAGTCCCAGCCAAAGCGCCCCTTCACGCAGAGGAACTCGCCGTTGACGCCAGAGTGGTCGCGATTATTGGCGCGGATGATTTGGTTGTTGCGCACCGAGAGCGTGGTCTTGCAGCCGTCACCGCAGTGGTTGCAGATGGTGCCGGTGTAGGTCAGCTCCCAGGGGCGCGTCTTATAGCGATAAGTGCCGCTGGTAAGCGCCCCCACCGGACAGATGTCGATGCAGGCTCCGCACTCCTCGCACTCGAGCCTTCCGTCGCGATTGGGGATGATTTCGCTGTGCACGCCCCGAAATCCAATGCCATAGGCATTGACGTCCATGCCCTCGTCGCAGACGCGGATGCAACGGTAGCAGAGGATGCACCGCGGCCGGTCGTAATAGACGAGGCTGGAAAACTTGCGCTCCTCCTCGTGCAGTTTCGGCTCCAGGAAACGCGTCTCCGCCGCCCCGTAACGGAAAACCATATCCTGCAGTTCGCACTCGCCGCCCTTGTCGCACACCGGGCAATCCAGGGGATGGTTCGTGAGCACGAACTCGAGCATGGCCTTGCGGGCGTTCTTCACCTCGTCGGTGTCGGTGCGCACCACCATCCCGTTAGTGACCACCGTGGTGCAGGCGGTTTGCATCTTGGGCATCTTTTCGATGCTCACCAGGCACATGCGGCAGGCACCCTGCAGCGACAGCCCGGGGTAATAGCAGAACGAAGGCACCTCGATACCCGCCTGCTTGGCCGCCTCTATGAGCAAGGTTCCGGGCGGTACATGGACGGTCTTGCCGTCGATGGTGAGCGAGACTGAGCTGCGCGTTTCTGCCATAGGGTTCCGTTGCAGAGGCTGCAAGTTGAAGCGCCCTTGCGCTTACTCGGGCCGATTCACTCAAAACGCACCGGTGCCATTCTTCTCAAACGGGCACTTCCCGAGTTTCAGGTGCTCCTCGAACTCATGGTGGAACTTCTTCAGAATGCTGATCATCGGCAAGGCCGCGGCATCGCCGAGAGGACACAGTGTCTTGCCCAGCATATTGTAGGAAGCGTCGAGCGCTGTGTCCGGATCCTGCGGCAGGCCGCCACCGGAGTGGAAGCGCGCTAGCAACGCCTGCAGCCACGCCGTGCCCTCGCGACAGGGGATGCACCAGCCGCACGACTCATGCGCGTAAAACTTCATGATGCGCCAGGCCAGCTTCACCATGCAGGTGTCTTCGTCGATCACCACCACACCACCGGAGCCGAGCATCGAGCCGATCTTGGCCAGGGAATCGAAATCCATGGGCACGTCGATCTGGTCGGCGCTCAGTACGGGGCAGGAGGAGCCACCCGGGATCACGGCCTTCAACTTCTTCCCGCCGCGGAGGCCGCCCCCCACTTCTTCGATCATGCGCCGCAGCGGAAACCCCATCGGCAGCTCGTAGACGCCCGGGCGGTTGATGTGGCCGCTGAGGCAGAAGAGGCGGGTACCACCATTTTTGGGCGTACCCAGCTTGGCGTAGGCCTCGGCACCCATCAGCAGGATAGCTGGCACGTTGGAGAGCGTCTCGACATTGTTGACCACAGTGGGGCAACCGTACAATCCCACCACGGCGGGGAAGGGCGGCTTGACGCGGGGATAGCCGCGCAGGCCTTCCAGCGAGTTCAGCAGTGCCGTCTCCTCGCCACATTCGTAGGCGCCGGCGCCGGTGTGCGTGGCCAGGTCAAAATCGAAGCCCGAGCCGAGGATGTTTTTTCCCAGGTAACCGCGCTGGTAAGCTTCCGCAATGGCGCGGTCCAGGATTTCCATCAGGTAGCGGTACTCACCGCGAATATAGATGTAGCCCTGGTGCGACCCGATGGCGTATCCAGCAATGATGATGCCTTCGATAAGCTGATGGGGATCATACTCCATCAGCGGCCGGTCCTTGCAGGTGGCCGGCTCACTTTCGTCCGCGTTGCAGACCACGTACTTGGGCTTGGGCGACTGGCGCGGAACGAAACTCCATTTCATGCCCGTGTTGAACCCCGCACCGCCCCGGCCGCGCAAGCCGGAGTTCTTCACTTCGTTGATCACTTCCTCCGGGGTCATCTTAAGCGCCTTGACAAGCGCTTGATACCCTTCGTGGGCCAAAAAGACGTCAATCGAGGCGGAATTGGGCAGCCCAAACCGCTTGCTGATGACTTTGACTTCCAGGGGCGAACCCTGGGCGTAGCTCTGATAGTCTGGCATGGCGTTCCGAGTCCGGCCGTGCCGAGGACGCGGTAAGCGAATTTGCCCACTTCGAGCGGCGCGGTTCAGAGTCTTTCTAGCCCTTGAACCTCCGGCGGATGTCCACGGCTTCTCAGCGGGCGCCCTACTCTCCCGTCCCCGATCCTAAGTTCCGGTGCGCCTCCCGAAGCTGATCGATGAGCTGATCAACTTTCGCCGGCGTCAGATTCTCGTAGTAGTCATAGTTCACCTGCATGGCGGGTGCGCCGCAGCAGGCCCCGATGCATTCGACCTCCTCTAGCGAGAACAAGCCGTCCGGTGTAGTCTGCTTATGGCCGATGCCCAGGCGCTTCGAGCAGTGGGCGAATATAGCTTCACCACCGCGCAGCATGCAGGAAACGTTGGTGCAGACCTGCAGGTTGTACTTCCCAATCGGCTGCCGGTGCAGCATCGAGTAGTAACCAACGTCCTCGATGACTTCGATGGCAGGGACCCCGACGGCGCGCGCTACCTCCTCGATCAGTTCGTCCGAGACGTAACCGATCTCGTCCTGGCCGAACATCAGCAGCGGCACAATGGCCGACCGCTTCAGAGGATACCGGGCAATAATTTCCTCGAATTTGGCCTTCAGTGACTCGGATAGCATTTGCCTGCCGCTTTCACCGTCGTGGCTCGCCCTTTGCTGTCCGGTGAAAGGACCTATAATGACCAGCCACGAACGGCGGTTAGCGATCGATCTCTCCCAGCACCACGTCAATGCTCCCAATGCACGCCACCACGTCCGCAATCAGGCGGCCTTCAATCATCTTGGCCAGCGACTGCAGATTAGCAAACGACGGCGCGCGGACGTGGCAGCGGTAGGGCTTAGGCGATCCATCGCTGACGATGTAAAATCCCAGCTCGCCGCGCGGCGACTCGATCGTTTGGTACACCTCGCCGACCGGCGGATGGAAGCCCTCGGTGACAATCTTGAAGTGGTAGATCAGCGCTTCGATCGAAGTCTTCATGCTCTCGCGGTCGGGCATGACGACGTGGGGCGCATTTGCCCTGATGGGACCCTCCGGCAGCCCTTCCATGGCCTGCTTCACGATCTTGATGGATTCGCGCATTTCCGCCAAGCGCACCAGATAGCGGGCATAAACGTCGCCTTCGGGCCGGGTCGGGACATTGAACTGAAACTTATCGTAGCCGGAGTAAGGTTCGTTTTTGCGCACGTCCCAACTCACGCCCGATCCGCGCAGCGACGGTCCGGAAAGGCTGAGCGCGATCGCGTCCTCGGCAGAAATGACGCCCACTCCCTGGGTGCGGCGCATCCAGATGGGATTGCGGGTCAATAAATCTTCGTTTTCGTCGATGCGCGACGGCAACGTTTCAACGATCTTTCCCAGACGCTTCAGCCAGCCGAGGGGCGGCTCGAGGGCCAGGCCGCCGATGCGAAAATAGCTGGTCATCATCCGCTGTCCCGACACCATTTCGAACAGCCGCAGGATCTCCTCGCGCTCCCGGAAGCAGTAAAGGAACACGGACATGGCGCCGATGTCGATGGCATGCGTACCCAGCCAGACAAGGTGGCTGGCGATGCGGGTCAGCTCGGTGAGCAGCACGCGAATCCACTGCGCCTTGGGAGGAACCTCGAGGTTCAGCAGCTTCTCCACCGCCAGGCAGAAGCCGAGGTTGTTCGAGAGCGGCGAGAGGTAGTCCATCCGGTCGGTCAGGGTGATGCACTGGGAGTACGTCTTGTCTTCGAAAGACTTCTCAAAGCCGGTGTGCAGGTAGCCGATGTCATAGACGGAGCGCACCACCGTCTCACCATCGAGCTCCAGCACCAGGCGCAACACCCCGTGGGTCGACGGGTGCTGGGGGCCCATGCTGAGGATGAGGCGCTCCTCCTGGCCCGGAACCTTTTCCAGGGTTACGGCCACCGCGTGATTTCTCCTTGAACGGGATAGTCCTTGCGCAAGGGATGTCCCTCCCAATCCTCGGGCAGGAGCAACCGCCGCAGGTTGGGATGCCCTTCGAAGCGGACGCCGAACAGGTCGTACACCTCGTTTTCGAACGCCTCGGCTCCCGGCCACACCGGCACGACCGAGTCTACTCGGGGATCGTCACCTGGCAAGCGGACCTTCAGCCGGATCCGCTGGAAGGACTCGAGCGAAAGCAGGTGGTAAACCACCTCGAACCGAGGCTCCAAAGGGTAGCGATCGACGGCAGTAAGGTCGGAAAGGTAACGGAACGTCAGACCCGGCGTCTCCCGAAGAAATTCGCACACGGCGCGGATCCTTTCGCGGTTGATAAACAAGGTGACCTCGCCGCGGAATTCCTGAACCTCTTCGATGGCATCCGGATCGAGTTCGCGGAGCTGGTCAACCACTGGGCAGTTGGTGAAATTTTCGGACATGTGCAAGAATCTTGCTGGCAACGTGCGCCACTGACTTTGTTGTGGCTGTCCTGGCCGACCCCGTCGGGGGAAAGCGCAGAAGGGCGCTAGCGGGTCCAGTCCAGGGCGCCTTTCTTCCAAATGTAGAGATATCCGGCTAGCAGAACCAGAATGTACAAGAACATTTCGAGAAACCCAAACCACTTCAGGCTCTTGTACACCACCGCCCAGGGATAGAGGAATACCGCCTCAACATCGAACAGAATAAAGAGCATTCCCACTAGGTAAAAGCTGATCGAAAAGCGTTCCCGAGCGTTGCCCACCGGCACGCTGCCGCACTCGTAGGGCGAGAGCTTCTCGCGCGACGGCCGGCGCTTGCCCACCCAGGCGGAGACGGCGAGAATGGCGGCTCCCACGGTGCTTACGGCAATCAGCTGAACCAGAATTGGCAGATAATCTCTCAGCATCCGAAGCCTTGGATGGGAGGTGATTGCAGAGACTTCCTAAGTGACCATTATGGGAGTCGGCTGGAAGAAGTGTCAAGGTTTTTAGAGCTTGGGGTGGACCTCACGCAAACTTGGCAGCCCCATCCCAACATTGGAAGCAGGGGCCGTTCTGGTTTTGAGGTTCGGCGTGCTATACTGTCGGAGGAGTTCAGAAAGCCAGGCGACCTGGCTACCGGGGATGAGGAACCACGGATGAGCGCTCGCGTTCGCACCTTCCTGATTGGAATCTCTTCTGTCCTAGTCCTGTACATTGTGGTCGGCGGCCTGCTTGGGAAGAACGACACTTCCAACGAACAGACGTACCGCGACCTGGGTGTTTACAGCGAAGTCTTGTCGCGCATCAAGACCGACTACGTGACAGAGCCCGACCTGAGGAAGGTAACCGGCGGAGCGATTCGCGGCCTGCTTGAGGCGCTTGACCCCTACAGCACGTACTTCACTCCCCAGGAATATCAGGACTATCTCCAGCATCCCGACCCAGGCCCGGCTACTGTCGGAATCTTCCTTTCCAAGCGATACGGGTATGCCACGGTCGTTTCCGTGCTGCCTGGAAGCCCGGCCGAGAAGGCTGGCATCAAGGCGGCCGACCTGATTGACCGCATCGACACCACGTCTGCCCGCGAGCTCTCGGTGGTCCAAATTATGCGGCGGCTTGCCGGTCCTCCGGGCAGCCAAGTAACACTCTGGGTGGTAGGCGAGTCGCGCGGCGAACCCCAAAAGATAGTCCTGACGCGCGAAGTGCTGGGTGACCTCCCCCCGGTTAGCAAGATGCTTGAAGACGGCACCGGTTACATCCGCGTTGCAACCTTCAACAAGGGCAAGGCGACAGAAATCGAAGCTCAGGCAAAGCAGTTAACCGCCCAGGGGGCCACAAGGCTCGTGCTGGACCTGCGAAATTGCGCGGGTGGTGAAACGCAAGAGGCCGTCAATACCGCCGGATTGTTCCTGGATCAGGGATTAATCGGCTATACTCAGGGGCAGCGCAGCCCTCGCGAAGACATCGTGGTAAAACCGCATAGCGCCATGTTCAAGATGCCTCTGGCCATCCTCATTAACCGCTCGACAGCAGGACCGGCTGAGCTGCTGGCGGATGGGTTGCTGAACAATAAGCGCGCCGACGTAGTCGGAGTGCCCAGCTTTGGGGTCGGCGTCATTCAAAAGATGATCGCCGTCGGTGATGGCTCGGCCCTGTTGCTCTCCGTGGCCAAGTACTACGGACCCGACGGCAAGGCGATCCAGGACAACGGCGTGAATCCCAACGTCCTGGTGCAGACAGAGGACGAAACCTCAGGCCTGCAGGACGAAACGGTACCTGAGCAACCTGAACAGTTTGGCGGCAAGAATGACGTGCAGCTGCAAAAGGCGATCGAGGTGCTGAAGGAGAAAGCTGCTCCCGCCAAAGCGGCGTGAGCCAAGGATTGTGCTGTGCGGTGTGGGTACGCGGAGGGAGGCTCCGGTCGTACCAGAAAAGTTTTTGCTTTGTAGGGCTTGTCGATAACCGCGGTTGTGACCACCACGCCGACCAGGTGCCGGCTCCTCCTCGTTGTCCTGTCTCTGCTTCTGCCCGCCAGCTGTCAGCACACCACCCCACCGCGCCAGCGCGAAGGTTCTCATGCCGCTGCACGGCTTAGCGAAGCCGATCGCGGCCGCATCACCTCACGGATTCGGGCGGCAATCGAGCAGGCCGGCGGGCTCGGTGTCTGGGTAAAGCCCACCACCCGCAACGGCTCCACCGAGGTGCTAGCCGTCCCGCAAGCCTTCCAGCTAGTATGGCCAGCCCTCGAGAGAGAAGCGCAAAGGGAGGGTCTCACGGCCGTTCGGCATGACGGGCCATCCCCTGGCCGGACCTGGCAAATCGACATCTTGCAAGGACGGAAGTTGGTGTGCAGGTGGCGAATCCGCGAGGTTTCTCACATCTGGCGAGCAGCCATCATCATCGACGACCTCGGCCAGGACGTCCACCTAGCCAAGCAGCTCCTCGAACTTCCGTATCCTTTAACCTTCTCTGTGCTTCCTCGCCTCGAGTACTCGCGTGCCGTGGCCGAGCAAATCCACCGTGCCCATCGCGAGGTGATGCTTCATCTGCCCATGCAGCCACGGCCTGGCTCAGCGGTGCCGCCAGGCCAAGACGCCGTTGAGGTTGGCATGACGCCGGATGAAGTGGCCCAAGTCATTCAAGACGCCCTGGCTTCGGTGCCCTTTGCCGCCGGGGCGAACAACCACATGGGATCGCGGGCCACCGCCGATCCGCGCTTGATGTCGGAGGTGATGACGGTGCTTGCCCAGCAGCACCTGTACTTCATCGACAGCCGCACCGCGCCGGATAGCGTCGCCTTGGATGAGGCGCGGCGGGCGGGACTGCCCGCCTTCTACCGCTCCGTCTTCCTCGATGACGAGCAGACGGTGCCCTACGTTCTGGGTCAGCTGCAGCGCTTTCGACGCATTGTCGAAGAGCAAGGGACGGCGGTGGCGATCGGTCATCCCCACTCCGCTACCATCCAGGCGCTGCGGGCGTTCCTTCCCCAGCTTGAACAGAGCGACATCGAACTCGTGCCTGCTTCCCGAGTCGTCAGCCTGCCTGAGATCGCCCGCCTATCACCCATTCGCACCCGCCGCTGAAAGGCTAGATTTTGAACAGCGAGTCGAACTTTCGCCTGACATCTTCGGCAGCAGAGGACGCGCGGCTGGAAGCCAGCCGCGGGGCGAAGTAGTCGCAGTAGTTTGCGGCCTCCTTATCGCGCACCCACTCGGCCTGAGGTTCCGAACACTGGTTATGCTTGCCAGGGTCGTAAAAGCGGCAGTTACGGCAGGAGTGAAGATCGGAGTCGCATTGCGGGCAAGAGTCGCGCTGGCCGACGCGGCCGCCAGCCGGAAGTTCCACGGATTGGCCGCATTTCCAGCACGAGAACATGACAACCGTGGCAAGGGACAGGAATAGCCGGTAAACAGCCGCCGACTCCCGACTCGGGGCATAAGGTAGCCCCGGACTCCTGCTCCTGCGAGGGTCCCGAACGGACCGTCGCTCCTGGGTCACTCGCGACGACTCTATTGTGGCCGCACTTCGTCCTCGTCTCCGAGCTCAGCCCGCACGGCTGGCACACCCGGAAGGGCGGCCTCCCCGGCCTCCACGCCGGCGGGGACCTCCGGCGCCGGAGCCTCTACTTCGGTCAGCAGCCTGAACTTCCGGTAGTATTCAAGACCCGTACCCGCAGGAATCAGGCGGCCCATGATGACGTTCTCCTTGAGGCCGCGCAAGTGATCCACGGCACCCCGGATCGCGGCCTCCGTAAGGACGCGCGTTGTCTCCTGGAAGGACGCGGCGGAGATGAACGACTCCGTGGAGAGTGACGCTTTGGTGATGCCCAGCAGCAAGGGGCGGCCCGTTGCAGGCTTGCCGCCCTTGGCCATCACCCGCTCATTCTCTTCGCGGAACCGGAACTTGTCCACCTGCTCATCCAGCAGGAACTCCGTGTCACCCACATCTTCGACCTTCACCCACCGCATCATCTGGCGAACGATCACTTCGATGTGCTTGTCGTTGATGTTGACGCCCTGCAGCCGGTAGACTTCCTGGATCTCGTCCACCAGGTATTTTTGCAGCTCCTTTTCGCCCAGCACGGCCAAAATGTCATGCGGATTGCGAGGCCCGTCCATAAGCGGCTCGCCGGCTCGCACCCGCTCGCCTTCCTGGACGGAGACGTGGACGCCGCGCGGCAGCAGGTATTCCTTGGGCTCGCCCTTGTCCGGCACGACGATGATCTTACGTTGACCCTTGATGATCTCCCCGTATTTCACCACGCCATCGATCTCGGTGATCACCGCCGTCTCATGCGGCTTGCGCGCCTCGAAGAGTTCCACCACGCGTGGGAGGCCGCCGGTAATGTCCTTCGTCTTGGTAGTTTCGCGTGGAATCTTGGCCAGCACATCGCCGGGCGACACCTCATCGCCTTCCTGAACCATCAGGTGAGCGCGGGAGGGCAAGAGGTATTTCTTGGTTCCCTTCTTTTCGCTGCGGATGATGAGCTGGGGCTGGAGCTTCTCATCTGGCGAGTCGGTGACCACCCAGCGGGACAGACCGGTCACCTCGTCGACTTCCTCGCGCAGCGTCACGTCGCGCTCTAGGTCCTTAAACTGGACCGTTCCGCCTACCTCGGTCAGAATCGAGAAGGTGTAGGGATCCCATTCGACAATGATGTCCCCCACCTTGACCGGCGCTCCGTCCGCCACCTTGACCTTAGCGCCGTAGACGACGGTGTAGCGCTCCCGCTCCCGCCCTTTCTCGTCCACCACCGCCACGACGCCATTGCGGTTCATCGCCACAAAGTGGCCGTCGCGGTTCTTGACCGTCTGCAAGCCATAGTACTTGAGGAACCCGTTGTTGCGAGCCTCGAGGGCCGACTGCTCGCTCACCCGGCTGGCGGCGCCACCAATGTGGAACGTCCGCATCGTCAGCTGAGTGCCCGGCTCGCCGATCGACTGGGCAGCGATGACCCCTACGGCCTCACCCATTTCGACCATCCGTCCCGTAGCCAGATTGCGCCCGTAGCAGCGCACGCAGACGCCCCGCCGAGACTCGCAGGTCAACACGGAGCGGATCTTCACTCGCTCAATGCCCGCTGCCTGAATGGCGGCGGCTAGGTCTTCGTTGATCTCCTGGTTGACGTCCACGATCACGTTGCCCTCGTAGTCCTTGATCTGCTCGAGGGATACGCGGCCCACAATGCGATCGCGCAGCGGCTCGACCACTTCGCCCGCTTCCACCAGCGGCTCGACGAAGATGCCATCCATCGTGCCGCAATCCACTTCGGAAACAATAACGTCCTGGGCGACGTCCACCAGGCGGCGCGTCAGGTAGCCGGAATCCGCCGTCTTCAGGGCTGTGTCCGCCAGCCCCTTGCGCGCGCCGTGCGTGGAGATGAAGTACTGCAGCACGTTAAGCCCTTCACGGAAGTTGGCGGTGATCGGCGTTTCAATGATTTCGCCGGAGGGCTTGGCCATGAGGCCGCGCATCCCCGAGAGCTGCCGGATCTGCTGCTTCGACCCGCGCGCCCCTGAGTCGGCCATGATGTAAATGGGGTTGAGCTGCGAGGCTTGGTCTTGCTTTTCCATCGCCTCGAACATCTCTTCCGCCACCCGGTCCGTCACGTTGGACCAGATCGCGATCACCTTGTTGTACCGCTCGCCGTGGGTAATGGCGCCGTCCTGATACTGCTTTTCGACCTCGATGACCTCCTTCTCCGCCGCGGCCACCAATTCCGCCTTGGTGCGAGGCACCACCAGGTCATCGATGCCGATGGAGATGCCAGCCTTGGTCGCATAGTAGAAGCCCAGGGCCTTGATCTCATCGAGCAGCTGCACCGTGGTCTCCAGGCCGAAGCGCAGATAGCAGTAGTTGCAGAGGGCTCCCAGCCCCTTCTTGCGCAGCAAGCCGTTCACAAACGGCATCTCTTTGGGCAGGTGATCATTGAAGATCACGCGCCCGACGGTGGTGTCAATGAACTGGTTCTGGACGGTGATCGGCTCGGTGTGCAGCACATCCTGGTCATCGTAGGCGGTGGTGAGATCGATCACCCGCCCGGTGTAGCGCAGGCGGATGCGAGTGAGGGTTTCCACCTCGCCCGCCTCCAGGGCCAGCAGAACGTCTTCGGTATTGGCAAACGAACGCCCCTCGCCCCGCGCCCCTTTCTTCTCTTTAGTCAGATAGTAGATGCCCAGCACAATGTCCTGGGTCGGAGTCGCCAGGGGCTGGCCGTTGGCCGGCGAAAGAATGTTGCGCGACGAGAGCATCAGCACCGAGGCCTCAATCTGTGCTTCCGGCGAAAGCGGAATGTGCACGGCCATCTGATCGCCGTCGAAATCGGCGTTGAACGCGGTGCAGACCAGGGGGTGAATCTTGATGGCCTTGCCCTCCACCAGCACCGGTTCAAACGCCTGAATGCCCAGCCGGTGCAGCGTCGGAGCACGATTCAGCAGCACGGGATGGTCACGAATGACATCCTCCAGGATGTCCCACACCACGGGCTCCTGCCGCTCCACCATCTCCTTGGCCGCCTTGATGGTGGTGCAGAGCCCCGACTGCTCGAGCCGGTGATAGATGAACGGCTTGAAGAGCTCCAGCGCCATCTTCTTCGGCAGCCCGCACTGGTGGAGCTTGAGCTCAGGACCCACGACGATCACTGAACGGCCGGAGTAATCCACGCGCTTGCCCAGCAGGTTCTGGCGGAAGCGCCCCTGCTTGCCCTTCAGAGTATCGGACAGGGATTTGAGCGGACGATTGTTGGTGCCGCGCAGCACGCGGCCGCGGCGCCCATTGTCAAACAGCGCATCAACCGCCTCCTGCAGCATGCGCTTCTCGTTGCGCACGATCACGTCCGGAGCGTGAAGTTCGATGAGCTTCTTCAGCCGATTGTTGCGGTTGATGACGCGCCGGTACAGGTCGTTTAAATCGGAAGTGGCGAAGCGGCCCCCGTCCAGTGGCACCAGCGGCCGAAGCTCGGGAGGAATTACCGGGATGACATCCAGGATCATCCATTCCGGCCGGTTGCCGGACTTGCGAAAGGCCTCCACTACCTTAAGCCGCTTGGCGTACTTCACCCGCTTTTGCACCGAGGGGTCGGTGCGCATCTTCTCGCGCAGCTCCTGAGCCAGCGACTCCACGTCCACACGCTTCAGCAGTTCCTTGATGGCCTCCGCCCCCATGCCGGCGCGGAATTTACCGGGAAACTGTTGCTGCAGCTCGCGATAACGCTCTTCGCTGAGGAGTTCCCGCTCCTTCACCGGAGCTTCTCCAGGATCGATAACCACATACTTTTCGAAATAGAGCACCTGCTCGAGCTCGCGCAAAGAGATATCCAGCAAGTGCCCGATGCGGCTGGGCAGGCCCTTGAAAAACCAAACGTGCGAGCAAGGGGAGGCCAGTTCGATGTGACCCAGGCGCTCACGCCGCACCTTGGACAGCGTCACTTCGACCCCGCACTTGTCGCAAATAACGCCGCGGTGCTTCATCCGCTTGTACTTGCCGCACAGACACTCCCAGTCCGTGACGGGGCCGAAAATCTTGGCGCAGAATAACCCGTCGCGCTCCGGCTTGAAGGTCCGGTAGTTAATCGTCTCGGGCTTGGTTACCTCGCCGTGAGACCATGACCGGATCTTCTCCGGTGAGGCGAGGCTGATGCGGATGCTGTCAAACTCCCCAATTAAGCTGACACGGTCATAAGGGCTGCTGCGGAACAAGGCCTGCCTCCTCTTTCAGATTTCTCTCCAAGCCAACCCATAGCGCTAACCACTCGCGAGCTATGGGCTTCTTCCAAAAATGGATCTTATTGATTGCCAACCACATTACGGCTTTGTTTGCAAAAAGAATGGGTTCGCGAGAAATAAAAGCGCTGTGACCCCCCAACAATCGGGCGCACCCAGACCGAGGTTGTCGCGCCCCGCTGCGATGGATCCTGCTTCCAAAAAATGTATCTTGTTGATTATCATCCACATTACGGCTTTGTTTGAAAAAGAACCGATGCAACGTGTGAGGTTGCAGCGCAGGCTCCGGGAATCGGCTTCATCCTGTGCAAAAACGCCGAATCCCTGCGTGGTCCACGTCTCTTCCCTCCCGACGGCAATCGACTTTTGTTTTCAATAAGATTGTGCCCACCTTGACCCGTTCTATTCCGTAGCCACGCCGGCTGGCTCCTCTTTGGGCCTCTTAAGCAGCTCGACATCGAGGGCCAGGCTCTGAAGCTCCCGTACCAGAACGTTAAACGACTCCGGCACGCCGGGTTCGATGGCTGCCTCGCCTTTGACGATAGCTTCGTATATTTTGGCGCGGCCGTATACATCGTCTGATTTCGCCGTCAGCAGCTCTTGAAGGATGTAGGCCGCACCATAGGCTTCGAGCGCCCAGACTTCCATTTCGCCGAAGCGCTGGCCGCCGAACTGCGCCTTGCCGCCCAAGGGCTGCTGGGTAATCAGCGAGTAGGGGCCGATGGAGCGTGCGTGGATCTTATCGTCGACCAGGTGCGAAAGTTTCAGCATGTAGATGTAGCCGACGGTTACGGGCTGATCGAATTTCTCCCCCGTCATCCCGTCGTACAACTCGATCTTGCCCGACGTCGGCAGTCCGGCTTTCTCCAGGTACTCCTTGATTTCCCGCTCCGTGGCGCCGTCAAACACCGGAGTCGCGAAGGCCACGCCCTCCTGGAACGACCGGGCCAAATCCAGCACCTCTTCATCGCTCATGGAGTCGATCTTGGAGATCATGGCGCGTTGGCGGAATAGCGACTTAAGCTCCTTGCGCACCAGCTCGGCACGCACCTCCGAGGAAAGGAGGGCGGTCATTCGCCGTCCCAGTTCCTTGGCAGCCCAGCCGAGGTGGGTCTCGAGAATCTGCCCGACGTTCATGCGCGAAGGCACGCCCAGCGGGTTCAGCACCACCTCTACTGGCGTGCCATCGGGCAGATAGGGCATGTCTTCCTCGGGCAGAATGCGCGCGATCACTCCCTTGTTGCCGTGGCGCCCCGCCATCTTGTCGCCCACCGAGAGTTTGCGCTTCATGGCGATGTAGACCTTCACGAGCTTGATGACGCCGGGGGGTAACTCATCGCCCTTCTTCAGCTTCTGGATCTTCTCTTCGGTGATCTTGCGGAGGATCTCGATCTGCCGCGAGGTCATCTCTTCGATCTCATCGATCTTCTCGATGAGCGTGGGATCTTTTTTAGCGATCTTGATCCGCTTGAGGTTCCGCGTCGAGATGTGCTGGAGCACTTCCCGGGTGAGCTCGGTACCTTTGGTAAGCAGCCGCTTATTGGTCTTCTCGTCGTGCAGGTCGGCGAGCAGCCGCTCCCCACCCAACAGGGCTTCCAGCCGCTTTAGCCGCTCGTCATTGAGGATCCGGATTTCGTCAGCCAGGTTCTTTTCCAGGCGGTCGATCTGGGCGCGCTCAATCGCCTGGGCTCGCTCATCCTTCTCCGCGCCTTTGCGGGAGAAGATCTTCACATCCACCACGATGCCCTCGATTCCCGGAGGGCAAGTGAGGGACGCATCGCGCACGTCGCCGGCCTTCTCGCCGAAGATGGCACGCAGCAGCTTCTCTTCCGGAGTCAGCTGCGTCTCCCCTTTGGGGGTCACCTTACCCACCAGGATGTCTCCCGGCTTCACGTAAGCACCGATGCGGATAATGCCGCTTTCGTCGAGGTCGCGCAGCAAGGACTCTGAGACATTCGGAATGTCGCGCGTGACCTCCTCCGGTCCCAGCTTGGTATCCCGAGCCTCGATTTCGAACTCCTCGATGTGGATCGAGGTATAAGAGTCCTCTTTCACCAGCTTCTCGCTGACCAGAATGGCGTCCTCAAAGTTGTAGCCTCGCCAGGGCATGAAGGCGACGAGCACGTTACGGCCTAGTGCCAGCTCACCCCGGTCCGTGCAAGGTCCGTCGGCGAGCACATCCCCGGCCATTACGCGCTGCCCGCGGCGCACCACCGGCTTCTGGTTGATGCAGGTATTCTGGTTGGAGCGGCGGAACTTAATGAGCTGGTAGATGTCGGCGCCCACCTCCCGCGACAGCTGCCCGCTGTGCCCGTCACCCTCGACGCGCACGATAATCCGCTCACTGTCGACGCTGTCCACGATTCCGCTGCGCTTACAAATCACCACCGCGCCGGAGTCGCGAGCCGTGACCTCCTCCATGCCAGTGCCCACCAGCGGGGCCTGGGCGCGAAGCAGGGGCACGGACTGGCGTTGCATGTTCGAGCCCATGAGGGCGCGGTTGGCGTCGTCGTTTTCGAGGAAGGGAATCAGGGAGGCGGCGACGCTGACGAGCTGCTTGGGGCTGACGTCAATGTAGTCCACATCCTCGCGCCGGACGAGGACGAAGTTGCCCGCCTGGCGCGCGTTCACCAGCTCGTCGATGATTCGTCCGCGCTCGTCGACGCGGACGTTGGCCTGGGCAATCACATGCTGGTCCTCTTCCCAGGCCGAGAGGTAGAAGGAATAGGGCTCGTACTCGACGAGCTTGCGCTTCCTCTCGCGCAGCTCATCGTTCATCTTTTCCACTTCCTTCAGCTCGACGTGCTCGCCCACCTTCCACGGCCCGTCGCCCCCGTGGGTGATGGTCACGTAGTCCACAATGGTGCCGTTGCGCACCTTGCGATAGGGGCTCTCGATGAAACCGTACTCGTTGATCTGCGCGTAGCAGGAGAGCGAGGAAATCAGCCCGATATTGGGGCCCTCCGGCGTTTCAATGGGGCAGATGCGGCCGTAGTGGGTGGGGTGAACGTCCCGCACCTCGAAGCCCGCACGCTCCCGCGATAATCCACCCGGCCCCAGGGCGGAGAGGCGCCGCTTGTGGGTGATCTCGGAAAGCGGGTTGGTTTGGTCCATGAACTGGGAGAGCTGGGACGAGCCAAAGAACTCGCGGATGGCCGCCATCACCGGCTTGGCATTAATCAAGTCGTGCGGCATGGCGGTGGACATTTCCTGATACACCGACATCTTTTCCTTGATGGCCCGCTCCATGCGCACCAGCCCAATGCGGAACTGGTTCTCCAGCAGCTCGCCGACGGCGCGAACGCGCCGGTTGCCGAGGTGGTCGATGTCGTCCACGGTGTATTGGCCGCCGGGATTCTTGCGCAGCTTCAGGAGGTAGCGGATGGCGGCGTAGAAGTCCTCTGGATCGAGGATGCGCTTGTCTAAGGGCAGCTGCACCACCGCTCCCTGGGAGTGATCGGTGGCCAGGGTGCCCTCGCAGCCGCGTACCACCTCCAGGCAAACGTTGCCTTCCCGCCTCTTCACGTGAACCTTCTCTTGGTCCACCACCACGTAGAAGTTGGCCTCCGGCAGGTTGCGTGCATCCTCGAGCTCGAAGGAGGTGGCCTTCTCATCCATCCGGACCTTCAGCCGCGTGTAGTAGCCCAGCTTGATGTTGAACTTCAGCCGGCCCACCCGCGAGAAGTCATACTTGCGGGGATCGAAGAACATGCCGTTGAAGAGCGCCGCTGCGGTTTCGAGCGTCGGCGGGTCGCCCGGCCGCAGCTTGCGGTAGAGCTCGATCAGCGCCTCCTGAGGCGTCTTCAGGGTGTCGCGCCGCAAGGTCTGGCTGATCACGGGGCCGACCTCGTCGCGCTCGGGGAAGAAGAGACGAAGCTCGGTGATGCCGGTCTCCTGAATCGAACTCAGCACCGCCGGCGTCAGTTCCTGGTTGGCCTCGAGCAGCACCTCACCGGTTGAGGTGTCGACAACATCCTCGGCGGCGTACGCTCCCTCGAGGTCCTGGGGAGCAATCTCCAGCTCCCGGATATGCGCCTTTTCGATCTCCTTCAGGACAGAAGCTGTCAGCTTCCGCCCGGCTGAGGCCAGCGTTTCGCGGGTGCGGGGGTGCACGACCTCTTTGGAGATCCGGCAACCTTCCATCCCGCGCGAAACTTCCCAGAACAGCTTCTTGTCCCGCAGATGGACCTTTTCCACCTGGTAGAACGTCCGCAGGATCTCGGCATTGTTCTTCAGGCCCAGTGCCCGCAAAAAGATGGTGGCGAGGAACTTCCGTTTGCGGTCAATACGAACATAGAGAATGTTCTTGGTGTCGTACTCGAACTCCACCCAAGAGCCGCGGTAGGGAATGATTTTCCCCAGGAAGTAGGTGCGTGAGGGCGTGGATTCGAAGAACACACCAGGAGAGCGGTGAAGCTGGCTGACGATCACCCGCTCGGTCCCGTTGATGACGAAGGTGCCGTTCTCCGTCATCAAGGGAATCTCGCCGAAGTAGACCTCCTGCTCCTTGATATCCCGGATGCTCTTCTGGCCCGTCTCACTGTCCTTGTCGTAGAGCGTGAGCCGGATCGTGACCTTCAGGGGAGCGGCAAACGTCATGCCGCGTTCTTGGCACTCGGTGACGTCGTACTTGAGTTGCAGGGCCACCGGGTCACCGCACTTGTTGCAGAACGTCACCACGTTCTTGTTGAAGGTACCGCACTTCGTGCACAGCACGTCCCCGACCTTAAACGGGTCGGTGATCACCGTGTGGCCGCAGTTCTTGCAGGTACTGCGCAAGTGATGCAGCCCGCGCAAATTGCCGCACTTGCACTCCCAGTTGCCGATGGAGTAGTCGACAAAATCGAGCTGCGAAATGCCGCGGAAGTCGGTTATCGGGAAGACGGAATTGAAAACCGCCTGCAGGCCCATGTCCTCCCGTTCGTTGGGCAGCAGATCCATTTGCAGGAAGCGCTCATAGGACTTTCGCTGCACCTCGATCAGGTTGGGAATCTTGATGGCGGTGGGAATCTTTGAGAAGTTGATTCGATGACGTGAAACACCGTTTCCGCCGTTGGGCATCCCTGTAGCTCCTTACTTGAGATGTGCGGGGCTAAAAGGCAACGAGTGAAAAAACCCTCACCGATATGATGCCGGCACCCCCGCTGAAGATGTCAGCCGTTGTGCGTTTCTCGCCGTTGCCGGACGGGAACTCCAAGGGTGAGAGTTCAAGCCTGCAGAAGTCTTTGCCGGGCCCGGACCTCCGCGCTCTCCTGGAACGCTGGCCGGGCCGGGCCCGGCGTCTTCCTTATTTGATTTCAACCGTCGCGCCGGCCTCGGCGAACTTCTTCTTGATAGCCTCGGCCTCTTCCTTGCTGACGCCTTCCTTGATAGGCTTGGGCACATTGTCCACCAGGTCCTTGGCCTCCTTCAGGCCCAGGCTGGTGACTTCGCGAACCGCCTTGATGACATTGATCTTGTTGGCGCCCACGGCGGTCAAAACCACGCTGAACTCCGTCTTCTCTTCCGCCGGAGCAGCGGCTGTCGCGGTCGCACCACCCGCCGCGCCCGCCACGACCACCGGGGCAGCCGCCGCCGCGGAGACCCCAAACGCTTCTTCCATGGCCTTGACGAGCTCGGACGCTTCGAGCAGCGTCAAGCTTTTGATATCTTGCAGAATTTTCTGCACACGCTCGGACATCAGCCCTTTTCCTCCTGGGTAAGAACCGGAAATCCAGCACTCGCATCCGGCTTCGAATTTCGAGTTTCGATACTCGGGTAACGAAATCTTTACGCTTCTTTGAACTTACCCTCCTTTACCGCCTGCTGCAGGACCAGCGCCAGATTCCTCGCCAGCGCCGCCACCGCCGAAGCCAGTCTGCGCGCCGGAGCATTCGCCAGCGAGGCGACCTGCGAGAGCAATACGTCGCGCGAAGGCAGCGTCGCCAGGGCGTTAAACTCCGCCAGCGAAACCACCCGTCCCTCCACCATCCCCGCCTTGAAGACCAGCAACGGATTCTCCTTGGCGTAGGCGGTCAGCGCCTTCGCCAGGGTCACGGGGTCGGTCTGGGTGTAAGCCACCGAAGTTGTGCCCCGAAGCTTGGTGGCGATAGGCTCCACGGGCGTTCCCTGAGCGGCGCGCTCGATCAGGCTGTTCTTCACCACTTTGTATTTTGCGCCCGCCTGGGCGATTCGCCGGCGCAGCTCGGTCTCCTGGGCAACGGTGAGACCTTCGAATCCAGAAAGCACCACGCCCTTGGCCTGCTCCAAGTCTTGGCGTAGGGCTTCGGCTTGTTGCCGCTTCTCGTCTCGCTTCATCGCTGGTATCCTTCCCTGGCCCGGCAGGATTAATTAAGCGGCTTCCACCGACGCCAGGTCGATGGGGAAGCCGGGTCCCATCGTCGATGAAACCACAATACTTTTCACATACCGACCCTTGGCCGTGGCGGGCTTAGCTTTGACCACGCTGGAAATAAGGGCTTGGGCGTTCTCCGCCAGCTTCTCCGGCTCGAAAGAGACCTTGCCTAATGGGCAATGGATGATGCCGGTCTTGTCGACGCGAAACTCCACCTTGCCGGCCTTGACGTCCCGCACGGCGCGAGCCACGTCCATCGTCACGGTGCCGGTTTTGGGATTGGGCATCAGGCCGCGCGGCCCCAAGATCTTGCCGAGCCGGCCCACCGATTTCATCATGTCCGGCGTGGCAATCACCGCGTCAAACTCGAGCCAGCCTCCTAGAATCTTTTGCACGATATCCTCTCCCCCCACCTCGTCGGCCCCAGCCTCCCGCGCCTCGCGCACCTTGTCGCCGGAGGCGATCACCACCACCCGTTTGCTCTTGCCCAGCCCGTGGGGGAGCACTACCGTGCCGCGCACCATCTGGTCAGCGTGCTTGGGGTCGACGTTAAGGCGCATCGCAATCTCAACGGTCTCATCGAACTTCGCAAACGCCGCCTTCTTGACCAGCGGCATGGCCTCCGCGAGCGTGTAGGCTGGCTTTTCCACCAGCTTGGCAGCGGCTGCGTATTTCTTTCCCATGCTCAACTCCCAATCCAAGCCTAAATCCGAAAGATCAAGGGACAACTTCCAGCCCCATGCTTCGAGCCGTTCCCTTCACCGTGGCGATGGCCGCCGCCAAATCGCGCGCGTTGAGATCCGGCATCTTGATCTTGGCGATTTCCTCGACCTGCTTCTCGGTCACCTTGCCTACCTTAGTCTTGTTCGGCTCGCCGGAACCCTTGGCGATGCCGGCGGCGCGCTTCAGCAACACCGCCGCAGGCGGCGTCTTGGTGACAAACGAGAAGGTTCGGTCGTGGTAAACCGTAACCACGACCGGAATGATGAGGCCTTCCTGCTCCTTGCCCGACGTCTTGGCATTGAAAGCCTTGCAGAACTCCATCAGGTTGACACCGTGCTGCCCCAGCGCGGGACCCACGGGCGGCGCCGGCGTCGCCTTCCCGGCGGGAATCTGTACCCTCACCACTGCCTGGATTCGCTTCGCCACGTTCCGACTCCTTAAAAGACTAGTTCTTTTCCACCTGGAAAAAATCCAGCTCGACCGGCGTTGAACGCCCAAAGATCGTTACCATCACGCGGAGGGTCGACCGATCGTCGTTGACTTCGTCGACGACACCGGTGAAGTCTTTGAACGGACCCTCGTTGATCTTCACCGACTCGCCCTTCTCGAATTTCAGGCGCGGCTTTGGGTGCTCGGACGCCACCTCAACCCGGTGAACAATTCGGTCGACTTCCTCGCTGGTCAGCGGACTCGGCATCTGTCCCGACCCTACAAACCCCGTCACCCGAGGTGTGGAACGAACCAGATGCCACGTGTCATTGTTCAATTCCATCTCAACGAGCACGTAGCCGGGGTAAAAGAGCTTCGGAGTAACCACCTTCTTGCCCTGCCGCATCTCGATCACGTCCTCGCTGGGAACCATGATCTCGCCGAACTGCGAGCCTAGGCCTGCCGCTTCGATGCGGCTCTTCAGCGTCTCGGCAACTTTCTTCTCGAATCCCGAGTAGGTATGGATAATGTACCAGTTCTTGGCCATCGACGATCTAGCTCGCTCCTGTGATCAAGCCTCGCTTCAGCTATGGTGCAGCAACCGGCCCAGCAACCATTGCACCGCACCCTGGAAGACATAGTCGCAGATGGCGAAGAAGAGGGCGAAGGCAAACGTGGTCAGGATCACCATCATGGTAGTGCCGTACACCTCTTGCTTGCTCGGCCAGGTCACGCGCTTCATCTCGGTGCGCACATCCTCGAAATAGGCGCGTAACTGGCTCCAAGTGTCCTTGCGCAGCGTGACCTCTTCTGCCATCAGTACCTCTCTTCCCCTTATGCCCGACCTATTGACCGCTCTGCTGGCAGGGGCGGAGGGATTCGAACCCCCATGACCGGTTTTGGAGACCGGCAGATTAGCCGTTGATCTGACGCCCCTGGCTTCCGCAGTGTGTCTGCCGAAGGCCCTCGTTTCGCGAACCGAATACGGCCACGATTGGCTGACTTGAGCGTATCCTTCTCACCCTCAGAAAGGGAGTATCCGCCAGATGGCCTTACCGCCGCATGCGCATCGGCTTTGTACTGGCCCCCTGACACGCATTCAAGATGGCCACAAATCACCCTGCCTGCCCCACACCCATTTCCAATGCGGAGGCACTGCCGGTTTCTGCAAGGCTACCACGACCTTCTTGGCAACGTCGGCGTAACTGGCGTCAAGCCTTCGGCCGTTGAGCCGAGAGGCGTTCGCTCGATACCAATTTTTGACCCTCCGGCATGACCCCTCCAAGGCCATACGCCTGGGAATGGGGGCCCGCTTCGCGCAATCCTGCGACGCCTCCTGGTCAACCCGTACGTCCCTCGGGCTGTTACTTCACTTCCCTGTGCACCGTATGGTGTCGGCAAGTCGGGCAGAATTTCTTCAGCTCTAGCCGATCCTGGTTTTTCTTCTTGTTCTTCGTGGTCGTATAATTTCGATTCTTGCAGTCGGTACATTGCAAGGTGATAATTTCCCTCATGACTCATCCTCAGCCCCTGATCGGAAGCCTATCGAACGTCGCGGCACCGGCACGCTTTGCTGCGGAGTCAGCTCAGGCAGCTTGGACGGCGGCCAGTTCTGTGCCTTCCGCCACTCGGTGACCGAACTCGAGTAACCCGGAACATAGATTGCGAACCACCGATCTTCCACGACATCCTGCCCGATAGCCACTTTTGGAGCCGATGAGCGGGATTGAACCGCTGACCTCGTCCTTACCAAGGACGCGCTCTACCAACTGAGCTACATCGGCCCGGCGCACGCAAACCCCCGAGAGCAGCAAACGGAAAGGCCGAAGCGCCAGCTCCCCGACCAAGGCCCTCGAGCTTTCGAACTTCCAATTTCGCGTCGCGAATCTCCTTCTGGAGCGGGAGACGGGATTCGAACCCGCGACCAACGGCTTGGAAGGCCGTGACTCTACCCCTGAGTTACTCCCGCCCCCTGGGTGGGAAGCGCAGCATCCCACCCAGTCCACCGCCATAGAATTGCCGTCGTCGCTTGCCCCCTTAGCGATTCCCTTCTGGTGGACAGGGGAGGATTCGAACCTCCGTAGACCACATGGGCCGGCAGATTTACAGTCTGCTGCTTTTGACCGCTCAGCCACCTGTCCGGACCTGCACGCGCAAGCGAAAGCCAATCCCCACTGCCTCGCTGGCCGTCTCTGGGAATTGTCCCACAAGAAACGTTGGACACGCTCTCGCGAGCAATTAACTGAGGATCTCTCGCCAAGACTGCCGTGATGGATTTGAAAGAGCCTGCCTACGATATGTTAACCCACGGTGAGTGGCTGCCGCAACCTGTTTCAACGGACCGCCCGCCGCCCAACTGGTATGGAGCTGGCGAAGGGATTCGAACCCCCGACCCTCTGATTACAAATCAGATGCTCTACCAGCTGAGCTACGCCAGCCGTTGCCCTACTCATACTAAGCGAGCGGTGCCAAAATTGCAAGAGCAACCCGAAACGCCCACCACCTGGCCTCGGCTGGACCTCCGCCGCTGGCTTGTTCGCCCTAGAGAGAGATGGCTGTTTCAAACTCTTTAGAGTGAAAGCCCGGCGGTGCGAAGCACTATCACCAGGTGCAAGCTACCAACCCACCCCTCCGGTGGCCGGCAACCTCTGAGCGCGCTTGCGCCACCTCGCCCGCTCCCTTCCATCCGAAACGTCCTGTGCCCCGGGGCCAAGGCAGTTTTCCCCTATAAAATCAGGCAGATGCCCGCCTCCGTTCGATCCGCTGAATGCTTACCGCACGGCCGCTGACCGGCTGCACCTCAATCAAGACCGCAGCCAGCCGAACGTCACCCTTCGCCACTTCGAAGCGGCAGGGAACCTGATCTACGAACTTCCGGATAATCGACTCCTTTTCCACGCCAATCACAGAATCGTAAGGTCCTGTCATACCGACATCAGTGATGTAGGCAGTTCCCTGCGGCAGTACAGCTTCGTCGGCGGTCGGAACGTGAGTATGGGTACCGATGACGGCGGCAACCCGTCCGTCCAGGTACCAGGCCAACGCCTGCTTCTCAGAGGTGGCTTCCGCGTGGATGTCCACAATGCGGATTTTGGTTTCCGGCGGAAGGGCTTCGAGCAGGCGGTCGGCGGCGCGGAAAGGGCAATCGATGGTAGGCATGAAGACGCGTCCCTGCAGATTGAGCACGGCGTAATCGATACCAGCGGAAGTGCGGCCCACATACAGCCCGCGCCCCGGCGACGAGGGAGGATAGTTGGCGGGCCGCAACAGGCGGCTGTCTTGGTGCTGGGCGAGATAGGGAAGGATTTCTTTCTTGTCCCAGACGTGGTTACCCGAGGTCAGAACGTGGATACCGAGGCCAAGCAGCTCTTCCGCCAGGGGCGGCGTGATACCGAATCCTGCCGCAGCATTTTCTCCGTTGGCGAGGACGAGGTCCGGCGCGTATTCTTGCAGGAGGCTAGGAAGCGCCTCTCTCACCATGCGCCGCCCCGGCTGGCCGAAAATATCTCCGATGAAGAGAACTCTAACCATGGGTGATTGTCCGACCGGAACACGGCAATTGAGTTGGAGCATTCAATAACTCAATGGCTCGATCCCCCGATCTCGGCAATCACCCCCTTAGCCATTTCTTTACGGAGTACCCGCGCCGTCGTGTGACCCGCTTGATTCGAACCTCGAGTGCGAGGTGGGTGTCCTCCGCGGACCTTCAGGCCCAATCCACCGAGGCGGCTGGGCTCACCGGCACGACGAGTCAGACTCCCTTTCGACGGTGTTGGTTCAAATAACCGTCGTGTCAAGCACCTACCTTGCAGGCTCACTCCGTAAACCCGATATCTTATTCCCTCAGCTCGAGCAACCGGTCCAAGACGGCGGTGCACTCGTCCACTTTCTGGTCAATCTCTCGAGACACCGCCTCATACTTTTCCTTGAGCTGGTGGTAGTCATCGGCAATGTTCATCGCGGCCAGGACAGCTGCACGGAGCGAATCGACCGTTTGCATCCGCGAGGCCACGAAACGCATCTTGGCGTCGACGTACTGGGCGAGCTGGCGGATGTAAGCCGGGTCGAGCAGACCCCGCAGGTTGTATTCCTGGTCGTAGATATAGACCCTGACCGCCTCTGGCGTACCCGTCACACTCTCCCTCCGCGCCATTATCCCGCAGAATCGGGCCTTGTCAATATTTCGATCTGCTCCAGCAGCCTTTCGACGCGGCTGCGAATCTCCTCGCGTTCCTGGCGCAGAGCGATCAGCTCCCGCTCCTGAATTTCCCAGCGCTTCACGCGCTCCCGGGCATCGCTGCGCAGTTTTTCGAGCTCCTGCTGCAGAGCGCGTTTCTCCGCCTGGGTCTGTTTGAAGATTTCCACCGCTTTGGCCAGCTTCTCCTCGAGCTTGCGGAAGCTCTCGTTAGTGTCTGCCATAGAATCAGTCCACAGTTTTCAGTTTGTGGCCCAAGAGTTCGCGTGCCGTTTCATCCTTGGTGTCGCAGCCGGATCCCCAACGGATGGAGCGCGCTGAGGATCCGCCGGCCGAATTGGTCGATCTCGTCGTTAGTCAGCGTCTTCACTTCGCTCTGGAAGCACACCCTGATCAGCAAGCCATAGCAGCCATGATCGAGCGAGCCCCCGCGGAACAGGTCAACGGGACGAAAGCTGCGAATCTCGGGCACCTGCTGCTGCTCAATGGCCGCGGCGATTTGCTGGTAAGCTATCGAATCAGGCACCACCAGGGCGAAGTCGCGCACCACCACCGGATAGCGCGGGAAGCTTCGGAATCGCGGAGTACGCAGAGGCCGGCCCAGAAGGCTCTCCAGATCAATCTCGGCTAACCACACTGGCCGGCGCAGCTTATATTCACGCGCGCAACCCTCGCCCAACTGCCCGAAGATAACCAGCAACCCCGCGCCGTGCTCATAGCGGCCGGAGAGGCGTGCATCGTAGTAGCTGCATCCTCCTGCCTTGAATTCAAGCGCCTCGAGATCGAAGACTTGAAAGAGAGCCTCGAGGTCCCCCTTCAGATCAAAGAAGTCGAGCGCGCGGGCTGTGTCGTGGACCGACGCCGGCCGGCGGTGTCCGCTGAGTCCCAAGGTTAACACTCGCCTTTCTTCGGCAAGGTCTCCCGCCCGCGCGGGCCGGGTATAAGTCTTTCCTACCTCGAAGAGCCGCAAGTCCTCTTGTCCCCGGTCTAGGTTCCAGCGCAGTGCGTGGAGCATGCTGGGAACCGCCGTGGTCCGCATGGCCGAAGCTTCCTGGCTCAAGGGATTAGAAATGATGACGGCGGGCCGGTCGGTGAACCGCGTGCACTCCGCGGGGTCGAGCATCGCCGGCGCGATGATCTGACGATAACCGAGTGCCACTAGCAACTCAAAGAGGGCCAGTTCTTTCGTTCGGAGTTCATCGTGCTCGAGGCGGGGCGGCGCTGGACGCACCCGGGAGGGCAAGCGGTCATAGCCCAGATGGCGCGCGAGTTCCTCTACCAAGTCTACCTCACGACTCACGTCGAGGCGGAAGGAAGGCGGCGACACCTGCCATCGCCCCGGCGTCTCCGACTGCACGGCGAAGCCAAGCGAGCGAAGGATTCGCTCCACGTCGCCCTCAGCGGCATCGGTGCCCAGCAGGCGGTGGATTTCCGAAGCGCGCAAGGTCAACGCGCCGCGTACCAGCGGGCGCAGATAGACATCGACGATGCCCGACAGGACTTCGCCTCCCGCGATTTCAGCTATCAACGCGGCCGCGCGGTTGAGCGCCACGGGCGCCATCTCAATGTCGGCGCCCCGCTCGAAGCGGTGCGATGCCTCGGTGTGCAAGCCGTGCATCTTCGCTGTGCGACGGACGGAGGTGGGTTCAAACCAGGCGCTTTCCAGCAGCACGTGGCGCGTGCCCGCGGAGATTTCAGAGGCAGCGCCACCCATGACCCCTGCCAACGCCACGGGCCTGGTCTCATCAGCGATTACCAGGTTGGCCGGATCCAGCTTGCGGTCAACGCCGTCGAGGGTGCGAAGCCCCTCACCCGCCAGTGCTCGCCGCACGATGATCCGGCGACCAGCAATCCGGTCGAAGTCGAAGGCGTGCAAAGGGTGCCCCAGCTCCATGAGCACGTAGTTAGTGACATCGGCGACGTTGTTGATGGGCCGCACGCCCACCGCCTCGAGGCGCGCCGCCAGCCAGGCAGGCGAGGGTTCGATCCGGACGTTCTTAACTACCCGTCCGCAATAGCGGGCACACAGCTCCGGGTCGGCAATTTCAATGGAAACCGCGCTTGCCGCAGGCTCACCGGACTCGTGAACCTCCGCGCGGGGAGGCCTCAACTGAGTCTGATAGTAAGCAGCCAGCTCGCGTGCCACACCGTAGTGGCTAAGGCAATCTGGCCGGTTGGTGGTCACCTCCAGGTCCAGCACGCAGTCATCGCCGACGGAGGCCATCGATTCCACGCCCAAGCCAAGCGAGGGCAGCACCGCACCCAATTCTCGCGGGTCGGCAGGAAGATTCACAAACTCGCTGAGCCAGTTAAGAGAAATCTTCATCGGGACTCTGCGGACATCACAGGAAGAAAGCGCTGCCCAGCTGACGTCGACGGCCTATTATAGGCTCAGAACTGTTCCAGGAAGCGCACGTCGCTTTGGAAGAAGAGCTGGATGTCGCCGATATCGTACTTAGTCATGGCAAAGCGGTCGATGCCCATGCCAAACGCCCAGCCGGAGTAGCGGTCCGGGTCGATGCCGCCGGCGCGCAGCACTTCCGGATGCACCATGCCGCACCCCCCAAGTTCGATCCAGCCGCTCTGCTTACAGGTGCGACAGCCCTTCCCCTCGCAGAGAAAGCAGGAAACAGCCAGTTCGCCACTCGGTTCGGTGAAGGGAAAGAAGCTGGGGGTGAGGCGAGTCCGCGTTCGCTCGCCCAAGAGCCGCTTGGCGAAGTAATCGAGGGTTCCTTTCAGATCGGCAAACGTGATGTCCTCGTCGATGGCCAAGCCCTCCATCTGGTGGAACATAGGCGAATGGGTGGCATCTGGGTTGTCTCGACGGTAGCACGTGCCGGGGATGATGATGTAGAGAGGCGCGCCGAACTTCTGCATGGCGCGAATCTGCACCGGCGAGGTATGGGTACGCAGCACGGTCCGTGCGTCAAGGTAAAAGGTGTCCACGTCATCGCGGGAGGGGTGGCTTTCGGGAATGTTCAGGGCGTCGAAGTTGTAGTATGTGGACTCGATCTCAGGACCGGTTTCGATCCGGTAACCCAGGCCGAGAAAGATTTCTTCAATTTCACGCTGCACGCGCGTGATGGGATGGATCGAACCGAGGGGGCGGCGGTAACCGGGAAGGCTCAGATCCGGTGCGGGAGCGGAAATCGGGCGACCAGCCTCCGGCGATTCGGCCGCCTTGTGAGGTGCGCGAATAGGAATTTGTGCGGCCAGCCGTTCTACCTCTAACTCAGCCGCCAGCTGACGAAGCTCGTTAAACGCTCGGCCGACCGACGGCTTTAAATCCCTCTCAGCTGGCTTGAGCCAATGCTCGCCAATGAACGAGAGCAGTCCGTTCTTTCGCCCCAGCCAGCGGTCGCGAAGCGCCTTTGCCAGGCGAATCCTGTCAGCCTCATCCGCGGCCCCGCCAGCAACGAGTTGCTGACGCTCCGCCAGCAGTGCCTCGCGCACTTCGGCAAAGAGCCGCTGCACGCTGGCGGGATCGCGAATGCCGAGCTGATCGAGTGTTAGCGCAACCTTCTCTTCGAGTTTCATGACGATTTCCTGTTGGCGTTCGGCCGGACTTGCTTCCTGCACCGCGGTAGACCCAGCGGACGGCAAGGCGGCCACGAAGCCTTCCGCCATCGGCGACCTAGGCCAGGCACGCCCGTTGCTAACCGCTGGCCACAGGCACCTGGCTGCCCATGACCTCTCTCACCTTGGTAGCCAGCTCCGCGAATCCGGCAGCATCCCGCACCGCCATCTCGGAAAGCATTTTGCGATCCAGCTCGATGTTGAGCTTCTTCAGCCCATGCATGAATTGGCTGTAAGTCAGGTGATGAAGGCGCGCGGCTGCACCAATGCGGATGATCCAGAGGCGTCGGAAGTCCCGCTTACGACGGCGGCGGTCGCGGTAGGCAAAGCGACCTGCCCGGTCCGCGGCCTCCTTCATGAAGCGATAAAGCTTGCTTTTGTTGAGGAAGTACCCTTTGGTCAGCTTGGCGAGCTTCTTGCGTTTGGCGCGTCGCACAGTTCCGCGCTTGACTCGAGGCATGGGTTTACTCTCCTTTCGGAAAATTTTGGGGCAGCTCAGGCACCCAGCCAATGGCCCGGCTCCACCCTTGACAAACCGGAGGCAGCAAGCGGCGTTACGGCGTGCGGCCACGCAGTGGCTAGTTCGCTGCGGCCTGCCGGTTACTGCCTACCTCGCGTACGGTAACATCCTCTTCACCCGGCTGAGATCTGCAGGAGCCACCGTGGTGGTCTTATCCAGCTTGCGCTTGCGCTTGCTCGACTTGGAAGTCAAAATGTGCCGCGCATGGGAATGCCCGCGCATCACCTTGCCTCCCGCCGTCAGCTTGAAGCGCTTCGCGGCGCCCTTGTGGGTCTTGAGTTTCAGCTTGGGCAAAATTACCTCCCCTTTACTTGGCAATCAACTAAGGTAGCCACGATGGCTGGCACCAGGGCGGTGAAAGCGTCAACCACTCCTAGGCGGCACCGGGCGCATCAGTCTCGCGATGCGGCTCACCGCCCCTCCGCTTCTGAAGAGGCAGTCACGCGGGCCGGTGCGGAAGTCGAAGGAGTTCGTGGAACGTTCGCCGCGCTAGGGGTTGGTGGGGGGATAGCAGCCTTGGGCGCGGCGCCGCTTGGTTTGCCGGCTTTCTTAGGGGCGAGGATTGCGGTGAGGAACCGGCCCTCTTGGCGCGGCCTAGTCTCGACCACGGCCACCTCGTTAAGCTCCTCGATGAGCCGGTTGATTAGCCGCATTCCCAACTCCCGGTGCGCCATCTCCCGCCCGCGAAACTCCACCGTGGCCTTCACCTTACTCCCGTCCTGCAAGAACCGCACGATGTGGTTCCGCTTCACCTCGATATCGTGTTCGCCGGTGCGCGGGCGAAACTTCACTTCCTTTAGCTCGATGGAATGTTGATGTTTGCGCGCCTCATGCTGCCGCTTGCTCTGCTGGTAGAGGAACTTGCCGTAATTAATGATGCGGCAGACTGGGGGATTCGCGGTGGCGGAAACTTCCACCAGGTCCAAGCCGCGTTCCCGAGCGATCTTAAGGGCCTCGTAGGGAGGCATGATGCCGAGCTGCTTGCCCTCGTCATCGATCACCCGGATCTCCCTGGCGCGGATCCTTTCGTTCACGCGGACATATCGGTCGGCAATAGGCGTTCTCCTTACTGGGGAAGTAGGCGCCAGCCGTTCGATCCCGCGCGGGGGTACACGCCTTCTAGCGAACGCGAAGGCACTTCCCCCTGGGGATGAACAAAGGTCAGCATCGGCCTCGTTTCATCCTTCACGTTCTACCCTAGGCTGCACTCTTCCGGGAATCGAACACGCCGCTGACACCTGACGATACCTTACCATGTTGCGGTGCGCTTGTCGATAAGCTCGCGCACCCAGTCGACCACCTCCACCAGCGGGCGGACCCCCACGTCACCCATGTCCCGCCGCCGCACCGCCACACTGCGCGACGCCGCCTCCCGGTCCCCCACCACCAGCATGAAGGGGACCTTCTGCAGCTGCGCGTCGCGGATGCGCGCGTTGAGCTTTTCGTTGCGATCATCGAGCTGCACCCGGACTTTGGCCGTGCTCAGCCGGTCCGCCACTTCGCTGGCGTAGGCGAGGTGCTTTTCGCTGACTGGCAGCACCACCGCCTGGACGGGCGCCAGCCACAGCGGGAATGCTCCTGCGTAGTGCTCGATCAGCACGCCGAAGAATCGCTCGATCGAACCCAGCAAGGCGCGATGCACCATGACCGGGGTATGCGAGTGGCCGTCAGGGCCGATGTATTCCAAGCCGAAGCGCCGCGGCAAAGTGAAGTCGAATTGCACCGTGGTCAGCTGCCAGGGGCGCCCGATAGCGTCCACCAGCTTCAGGTCGATCTTGGGCCCGTAGAACACCGCTTCGCCTGGCATGTACTTGAACGGGATATCCATACCTTTCAGGGTATTCATCAGGGCGCCTTCGGCCCGCTCCCACTCTTCCGCTGTGCCCGAGTAGTCCCCCGGCCGCTGAGGGTCGCGCGCTGAGAGCTCCACCTGATAGCGGTCAAAGCCGAACTGCTTCAGCACGGCGAAAGCGAACTCGACGCACCCCTGGACCTCGCTCTCCACCTGCTCAGGCATGCAAAAGATGTGGGCGTCATCCTGAGTAAAGCCACGCACCCGCAACAGGCCATGCATCACTCCGGAGCGCTCGAAACGGTAGACCGTCCCGAGCTCGGCCAGCCGCATGGGCAACTCGCGGTAGCTGCGCACCCGCGACTTATAGATCAGGATGTGCCCCGGGCAGTTCATGGGCTTCACCTGGTAGCGGTCGTTCTCCACCTCCATGGCGCCAAACATGTTCTCCCGGTACCAGTTCGCGTGGCCGCTCGTCTCCCAAAGGTGCAGGCGCATGACGTGCGGGGTGAAGACCAAGTCGTAGCCACGCGCCAGCAGCTCCTCGCGCAGCCAGTCCTCGATCTCCTTGCGGACGATGCCACCCTTGGGATGCCAGAAGATCAGCCCTGCACCGGCGTCCTCCTGGATGCTGAACAGGTCAAGTTCCTTGCCCAGCCGGCGGTGATCGCGCTTCTTCGCTTCTTCAACTTGCCGCAGGTAGGCGTCCAGCTCCTCCTGGGTAAAGAATGCCGTGCCATAGATGCGCTGCAGCGGGTAAGAGTGCTCATCGCCCTTCCAATGCGCGCCAGCCACGCTGAGCAGTTTGAAGGCCTTGATGCGTCCCATGGAGGGAATATGTGGTCCACGGCAGAAATCCAGAAACTTGCCCGTCCGGTAGGCGGAGAAGACGGGCTCCGCCTTCTCTTCGATCAATTCGCACTTCAGAAACTCACCCATTTCCGCGAACAGCTTCAGGCCTTCTTCCTTGGAAAAATAGACGCGCTCGTTGGGAACGTCGGCCTTCACAAGCTCGGCCATTTTCGCTTCGAGCCGGCGCAGGTCATCCTCGGTGAAAGGCTTCTCGCGGTAGAAGTCGTAATAGAATCCCGTCTCCGTCGGCGGGCCTACGCCCGGATGCGCGTCTGGAAACAGCTCGAGGACCGCGGCGGCCAAAAGGTGCGCGCACGAATGGCGATAGACCTCGAGCGCTTCAGCCGAGCCCGGGGTGAGAAACTGAATGGGTCCGCTCTGTTCAATCGGCGCCGAGAGGTCAATGAGTCGTCCGTCCAGTTTGGCTACCAGCGCCTCCGCCGCGAGCCGCGGCCCGATCGACCTAGCCACCTCGAGTGCCGTAATGCCCTTCGGGTATTCCCTCACCGAGCCATCGGGCAATGTGATCTGCACGTTTGACATAGCGCCAGCGTCCGACAGCAAAAATCCAAGTTATCAGACCGGGCGCACAGGGGTCAAACCGCCAGGCCGAGGGTCCGCCCTTGCCCCTCTAGCTCCAGCCCGGCAGGAAGCCGTGGGTCGCAGCCCAGCGTCTTCACCGCCAAATCCAACGGCCCCGAGAGCTCCTCGCTGCGAACCAGCCCGGTGCAGGACCGTGGTAGAGTCCTGGGTTTGCATGAGCCGTGGTCGGCCATGATGGCCGAGGCAGATCCATCAGGAGGCAAGCATGTCCAACACCATTCGCGTGGGCCTCGTCGGGGCGGGATTTGCCGCCCGCTTTCATCTGCATGGGTACCGCCGGGTGTACGGCGTGCCGGTAGAAGTGGTAGGCGTCACCTCGAGATCCGCCGAATCGAGGGAAGCCTTCGCCCGCCAGCACGGCGTCCGAGCTTTTGCCGCGCTTGAAGCCTTGTGCGAGGCGGTAGACGTAATTGACGTCTGTACACCAGGACATCTGCACGAGGCCTTGGCCGTCGCCGCACTGGAGCGCGGCAAGCACGTCGTCATCGAAAAGCCCTTTACCGGATATTACGGCTCGGGCAGTGCCGATTTTCGCGGCGACCTGTTTCCCAAAGAGACCATGCTCCGGGAGGCGATGGCCAGTTGCGACCGCATCCTAAGTGCTTCCCGCGCGGCTGGCAGGCGGGTGTGTTACGCCGAAAATTGGGTCTATGCCCCCGCCCTCCAAAAGGAGCGCGAGATCTTGGTAAAGAGCGGTGGGCAGATCCTATGGCTGATCGGCGACGAATCGCACAGTGGGTCGCATTCGCCTTACTACGGTTCCTGGAGGTTCTCCGGCGGAGGCTCCTTAGTAGGCAAGGGTTGCCATCCGCTCACCGCCGCGCTTTACCTCAAGCGTGTGGAGGGCGAAGCCAGTCATGCCCGCCAGCCGATCCGGCCCGCCACGGTGAGCGCTCGCACCCACCAGATCACGCGCCTCCAGACGTTCCGCGACGCCGGTTTCCTGCGCACCACCTATGAGGACGTCGAAGACTACGCGCAGGTGCACCTCACCTTCGACGACGGCATGGTGGCCGACATCTTCTCCTCCGAGCTGGTGCTCGGCGGCGTCCATAACTGGCTGGAAGTCTTCGCCCATAACCACCGCACGCGCTGTAACCTGAACCCCATCGACGCCCTTGAGACCTTCAACCCCAAAGAAGAGCAGCTTCGCGACGTTTACGTGACAGAAAAGATCGGCACCAAGCAAGGCTGGTCTAAGCCCGCACCCGACGAGGACTGGCAGCACGGCTACCCGCAAGAATTCCAGGACTTCATGGAAGCCATCGCCCACGGCCGCGAACCGCAGTCCGGCGCGGAATTAGCGCGCGACACCGTCGCGGTGCTCTACACCGCGTATGTATCGGCCGAGCGGCGCGGGACAGAGGTCGAGGTGCCACGCTAAGGCGTGTTGCGCCTTCTGGGCGAGCCGTTTTTCTCTCAGCCTGCCTTCCCAAGCAGTACTGCGAATTTCAAGATGCCACACCCGCCGGAGCCGTCCTACCAGGCGCGGGCGGCGAGGGGCGCTTCGAGCACACGCCGCACGGCCTCCAGCGTTGGCTCGGCGCGCAGCAGCCGGCTGGACTTCTCATCAGCGTGGTGCCGCATGATGTACTCGGTATCCTTCAGCTGGTTGCCCGTCAGCACGCAGACGATGTCCGCATGGCGCTCGATCTTGCCCGCCTGGCACAGCTTGCGCACTCCGGCCACGGTAGCCGCCGATGCCGGCTCGCAGCCGACTCCGTCCGAGGCCAGGACCGCCTTGGCCTGCGCAATTTCTTCATCGCTGACGGATTCGACCAGCCCTTGAGTCCATTCCAGGGCGCGCTTCGCCTTCTTCCAGTTAGCCGGCCGGCCGATGCGAATCGCCGTAGCTTCCGTCTGGGGCGTATCAACCGGCACCAGTTCCGTGGCGTCCTCCTTGGTCAGGCGATAGAAGGGATTGGCGCCTTCCGCCTGCACTACCACCAGGCGCGGTACTTTTTCAATAAATCCCAGCTCTTTCAGTTCCCGCAACCCTTTGCCAATGGCCGAGGCGTTGCCCAGGTTGCCGCCAGGCACCACAATGTAATCCGGCGGGCGCCACCCCCGCTGCTCCATCAGCTCGGCCACAATAGTCTTCTGGCCCTCGATGCGGAAGGGATTAATCGAGTTGACGAGATAGAGATCGAGCTCTCCGGCGAGTTCCCGAAGCAGGCGGAAAGCCTCGTCGAACGTATCCCCCACCTCCACCACCAGCGCGCCAAAATCAAGGGCTTGGGCCAGCTTGGCAGCCGAGATCTGGCGGTAAGGCACAAAAAGCAAGGCTTTCATTCCCGCCCGCGCCGCGTAGGCCGCCATGGAAGACGAGGTGTTGCCGGTGGACGCACAGGCAACCGTGCGGACGTCGCGCGACTCGGCGCGCGTAATGCACGCCGTCATGCCGAGGTCTTTGAAGGAGCCGGTGGGGCTGACCCCCTGGTGCTTCACCGTGAGGTGCACGGGCCCAGCCCACCAACCCGCCCGGCGCGTCCCAATCAAGGGCGTTGACCCTTCCGAGAGCGAAATGATGCGGTCTCCCGGGCTGACGAAGGGAATGAGTTCGCGGAAGCGCCACACGCCGCTGCGGTCTACCGGCTCTCCGCTTAAGCGGCGCTGGTGCCAGGTGTGGCGCAGCTCGTCCGGGTCCATGGGTGAAAAATCGTACTTCACCTCCAGCAAGCCGCCGCAGCGCAGGCACAGGTGGGAATCTTTGCCCGGCTCCTGCCGCTCACCACAGACCTCTTCGATGCATTGAAGATAAGCAGGCATTAAAGGTTCGGACGCCTAATCCATTGCCCAGAAGCTGGGACAATTGGGCCACGGACTATCGAACAAAAGAAAGCTACAGCTGAAATTCGGCATGCACCGCTCGCACCGCCTCTTTTACCTCGGACGACTTGACGGCAAACGAGATGCTCAGCTCGGATGAACCCTGAGCGATGGCGATGATGTTGATCCCGGCTCGCCCTAGTGCGCTGAAGGCGCGCCCCGCGATGCCCGGCGTGCCCTTCATGTTCTCCCCGATGGCCACCACCACCGCCACGTGGGGGATCACCTCGAGCGCCGCAACATAATCGTGCAGCATCTCGAGCTCGAAGGCCTTCTCCAGCTTGGCCTTGACCTGGCGCAAGTCCGCTTCATGCACGGCAAAGCAGAGCACGTTGTCCGCCGACGACTGGGTGACCACCAGGGTCGGAATCTCCTCCAGACTCAGGGCGCTGAACGTCCGCGCGGCCAGGTGCGGAAAACTCAGCGTGTCTTTGCCGCTCACGGTCACCAGAGCTGCTTTACTCACCGAAGTGATGGCCTTGATGCCGGGCCGGCTTTGACTCACTGAGGGTCCGATCCGCGTGCCCGCGCCGGCGGGGTTGAAGGAGTTCTTGATCCAAACGGGAATCTGGCCCGTCATCACCGGCCGGATCGCCTTGGGATGGAGTACCTTGGCCCCGAAGAATGAGAGCTCGAGCGCTTCGCGGTACGAAATCTCAGGAATAATGCGTGCCTCGGGCACCAGGCGGGGATCGGCGGTCATCACGCCATCCACATCCGTCCAGATCCAGACCTCATCGGCGTTGAGCGCGGCGCCGAGGATAGTGGCGCTGTAGTCTGATCCGCCGCGCCCCAGCGTGGTGCAGAGGCCTTCACGGGTCGCACCGCGGAATCCCGTAATCACCGGGATGGTCGCACGACGACGCAGGGGGGCCAGCGCCTGGCGGGTCTTGGCGGTGGTTTCGTCCATCAGCGGTGATGCGTTGCCAAACGTATCGTTGGTAACAATCAGTTCGGTCGCGTCCACGGCGACGGCCGGGATTCCTCGGGAGCGCAGGATCGCCGCTAGCAGGATGGAGGACATCACTTCGCCCAGGCTGGAGAGCGTATCCATGGCGCGCGGCGTCACTTCGCGGACCAAGGAGAAACCCGAGCACAGGTTCTCGAAATGGCCTACCTGCTCGGCTAGGCGTGGGAGGACCTGCGCCTGCTCGCTCGCCGAGAGCAAGCGGTCCGCCACCTCGCGGTGGCGGCGTGCCAGCTCCTGCCGCACGCCCTTCCAGTGCTCGCGGTCGCCGCGGCTCGCTTGACCGGCGGCGCGGATCAGCATATCCGTCACGCCGCCCATCGCGGAAACAATCACCACAAGGTCCGCCTCACGTGAGTGCCGGGCCACAATCTCCGCCACGGCCTCCATGCGCTCGGCGTTCCCCACCGAGGTGCCTCCAAACTTCATCACTAGCAGCGGCCTCTCAGCTCTTGGCATACTCATGAATTCGGATGGAAGGTTGGAATCAGCGGCTCGCGGGCGGCCGGGGGCCGTTCCCCGGAGCCGCCGCCTGGGCGGGGGCCGTCGAGTTGCGGACGACCTCGATGAAGATCTTGGCCGGAAGGGACAGATAACGGTCCCGGCGATAAACCAAGCCCAGCTCGCGGTAAAGCTTCAGCCCTTCGAGAGGAATCAACTTGAGCACGCCCGCCGCCACTTCCGCCTGGGCGTAGGTGCGGCTGATGATCGAGATGCCCAGGCCGGCCCCCACGAATTTCTTGATCGTCTCCACGCTGGCCAGCTCCATGGAAAGCTGCACGACGTCGCGGTAGTCGCGCAACAAACGGTCAATCACTACCCGCGTGTGCCCGGTCTTGGGAAGGATGAGCGGAAACTGGACGAACTCTTCCAGCGTCACGCTTCGCTTCTTGGCCAGGGGGTGGCTCACCGGAACGACCACTTGCATTTCGTCCTTAAAGACCGGGATCACTTCCATGTTGTTGGCGCTCTGTGGCAGCGTCACAATCCCCAGATCCACCGCCCCCTCCTGCACCTTCTGCAGAATCTTGTGGCTGAAATTGCGGTAGATACTGATTTGCACGAGCGGATAGAGCTGCTTGAAGCGGGCAAACGTCTTGGGGAGCACGTAAAGACAGGTAGCTTCATTCGCTCCGATGTACAACTTGCCGCGCGGCGTCTGGTTGAGCTCGGCGATGGCCTGCAGCGCCTCCTTGTGAAGGTCCAGGATCTTCTGCGCGTAGCCCAGCAGAATCTCCCCCGCAGGAGTGAGCTGGACTTTCTTGCCGCTGCGGTCGAACAGCCGCTCGCCGCACTCCTGTTCCAGAAGTCGAATCTGGGCACTGATCGCCGGCTGCGTGCGGTAAATCTTCTCCGCCGCGCGGGAGAAGCTCTGCAGCTTGGCTACCTCTAGGAAGCTGGCGAGCTGATCGTAATCCATACACCTCCGGGAAGCCATTTTATCTCATCGCTGCCCCGAGGCCACAGACAAAACCTGTCTGCATCTGATTCTTTTATAGTGGCCATAAGCGGACTGTGGCCACCCCGGGACGCGTCGCCGCGGATCGTGAGGCGGGACGGGCTCTTAGCCTGCCGGACGCGGCAGGGCATCCCATCCTCAGGGCTCACAGCGCTCCCATTCGCTTCGTGCAATCGTTGCGGAAAGGGCTGCCTGCCGCTACACTCCCTCGGAGGCATGATGTTAAATAAAGATGACCATTACTCTTAACTCTTAGCCCGCACCGTGGTGCGGGGAAATCAGAAGCGAGATAGGTCGGAACACATCGTTGCGCAATTGCCATTTGCTCGCCCAGCCGCGTTACCGGCAAACCGACCAAACCGAGTGAGGAAGGGGTAGACCTATGTCTTTGCGGGCACGAATTAGAGAGATGCACGCCGTCTTCGAGGGAATGTTTCAGTTGCAGCTTGATCACTTCATCCATGAACTGCTCAAGGAACCGAAGTATCAGGAAGCAAAGAGGCTGAGCCGGTTCGAACACAAAGTATTCTCGCAGGGCGGTGAGGATGGAATCATTGCCGAAATTTTTCGGCGGATCGGCACGGAAAGCAAGGTGTTTGTCGAATGCGCGCCTGGCGATGGCCTGGAAAACAACACGGCATACCTGCTCGTGCAGGGCTGGAAGGGGTTGTGGATTGAAGCGGATCCAAGGCAGGTGCGCGCCATCAGAGCCAACTGCGCGCGGCAGTTGGATACCGGGAGCCTGGTGCTTCAGCCGGAATTGGCCACGGCGGAGAATATCGAATCGATCATCGCGCGGGGGGCCATTCCCGCGGAATTCGACCTCCTTTCCATCGATATTGATGGCAACGATTACTGGCTCTGGGAGGCTATTCGGCGCTATCGCCCCCGGGCGGTCGTGATCGAGTACAATGCGACCTTTCCGCCGGACTGCCGGTGGGTGTTCCCCTACCTGCCGCAGGCACGATGGGGCGGCACGAGCCATTTTGGGGCCAGCCTGGCCTCCCTGGAATCACTCGGCGCCGAGAAGGGCTATGCTCTGGTGGGCTGCAGCCTGGAGGGCACCAATGCGTTCTTCGTGCGGCACGATCTTGTGCAGAGCCGGTTCTGCGAGCCCTTCATAGCGGAAAATCACTACGAGCCACCTCGCTACTACCTCACCGCCAGGAGAGCCGGACACCGTCGAAGTTTGGGGTAAGCCGCAATGCGTTCATTCTCTTGGCTATCAGCCGGATCGGCCCTGCGATGGCGGCGCCGGGGCCACCCATCGTGAACCGAGAGATTTCACCCCGGAGGCCTTTCTGTTGCCGCGAACGGCGATCAGGCTGGGCCAGCGCCGCCTTCGCGAATTGGGAACTCAGCAACCGGCGTCAGGGGCCTGGCAGCCTGCTTCGTGGCACCATGAAAGCTGCCCATGACCATCGCCTTGGATGCCACCTACTCCGTTGATCCCGAACCTTCCGGCGTGGCAGTCTACTCGCGGAGGCTGGTCGAGAGTCTGGCGAACCTCAAGACAACGCATCGTTTTCTCATCTGCTACCATCTTTCGCGCTGG
>CADDZE010000019.1 GCA_902812465.1 Acidobacteriota bacterium | reverse complement strand
ACGTTGGCTGGGGGTGGATGAAGAAGGGGCGAGGGGCGGTCGGTTGCAACCCTTCGTCGGCATCGACCGTCTAAATAAGCAAACCAACACTTATGACTACCTGGGGAAGCGGGTAGCGTCAGGGCAACCAAGTTACCCGCTTCCTCCTTCCCAACGTCTCAAGCCCAAAGGTTTTAAGGCGGCAACTGTGGGGTGAAGCAAGGGCCGCCCAAACGCCTCCGACTCCCGAAGTTCAGAGCCCGCTGACGGTAAGCGCCTGATCTGGCTAAGTTTCTTGCCAGATTCCCAGCAGGCGCCGCAGCATCACCAGCTGGCCAAGGTGATACGCGTTGTGATCGGCGACGAGCAGGGCCTCCCGGAGAATGGTCTGCCCATCGCCGTGAGGAATAGGCGCGTACAAGTCGGTTGACGGCTGGCGGACCATGTCTTGCATCGCCTTTAAGTCGGCCTCGAACCGGCGGATGCTATCCTGCCAGGCGCGCTCGCTCGGAGGTGCCTCGGTTGCCGGCCAGTAACCAGAAGGCCAATCGGGGGAACGGTGCTTGGGGTTCCGGCTGAATTCGAGGATGTCCCACTGGGCAATGCGGAGATGCTCGAGCAGCTGCCAGGCCGAGTAGGGCAACCCGTTCGGCCTCGCGCCACGAAGCTCGGGCGGCCATCCACGGATCGCTTTCTCAAAGCCGATGTGAGCACCCCCTCCCTTCAGCAGGTAGAGAAGCTGGCTGCGAATGACCTTGTCCGCGGCCTGAGCCGGGCGGGGCGACCGCGAGGGAGCAGAACGCAAAGACGGTTTGCGAGTCCTCGTGGGCATGGCATCCTCCTGAGCGGTGAAATAACGCTATGATGGCGCGCGGAGCCCGCGGAGCCACCCGTACTTGATTCCATCGCGGTCCGGCGATAATCTGATACTTCTCAGCAAGGATTGCTTCAACTGCGTCCCCATGCCGTAGGCTATTGAGATCATCCGGGGTGGGGTCTCAGCTCATCCAAGGTAAGAAAGGAGGTCTTATGTCGACAGCACCTGCAAAAGGAGGCGTTGCGCCATTCACTCTTCCTCCGCTGCCGTATCCAGCGGACGCGCTCGAACCGCATATCGACAAGCTCACCATGGAGATCCACCACGATAAGCACCATGGTACCTATGTGAGCAACCTCAACAAAGCCCTGGAATCCGCCCCCCAGCTCGCCGGCAAGACCCTGGAAGAACTCCTGGCTAACAACTGCGCCATCGTCCCCGAGAACATTCGCACCGCCGTGCGCAACAACGGAGGTGGTCACGCCAACCACTCCATGTTCTGGGAAATCATGGGGCCGCATAAGGGCGGCCAGCCGCACGGCCAGCTGGCGGATGCCATCAAGACCGCGTTCGGCAGCTTCGAATCGTTCAAGGAGAAATTCACCGCTGCGGCCCTCGGGCGCTTCGGGTCCGGATGGGCGTGGCTGGTGAAAGACCCTTCGGGGAAGCTGGAAATCATCTCCACTGCCAACCAGGACAGCCCGCTGATGGAAGGCAAGTATCCGGTCATCGGCCTGGACGTCTGGGAGCACGCTTACTACTTGAAGTACCAGAACCGTCGCGCCGATTACATCGCCGCGTGGTGGAACGTGGTGAACTGGGACGAGGCGGAGAAGCGGTTTACGACGGGCAAGTAAGCCCTCCACGGGCAATAACAAGCCGGATTCCTACTCCCAGCAGAGTGGGTCGTTGCGGGGGCGTGCCGCGAGGAGTCCTATAGCTGTGCAAGCGGGACTCCTCGCCTCGCCCGACCTTGCCACGAGGTTGCCGCCGGCCTGCCTGAGTTTCGCCCCCTGTCGCCTTACCGGTCCCAACCGTTCCGAGCCCACCCGGTCAACGCGATTCCAGATATCGCGCGAAATCAGGATTCCAGAGCTCGCGGATCGCCGGCTGGTCGATGTTGTCACGGGTCACCAAGGTGGGCGGCAGGTCGATCCGGCGCGGCGGCTGGCGGCCGCTCTGAGCATCGAGCAACACCTTAAGCCCCTGGTAGCCAATCTGAAAAGGATTCTGAAGCACCAGGGCGTCAATAGTGCCGGCGCGCAGGTCGTCGATAAGGCTGGGCGAGCTATCGAAACCTACCAAAGTGATCTGGCCGCTCAAGCCGCGGCTCTTGATGGCCTGGTCGGCACCGATGGTGCTCGATTCGTTCGAAGCGAAGAGACCTGCGAGGCCCGGATGCGCCGCCAAGATGTCCTCCGTGACGCTGAGGGAGCGGGCGCGGTCGGACATGCCGTATTGAAAGGCTACGACTCTAACCTCCGGAAATTCCTTTGCGATCGTATCCCGGAACCCCTGTTCGCGCGCCAGGGTAGAGGCGGCGCCGGGCAGCACTCCAATCACGGCCACCTCACCACGCTTGCCGATGCGCTCCGCCAGGCGCCGTGCGGCGAGTGTGCCACCACCATAATTGTCCGTCGCCACGAAAGAGACATACTCGTCCGTCGCCGCCCCAGAATCGATCACCGAGAGAGGAATGTTGGCTTGATGGGCACGATGGATGGCCGGCACCAGTGCGTCCTTGTCCGAAGGTGCCAGTTCGATGCCGTCCACGTGGCGGGCGATGAAGTCATCGACGATGGCGATCTGGCCCGTCAGGTCGGTCTCAACAGCGGGCCCGTTCCAGACGATTTCCACGCCCGCTTCTTGCGCCGCCGCCAGAGCACCCGCATGAACCGTCTGCCAGAAGACGTGCGCCTGCCCTTTGGGAATCACGGCATACACGCGCCTATGGCTTCGCCGACAGGCCGGCGCCAAGATGGCTAGCCACAACAGTCCGCTGGCCACCCAGGGGTGCGCCATCCCGCATCTCTTTCCGCCAATCACAGGCACTTCACTAACGTTGCCGACCGGTTGAGCTCATTCCAGCGTCAGCACGCCCTTGATGTAGTCTTCGCGCTCGAAATCCTGCTCAAAGGCGCGGTGGATCTCCTCCAGGGCGCGGTAGCGGTGAGTCACAAAGGGAAGCACCGCCACCTCGCGGGAGCTCACCAGTTCGAGGGCGCGACGGTAGGTTAAGGGTCGGCCGTCTGAATCGAACCCGCCCGACGCTCCCACGGAAGCTACTAGCGTCGGTTCCAGAAACAGCAGCGGGTCCAAGAGGCTGAAATCATGGCCGTGATGTCCAGCACCATAGATCAGCACCGTTCCTTGCTTGCGCAGGAGGCGAGGAATCTCGGCGAACACGGCCGCGTTGCCGGTGGCTTCGATCAGGTAGTGAATGCGTTCAGCGCGTGTGAGCTCTTCGACAGCGTCGCGGAGGTTTTCCCGCTTTGCGTCGATCGGGATGCCGCCAAACTGGCGCACGAGCTCCAGGTTCTTGGCACGCAGATCAGCCACCATCACCTGGCCGTCAAACTTCTTCACGTTGCGAAGGTACTGCAGAAAGAGCAAGCCCGCCGGCCCTGCCCCGAGGATCAGAATACTGCGGATTGGTTCGCCCCGGCTGAACGTGTAACGGGCGTGGGCACGTTCGACCAGCTCACTGGCGTGCAGGACGCAGCCCAGCGGCTCCACCAGCGCTGCCTGCTCCGCTGGCATGGCGTCCGGAATCTTCAGGCAATTCACCGCTGGCATCGCAATGAACTCCGCCAGGGCGCCGGGCAGTCCCGTGATACCGTGCTCGGCGTAATGCTCGCACTGGTGAGAGTCCCCTGAAACGCAATAGGGGCAGCGAGGCCAGATGTCCTGGCTCACGCAGTTGCGCCCTTGATCACAGAGAACCCGATCGCCCGGCTTCAGGTCCTTTACCTCCTTGCCTACCTCGACGATCTCGCCGCTGAATTCGTGTCCTAGAATCTGCGGCTGGACGCGGAGCGGAATCGGGCGGCCGTCTGTATCAAGGTTGTAGTTGCCGTGACCCCGAAACAGGTGCAGATCCGTGCCGCACACGCCCACCGCCTTCACCCGGATCAGCACCTCGCGCGGGGAAACTTCTGGATCGGGTACTTCCCGGACCCGCATCGTGGCGACGTCTTCGAGCACGGCGGCTTTCATGAGGACACCTGGGATGAGTCGTCAGGCCGAGGCGCTGAAGCCTGGTGGCCACCCTCCTGGATTTTTGGCTTCGCCATAGCTCTGCCTCACGGGAAGCTTCGGGACCTCTCCCGCTTTCCGGGCATATCACCCTTCAGGTATCCAGGTCCCGGGTATCCAACCTGCCTTCGCGGTGAAGCCTTGTGAACAGATCGGCGGTTTCGCGAATCCCGTCTTCGAGCGGTGTGCGCGGCACCTCACCCAAATCCCGGACCAGGGCACTATCGTCTAAGTCGTAAGCTATCGGCAGCGGCTGTCCTTCAGCCCTGACCAGGCCTCGCGCCTGCGGCAAGAGGCGCGTGAGCGTCTCGATGAACTGCGACGTCTGAGTCACCGTGCCGCGAAGCGAATACACTCGCGCCCCTTCCAGCCCCAACTCAGCGCAGCGCACAAAGATCTCGGCTGTGTCCCGAACATACTGCAGATCCAGCCCGCCGGTGAAGCGGATGGTATAGGGCCGGCCCAGCACCGCCGCCTTGATGGCTTTGGTCGGTCCGGAGGTCAGCCCTTGGTCGCGCCCCACGCCGTAGACCGCCCAGGGCCGCAGCCCAATGCTGCTGATGCCCTCGGTAGCGAAGTACACCCGCGCGTTGCCTTCGTTGCATTGCTTGAAGACGCCATAATGCGTACCAGGATAAGGCGGCGCATCCTCGCCTACGCGGCGCGCACCGTAGAATTCCTCCGGGCCGTAAACCGCAGCCGAGCTGGCATAGACAATCTGCTTCACGAGGTCGCGCCGTCGCCGCACAGCCTCGAAGACGTTGAGCGTACCGATCACGTTCACCATAGCGCCCATGATCGGCTGTGCAGCGCAGGCTGGCACCTGCAGAGCCGCAAGGTGAACGATGTGCGTAATCCCGTGCCCGTCCACGGCGGATTCCAAGTCCGTCAGACGCGTCACATCACCACGCACAAACGATACACTCTGTAACTCTTCGGGGGAGAGCAGCGCCCTCAGCCGGTGGTTACTGTCGTCGACGTCGAAGATGACCGGAGGGTTGCCGCGCCGCACAAGGTTCCGGACCACCCACGCGCCGATACACCCCTTGGCGCCCGTTACCAGAAATCGGGGCGTGGGCCGCGCGGCCTCAAAGGCGCTGGAAGCGGAGTTCACCATGCCGAACTGCATTATAGAGCCCTGCCAGGACCAGTCAACACGGATGGTGCGTGGACCGCGAGGGGTCGTTTATGGTTTGCAGAAATAAGCGACAACCTGGTGCAGTTATACTAAATGCTGCGCGGCAGCACGGCCCTGATTTCTTCCCCCAACGAGCCCCGGCCGCGTGGTTAAACAGGCGTCTGAGCCCGGACCCACCGCAGCACAGTTTAGTTACCTTTGGGTGACCCAGGCAGGGCTCGCGGCCAGCCGTGCTGCAGAAAGGAAGACGAAGGAGGCGTGTGCACGCATCATTCGAACCGTGGCTCACCACCATCCTATTCATCGCCACCTATGCCGGCTTGGCATTGGGCAAGATCCCAAAACTGCACATGGATCGCGCCAGCATCGCCTTTGCCGGAGCAGCGCTCATGTTGTGCACGGGCAGCCTCAGCGTTGCCCAGGCAGCCAGCCCGGAGTCCATCGATTACGAGACGCTCCTTTTGCTGTTCGGGATGATGGTGGTGGTAGGATTCCTGCGCTTGTCGGGGTTTTTTTCACGTCTTACCCAGTGGTCGCTCCGCTCCATCCGCTCACCCCGCCACATGCTGGGCCTGGTCATCTTGCTATCGGGCCTGCTGTCGGCGTTCTTGGTGAATGACGTGGTGTGCCTGGCGCTAACACCGCTGGTACTGCGCGTCGCGAGGCGCCTTCGATTCAATCCGCTGCCTCACCTGCTCGGGCTAGCGACGGCCGCCAACATCGGCTCGGCGGCGACCATCACTGGCAACCCGCAGAACATGATCATCGGGGTGAAGTCACGCATCCCCTATGTCACGTTCGCCGCTCGCCTGATGCCGGTTGCGCTGTCAGGCCTGGTGATCGACTTTCTCGCGATCAGCCTCTTGTGTCGCCGAGCACTGGCCGGCCGGAGAGAAGATGCCCCGGAAGCGGGGATGGCCGAGCCGAGGCGTTGGTCGGTCCAGCATGCGGCGCTGGTCCGGTTGCAGTGGAAGAGTGCGCTCGTCGCGCTCATCACGGTTGTCCTCTTCTTTGCGGGACTGCCGATGGCGGTGGTCGCGGCGGGCGCGGCAGCCGTGCTCTTGATGGGGCGCATCAAGCCCGAGCGCGTCTACCGCGAGGTCGATTGGAGTCTGCTGCTTATGTTCGTTGGCCTGTTTGTCGTGGTGCACGCGTTCGAGGTCCGGGTCCTCCGCCCTTGGGACTCTTACGGCTGGCGTCCGCTGCAGAGCCATCCTGTCGGCCTGCTCAGCTTGGCGTCGGCCGCGCTCTCCAGTCTGGTCAGCAATGTGCCTGCGGTGCTCTTGTTTGAGCCGCTCCTACGCGCCATGCCGCCGGCCGCGCGCCAGTCCGCCTGGCTAGCCCTGGCCATGTCCAGCACCTTGGCCGGCAACCTCACCATCCTCGGTTCGGTGGCTAACCTGATCGTGGTCGAGAAGGCGAGGAAGGAAGGGATGACTATCTCCTTGGGGGAGTACTGCCGGGTCGGGATCCCAGTTACATTGCTAACCCTAGGCCTAGGGATAGCGTGGCTCGCTTTGCTGCCCTACTAGGGCTGACCGGCGCCGCCACCGGGAGGGCCATTGCGTCATAATCCTCAGGGGTGCGCGAACCCTCGGCATCTTGCGGCGTCAGACCTGCTTGGCGTCTGTAAGGGTAATCCGATCCGCGTGGGGCTTCACCTTGCTACCGCTGCAATGATCGTCGTCATACCCTGCTGGTTATTCAACCGCGCCACCTGCCCTCGTCGATAACAGGCGAGTGCGTCGCCGGTCAAGGGGCGTTATCCGGCCGGTTGCTCACCCGTTTGGGCATCGTACGCCACCAGCAGTTGCTCATCCGTTCCCGCGGCCGGTTTTGAAAAATCCATCACAATTCGGCCATTGGCGACCTTCATCACGCTGGGCGCGAATCCCTTGCCCGGAGACGCGAGCTGCAGCGTGCGCACAACCTCGCCACTCGGAGACAGGACCTAGACCGGAAGGGGCGACGAGCGCCGCCACAGATACGCGCGTTGCCATCATCACCGGCCTCGACAGAGCCCAACGCCACGGGAGCGAAGTCCGGTGTCCCTGACGCCGCCCCCGCCAGCTGTCCGATCTTGGCGTCGCGGGGGAGCTCCACATTGGCAATCAAATGGCCATAACTGTCGACCAGAAACGTGCAGGGGACTTCCTCAGCCCCACCGCTGGTGCCACGGGACCGCTTGACCCCCGTGACGACGAAGACTCCGCTCTCCGGGAGGACGGCGAAATGGAACGGGGAGACGTCCGGCGGCAGCGCCACCGAACCTTGGTACTGCCGTCTGCCTTGAAGTAGATCAGCTCATAGCGGCTGGACTCGGAAGAACGGGTACTCACCAGGAGATACACTCCGTCCTTGCCACCGGCAAAGTCCTGGATGTCTCCGTTCTTCACAGCCTCGTCAGGCACTGCGCCCACCTCGAAGGTCCGCGTGTTCTGCCCATCCGCCGAGATCTGGAGCGCCGGGCCGGCCAACGGCCTGCTGCGGCGGGACGAGAGCACCTGGCGCACGTACACGTTGCCCTCCGCGTCGCATCGGGCAGGTTCAACCACCATGCTCCAGCGAACTCCTGTGGCGACGACCGTCTTGCTTGGCTGCAAGGGAAATTCCGAAGGTTGCGGATAAAGGAAGGAGGAACCGAGCCCGACGAGCAGGATAGCGTGTGCCAACGCCTTATTTTTAGCCCTCATGGCAAACCTCCTTGTTACGGTAGCGAAAGCGGACCCCAGCAGCTCGCTAGCCCGGGCCGTGGGCCAGGGAAAGAAGAAGCTCCCCCTGCGCGAACGCACCCCGGGGGCTCCAACAGGATAAGCAGCGGCGCCAGGACGCGAATCGTTTTCATAAGCCCAAGCAGCCGCAGGTCGCCCCGAGCGACCCCCGAAAACATTTGTGCTTTGTCGTTGAGATGAAATCGGATAAGGAACAACGATTACCACAGCCCCAGCACGCTCCACCTCCAGGCTGTGAACTGTAACGCGACTTGTCCGAAGGATACCCCAAAAAAAAGGGTCAAGAGGTGGTTGCTATCGCAAAGATCGAGGCTGCTCAAACCATTGGGCACTCATGCCGCTACGAAGGCCAAGCATTTCAAATTACTGCATGACGAAGACTCCGGAGGCCTCGCCCATGTCCTTCGCCGCCGGAGTAATGATCGTGCGCGGCCCAATGACTATCTTGCGACCCTGGGTGATGGCGAGGCGGACGTCCGATTCGGAGACAAATTCCTGCGGCCGCAGGGAGGGAGGGTTAGAGGACTGGTTGGCCGATGCGTGCGATTCACTTCCAGCGGCCTCGGAAGGACCCGATGCTCCGGCTGCGGGCGCATTCGGAGCCGAGGCACGCGCGGGCGAGCCAGCCGCTTGACGGCGGCCCGCTAGCAACTTCGCGACGACGCGCGAGATGATCTCACGATCCGAAGCCGTGGTTGAGGACGCGCTCCCCACCTCGGGGTGGGGCCTTCCAGGCGGGGGCGAAGCGGCTGAGACCTCCCCAGTCTCCCCTAGGCGAGCGGCATTCACCGGGCGGCGCTCATACGCCAAGCGCTTGATGTTGATGAGATGCATCGGCGAGATATTGTCGGAGACCACGTTGTTGCCGGGCGTTCCGCAGCCGAGGGACATGGCGGGAAACAAGCCCGTCGAGTAGCCAATCGAGCCGTGCGGCGCGGGCGTGTTCACCACCAGGCGAAAGGCGGGCAGGGCCAGCGCCATCTCACGGATCACGCTGTCGTCCGTGGCGTGGATGGCCATGGTGTGGCCCATGCCACCGAATTCCAGCAGCCGGCGGCACACGTCGATGGCTTCGCGCCAGTCCTTCACCACGGAGAAGGAGAGGACCGGCGATAGCTTCTCCGCCGAGAGCGGATGCTCGCGGCCGACGCCCTCGAGCGGCGCCACCAGCACGCGCGTTCCAGCGGGTACCGGGAACCCTGCCGCCCGGGCCACGCGCTCGGCCGACTGGCCCACTAACTTTGAATTCACGCGAAAATCCGGGCGGATGAGGACGCGCGCCAGCGCTTTGGCCTGGTCGGTGCTGAGAAAGAAGCCGCCCTGGCGGACCGTCTCTGCCCGCACGGCGTTAGCAATCGCGCGGTCCACCACCATGTGCTGCTCGGAGGAGCAGATGGTGCCATTGTCAAAACATTTGCCAGTCAGAACGTCCGCAACCGCCTTCGGGATGTTGGCCGAGGTGTGAACGTAAGCCGGCACGTTGCCTGGTCCGACGCCCAGGGCCGGCTTGCCCGAACTATAAGCGGCGCGTACCAGGCCAGCGCCACCCGTGGCCAGAATAATGGACGTAGAGCGGTGCTGCATCAGCTCGCGCGTCGCTTCCATGGTCGGTAAGCTCAGGCAGCCGATGCATCCTTCAGGGGCGCCAGCCTTCTGCGCCGCTTCATGCAGCACCCGCGCCGTCTCCAGGATGCAGCGGACGGCGCTAGGGTGTGGGCTCATCACAATGGTGTTGCGCCCCTTGAGCGCGATGAGAACTTTATAAATCGCGGTGGAAGTGGGGTTGGTGCAAGGAATGATGGCGGCGACGACGCCCGCCGGCACCGCAATTTCCACGACGCCTGCCTCAGCATCCTCCCGGATCACTCCCACGGTCTTCATGTCCTTGATCGCGCGATAGACGTCGCGGGCACTGAAGAGGTTCTTCTCTACCTTATCGGCCACGACACCGTAGGTAGTCTCCTCAACCGCCAGGCGCGCCAAGGGCTCGGCGGCCTGCTCGGCGGAGTGCGCGCACGCTTCAACGACCGTGTCCACCTGCGCTTGGGAAAAGCGCGCCAAGACCTGTTGCGCTTCGGCCGCCTTCTCGATGAGGTTGCGTGCTTCTTGAATGGATTGGAGGTCCTGATCCATGAGGCGCTTAAATCCTTGAATGACCGAGGTGGCTCCAGGAGGCTATGAACTTGCACCCTTCTTGCCGGAAAGCGAGCCGCCAGGCAGAAGCTTTTCGGCCTCGCTGTGCGGGCGCGGGATCACGTGCACGCTGACGAGCTCCCCCACACGCCGGGCGGCCGCGGCGCCTGCGTCCGTTGCCGCCTTCACGGCACCCACGTCCCCGCGCACCATCACCGTCACATAGCCAGCGCCGATGTACTCCTTGCCGATCAAGACGACGTTGGCGGCCTTCACCATGGCATCGGCGGCCTCGATGGCCCCCACCAGTCCCTTGGTCTCGATCATACCTAACGCTTCAAGCGACATGCTGCCTCCCCATGGCCAATAGAATCGCGCTCCAAACTAGCACGATGGAACGGAGCGCGCAATGTGTTCTGGCCGGCGAACGGCAAGCACTGGCGCTAGACACGGTGCGAAACCCAAGGCTAGAATTCATAGTGCCTTGTAGCGGAGGTCGGGCTCGTTAGGCCTCGGTCAGGGGGAAAGCGAAAGTCCCGAGGGGGATGACTCTCTCCAGCAAAAGCGAGAATATCTCCAAACCGCGAGGGGCAAAGCATTACGCTGCCGGCTCCGGAGCGCCCCCAATGCTAGCGCCGCTAGGCTGTCGGAGCGTTTCCTTATACGGTTCCCATTTTGTGCAGCGTCCATGCCTTGCGCCGCGAATGCTCCCCGAGCTTGGGCCTGCCGATGTGATTGATGACTTAAACGCACGCCGGCACCGCTATCGCGTCATGGAGGATCCGGAGGCGGTGGCTACCGAATTCGTCGCCAGCTCGGTCAAGGATGAGTTCCGGCGACGCGTTGCGCTGGCCAGAGAGAGCTTGGGCACGCTACACCACATCTGCGTGTTTCTGGTCCTCAGCTTTAAGACGCTAGCTTTGATTTCTCACCAGGTGCTCTGCTGGGTACTTCCTTTAACGCTCCGTGACTGTGTGTTGGGCATTGCTATACGGCTTTTGGCGGCGTCTTTCCGGCCGGATGGCCACGGCTTGGACGAAGATGAACTGGCCGCAGTGCAGCAGCTCCCATGCAGTGTATTTTCTCTGTGGATGTCGAGGACTGGTTTCATATTTTGGACCTCCCTTCCACTCCCGACCTCTCGGAATGGGACTCCTTGCCCTCGCGCGTAGAGTCGAATTTCCGGAGGCTGCTGGATATCTTGAGCGAAAAGGGGGCGAGGGCGACCTGCTTCTTTCTAGGCTGGGTGGCGGAGAGGTTCCCCCATCTCGCCAAGGAAGCCCGCGCCCGAGGGCACGAGGTTGCCTCACACGGTTACTCGCACGAGTTGGTCTACCGGCTGGGATCGCAGCGGTTTTTCGAGGACTCCGTCCGGTCCAAGGCGATCATCGAAGATGCGATCGGCGCTCCCGTTATGGGATACCGCTCGTCTGGATTTTCTGTAACAGAGGAGACGCCTTGGTTCTTTGACAGGCTGATCGAGGCCGGTTTTCAATACGATTCGTCGGTCTTTCCCGCACCGCGGGCCCACGGGGGGATGAAGACCCGGCAGTTTGCACCCCACTGGGTGCGTGACGGCTTGATTGAGTTTCCTATTACTGTGAAGGAAGTGTGCGGCAAGCCCATCTGCTTCTTTGGGGGAGGTTACCTGCGGCTCTTCCCTTACTCCATCATCCGATCCATGGCCAGGAAGGTTCTCGCTGAAGGACGGCCGGTCGTCTTCTACGTGCACCCGCGGGAAATCGATCCCGCTCATCCCCGCCTGCCCATGGGCTTGGCGCGAACGTTCAAGTCCTACGTCAACCTGGACACCACCGAGGCCAAAATCCGCGGTTTGTTGAACGAGTTCGAGATGACAACCTTCAAAGACTTTGCGGCGACGAATTTCCATCTGATTGAGAGTTAACCACCCATGCCCAAGCGCAGCGTATCCGAATTTTTCGATTCTTATTCGCACGATTTCAACGCCATTTATGGCAACGAGGATACGTTTCTCAACCGCGTCATCAACCAGCTCTTCCGCAAGAGCATGCATTTGCGCTACGTCAAGAGCCTGGAAGGTTGTGATCCCATCGAGGGAAAAACGGTGCTCGACGTAGGCTGCGGCCCCGGCCATTATGGCGTCGCTCTCGCCGCCAAAGGCGCCCGGCGGGTTCTAGGAATTGATTTTGCGGAAGGAATGATTGAGCTGGCGCGGAAAAATGCTGAGCGCGCTGGAGTAGAAGATAAGTGTGAGTTCAAGGTTGCGGATTTCAGCACTTACCCCTTCCAAGAGGCCTTCGACTATTCGATCGTGATGGGGTTCATGGACTATGTCGCTCAGCCGGTCCCCGTTATCCGGCGCGTTCTGGGCTTGACCCGCTCGAAGGCCTTCTTCAGCTTTCCGGTCGACGGCGGTCTGCTGGCCTGGCAGCGCAAGCTGCGCTACAAGAGGCGCTGCGATCTGTTCATGTACACGCGTCCCCAGATTGAGTCGCTGTTTGCGGCTGCCGGAGCTCGTGACGTAAAGCTGGAACGCATCAGCCGCGATTTCTTTGCCACGGCCTCCGGCGCAGCGGCGGCCGGGGCACCGTAGCCGCTGGAACCGGTAGCTGCCGCTGGCAGGCAGATCCCCGACGGCCATCAGGACGAGCATGTGCGGAATATGCGGCGTCATGAACTTTGAGCGCGATCGGACGGTGAAACGTGCCGATCTCGAGGCGATGGACCAGCAGATCATCCATCGCGGGCCGGACGACGCCGGCTTCTACCTCTCCGGCAACATCGGGCTGGCCATGCGGCGGTTGAGCATTATTGACCTCCAGACTGGCCAGCAGCCGGTCAGCAACGAAGACGGCACGGTTTGGCTCGTCTACAACGGGGAGATCTACAATCACGAGGAACTGCAATCCCGCCTCCAAGAACGGGGACACCAGTATCGCAGTCGCAGCGATACGGAAACCCTCGTCCACCTTTACGAAGAATACGGACCGGCTTGCGTCCGCCACCTGCGCGGCATGTTCGCCTTTGCCCTGTGGGACACCCGCCGGCGCCGCTTGTTCGCAGCTCGCGACCGACTGGGCATCAAGCCCTTCTACTACCAATTAACCCCAGAGCGGTTGCTGTTCGGCTCAGAGATCAAGGCGATTCTGGCTTACCCGGGAGTCAAGGCACAGCTCAACCACCAGGTGCTGCCCGAGTACTTGGGGTTTGGCTATCTGGCGGGAGACAGTACGCTGTTCACCGGCATCCGCAAGTTGATGCCCGGCCATGTCCTCGAAGCAGATGAGGCGACGGGAACGATTCAGCTTGCTGCCTATTGGGATCTGGAGCTGCACCCGGAAGCCCACAGACGTCCGAGGAGCTATTACGTGAACGCGTACCGTCAGGGGCTCGAAGCGGCAGTGAGGAGCCACCTGATGAGCGACGTTCCAGTAGGCGTGTTTCTGAGCGGAGGCGTGGATTCGAGTGCCGTGGCCGCCCTAATGACCAAAGAGCGCGGCGCACCCATCGAGACCTTTTCCGTCGGCTATGCCGAGTCAACCTACAGCGAACTCCCCTACGCCCGGCAGGTGGCCAAGCACCTCGGCTCCATACACCATGAGGTCCAGGTCGGCCGCCGCGAGTTCTTCGACGCCTTGCCGAAGCTCATCTGGCATGAGGACGAGCCTATCGTTTGGCCGTCGAGTGTGGCCCTCTACTACTGCGCGCGCCGGGCACGCGAACACGTCAAGGTGGTTCTGACCGGCGAGGGCAGCGACGAAACCCTGGCTGGCTACCCCCGCCATGCGGTCACCCTGTGGAATGTTCGCTTCGACCGCCTCTATCGCGCTTGTTCGAGCGAGAAACTCCGCCGCCGCATTCGCGCGACGCTTGCGCGTTCTCCACACCTCGGTGCCCGGCTGCGCGACCGCCTGCGGCACACCTTCTTGGCCCGCGATGGCAGCTCCTGGGCGTCATTCTTCTTTGACAACTTCTATTGTGCTTTCTCCGAGGAAGAGGCAGCCGAAGTGCTCGCGGAGGAATACCGCCCTCAGCCCGGTGACGCCTACCGCGCCTCAATGGCCTACTGGAACCGGGCTCGTGGAGAGCTGCTGGACCGCATTCTGTTCACGGACATCAAGACCTACTTAGTCGAGCTCTTGATGAAGCAAGACAACATGAGTATGGCCGCATCCCTCGAAAGCCGCGTACCCTTTCTGGATCACCCCTTGGTCGAACTCGCAGCTTCTATTCCTGCCCGCTACAAGACGCACGGCCTCACCGGGAAAATCGTGCTCAAGGAAGCAGTGCAGGACCTCTTGCCAGCTTCGATCATCTACCGGCGCAAGATGGGTTTCCCTACACCGTGGCGTGGCTGGCTCGCGGGTCCGCAATTGGACGCGATCGAAGGCCTGCTGCTGGAGCCACGCAGTGTGGCACGAGGGCTCTTCAAGCCCGAGGCGGTGCGCGAGATCTTTGCCGAACACCGCGCCCGCCTGATTGACCACTACGATCGCATCTGGCGGTTGCTCAACCTCGAGATCTGGCATCGCATCTTCATCGACCGTGATGCGGAACTGCTAGAGGCTTCTCACGAGGCCCTCTTCGCTCGCGCGGGAGCCTAGCCGGACTTGTGACTGAGAGTTTGACCGGTAGGCCCTCGCATGCCCCGGGTCGGAGAGGCCGTCCCTGGCTGAAGCCGCGCCCTGACCCCGATCGGGAGGGCAACCCCGGAGCGCGCCCCGGCCGCCGAACGCGTGAATAGTCACGCGCTCCTCCACGAGCTGGGACCACTCCGAAACGTGCTAGGCTCCGGCCGACCGGGACAGGCAAAGGCTCGGGCGCTGCCTGCACTTCATCAACGTGTGTAGGGACGCAGTCTGAGGTTCCGGGCTTCGGGTTCCGAAGGCGTGGGCTTGAGGACAACGAGCACGGACTCCAGCCGATCCAGCGCCGCTGCCGGCTTCACCATGATTTCCTTGTAGATGTTTCCCTCCTCGACTCGAACCACAGTTCCCAGGGGGAGGCCTTTGGGATAGATCTGGTCGAGCCCGGAAGTAACCACCGCTTCGCCGGGCGCGACCGACTCCTCGTTCATGACGTAGTCCAGGTGGCAGAGGTTCCCACCCGTACCCTTCAGCACCCCCTGGATGTGGCTCTGCGCCAGCATGGAGCCGGCACCACTGGCAGGATCAGTGATGAGCAACACCTGGGCGGTGTGGGGGAAGACGGCGAGAATCTTGCCCACCACCCCTTCAGGCGCAATTACCGCCATGTCCGACACCAACCCCGCATCGCCGCCCTTGTCGATCAGCAGCGCATTGGAGGTGCCGCCCGGGCTGGAGGCGATCACCTCCGCGGCTAGGGTCTGGAAGGGTTGCCGCGCCCGAAGATCCAGCAGCGCCCGCAGTCGCTCAGTTTCAGCCACTTGCTGAGAAAGCTGCTGAATTTGAGCACGTGCCAGCAAGAGTTGAGCGCGCAGCTCCTCGTTTTCCTGCTGCGCCCTCCAAAGCCGAGAATAGGTCCGCCAAGCATGCGCCGAGGCGTCCGTGATCCCCTTTAAAGAACGTTCGAAAGGGGCGAAGGCGGATACGGTCCAGAACTTAATCAAGCGGACATTGCGGTTACGGTTGATTTGGAAGGAGAGGAGCAGCAGCTGCGCGATCAGCACGCCAACTAGGGCGAGCGGGCCTTTGTGTCGCGCCACAAAGGCCTGCATGACTTGCGGCGCCTCAGGGGCTCGAGGCGTTATGGGGTGGGCCAGTTCGGCGGTACGCAGGTCGAGGAAGGTCATCAGCCCGATAGACTTCGGCGGCACGGCAGTGCTCGCCCCTATAGTATAATAACTCGATCAATCCATTTTAACTAAATACATCTACTCAATAGCAACTCGCCGTAACAAATTGAAATCCGTCAACATACGCCCGGTCCCCAGCACCACGGACGCCAGCGGATCCTCGGCGATGGAAACCGGCAGGCCCGTTTCCTCGCGAATACGCTTATCGAGATTCTTCAGTAAGGCACCACCGCCAGTCAGAACGATCCCCCGGTCCGAGATATCCGCTGACAATTCGGGCGGTGTTCTTTCGAGCGCGACACGAATGGCATTGAGAATGGTCGCGACGCACTCGGCCAGGGCATCCCGCACCTCAGAATCATCGATCGTGACCGTCTTGGGGATACCCTCCAAGAGGTGCCGTCCTTTGATCTCCATCGTGAGAGGCTTCTCGAGCGGATAAGCGGACCCCAGCTCGATCTTGATCTGCTCGGCAGTGCGCTCACCAATCAGCATGTTGTACTTGCGCTTCACGAAGGAGATGATAGCCTCATCCATTTCATTGCCGGCCACCCTCACCGAACGGCTGTACACGATGCCAGAGAGCGAAATCACCGCGATGTCCGTGGTGCCGCCGCCAATATCCACGATCATGCTGCCGGAGGGCTCGGTAATCGGCAAGCCGGCGCCGATAGCCGCCATCATGGCCTGCTCCACTAAAAAGACTTCGCTGGCCTTCGCTCGCATGGCCGAGTCCTGCACGGCCCGTTTCTCCACCTGCGTAATCTCCGACGGCACGCCAATGACGATCCGCGGGTGCACGAACATCTTGCGGTTGTGGGCCTTCTGGATGAAATAGTTCAGCATCTTCTCGGTCACCTTGAAGTCAGCGATCACCCCGTCCTTCAAGGGCCGGATAGCGACGATGTTTCCCGGAGTGCGGCCTAGCATCTCCTTGGCTTCGCGTCCCACCGCCTCAATGTCCCCGGTGACTTTGTTAATGGCCACGATCGAAGGCTCATTCACCACGATGCCTTTTCCCTTGGCGTACACGAGGGAGTTGGCCGTGCCCAAATCAATGGCCAGATCCGAGGAAAACATGCTGAAGACCGACCGAAGGTTCATTCCCAAGATGCCAATCTCCCTTAAAGCGGCGGTGGAACCCCCTTCCCAACCGCACCACTCCTGACGCAATCGACCGACTATGGCGGATGGGCGACGGTAAAGGGTCGAGCCAGGGGCGGCTTTCGCCGCTCAGATTCCAATGTGAACTCGGCCGGCCACTCTGTCAACAGGATTGTGGGCCCGTTCAGGCCTAACCTCCCGGCGGAGGCCGGTCCAGAGTGTAAACAATGTATCATTTGTCAGGCAGACCGTCTGGTGGCACGTTGGTTATGGCTTGTGACGAATGTATCGCTGCGCTATTCGCGGCGCGCCTCCGGCCGGCCAGCCGCGGGAACAAACGCTCATTGGACGAAACGAACCGGATATGTTGTTGAAAAATCGAGAGGGCGCCCCGACGCTGTCAAGAAAGTGGGCGCTCCGCCGGCCGAGTCGCCGCCGCTGCCTGACGGGGCGCCGCGCCTCTGGCGCCAGGGCGACGGTTGACTCCGGCGGCCCGGACGAGGATAATGAAGGGCAGGTTGATGTCCGGTTTTTCCATCCCTGCTCCGGTTGACTGCGCTACCTCTCTCAATTCCGTCGTTTGATTCTGGAGGTGGGCCCTCGCCTATCCACTTATGAAGACAAGTGTTAAGCTAGGGAAGGGCGTTGAAGAGCTCGTTGGGCCGTTCGACGAAAATCTGAAACTGCTGGAACGTTGTTTCCAGGTGTCCACCCACCTGGGCGACCAAACCCTGGAGATCGAGGGTGAGGAAAGCGAGGTGCGGCGTGTGCACCAATTGGTAGAGGAGTACACCGAGCTAGTCGAAAGCGGAATGCACTTCCGCAGCTCGGAAGTGCAGGCGTTTCTCCGCATCCTCGGCGACGACCGGGCCGTCACCCTCAAGCGCCTGGCCGAAGCCGGGCGCCCGCGCAGTCTGGGCAAGAAGAGTGTTACGCCCAAAAGCGTGAACCAACGCCGCTACGTGGATGCCATCGAGCGCCACGACATGGTGTTTGGCATCGGGCCCTCGGGCACTGGCAAGACGTATCTCGCGGTGGCGATGGCGGTGGACGCGCTGTTGACCAAGGAGGTGAGCCGGATCATCCTGGCGCGGCCGGCGGTCGAGGCCGGGGAGCGCCTGGGATTTCTGCCCGGCACGTTGCAGGAGAAGGTAAACCCTTACCTGCGGCCCCTCTATGACGCCCTCTACGACGTACTCGATCCCGACCGCGTCGAGCGCTACGTCGAGAAGAGCATCATCGAGATCGCGCCCATCGCTTTCATGCGCGGGCGCACCCTGAATGACGCCTTCGTGATTCTCGACGAAGCGCAGAATACCACCAGCGAGCAGATGAAGATGTTCCTCACCCGCTTGGGGTTCAACTCGAAGGCGGTGATCACCGGCGACATCACCCAGATCGATTTGCCCAACGGGCGCCGCTCGGGCCTGATTGAGGCCATCGACGTCGTGGCGCGCGTCGAGGGCATCAGCTTCGTTTACTTCACCGAGCGCGACGTGGTCCGCCACAGTCTGGTGCAGCGCATCATCCGTGCCTACGAAGAGTACGAGGCGGCGAAAAACCACAACGGGCGGCCGGCCAAAACTGAGGACGTGTCGTCCGGGGGCGGCCCGGAAAACGGGGAGCGCGGCTTCCCCTAGGCCGCGAAAGGCATGGTCATCAATCGCCAGCGGCGCATGCGCCTTCCCGCCGTTGCCCTGAACCGCTTCGTCCAACGGCTGAAGTCAGCGTTAAGTCTGAAGGGGCGCGAGTTCAACGTCTGCTTTATGGATGACGAGCAGATCCGCCGGTTGAACGCGCGCTTCCGCGGGAAGGCGTGTCCCACCGATGTACTTTCCTTCCCTTGGCACCCGGCCGGGGGAGATAGGGCTTTGGATTTGACCGCCCCTCGCCCCGCCAGCCAGCCAGACCAACCGCTCGGCCACTTTCTCGGCGATATCGCCATCAGCGTCGAGGCAGCGCGCAGGAACGCCCAGGCCGAAGGACACTCCGTTCAGCAAGAGTTTTGCTGGCTGATCCTGCACGGTGTATTGCATCTCTTGGGCTTCGACCACGAAGCCGACCAGGGCGAGATGACCGCACTCGAGATCGGCCTACGCGCCCGGCTGGGCCTCGACGGCCTTCCCAGGCGCCGGGGCATACGTTCCCAGCGGCGTGCGCACAGGTGAGCCAATGATGCTGGTTCTGACATGGGCGACCTTGCTGGTGCTGCTGATGGTGGCAGGCTCGGTCATGTCCTACCTGCGACTGCTGATGGGCCGGCTCAGCCCGGTGGCAGGAAGGAAACTCTTTCAGGCGGCCGAGGGCGGACGCATTCAGGTCGACCGCGAGCGGGTAGGCGTTTCGCTTTCCGCTCTGCACGGCACAGCCATGGGTCTCTTCACGGTTGGTCTCGCCAGCCTGCTCGCTTTCCTGCGTCCCGGCCACGTCGCGGAGAATCTAGGGGTGGCGGTACTCATCACCCTCGTCGCCATCGCGCTTTGCGACCAGTTCATTCCGTTTGTCTTGGTGGCGCGGCACGACGAGCCCGAGGTGATCCTCAAGCGCTGGATGCCTTTCCTGCGCACAGCTATCATTCTGGCCCTGCCATTGACCTTCCCCATCCTCATTTCCACTACCATCCGGCGCCTGCTCGATCCGCTGGAAGCTAAGGCGGAACCTCCCAGCACGCAGGAAGATCTGCAGGAGCTCATTGAGGTCGGCGAGCAGGAAGGGCTCATCGAGCGCGGCGAGGGTGAGATGCTGCAGTCGGTGGTCGAGTTTGGAGACAAGGTGGTGCGTGAGGTCATGACGCCGCGCCCGGAGATTGCCGCCCTGGATATCAACTCGCCCGTCGAGCAACTGCGCGCCTTGTTTCGCGAAAATCGGCACTCGCGTTACCCCGTTTACTCGGGCCAGCTCGATAACATTGAGGGTATCGTCCGCATCCAAGACCTCATCGAACTGCCTCCGGAAGAACAGGCCAAGGTCACGCTGCGCTCTTTAGTGCGTCCGGTCCTCTTCGTTCCCGAGACCAAGCCCACGCACGACCTGCTGAAGGAACTGCAGCAGTCGACGAACCAGTTGGCCATCGTCGTGGACGAATACGGGCGCGTGGCCGGACTCGTAACGATCGAGGACCTGGTGGAGGAGATCGTCGGCGAGATTCGCGATGAAGTTGAGCCGCACGAGAATGACATCGTGCGTGAGTCGAGCGACACCTATGTCGTGGCTGGCCAGACGGAGCTGGCGGCGATCTCTGAGCGGCTCCAGGTGCCGCTCGAAGCCCGCGATTATTCGACCGTGGCCGGCCTGGTGCTGGCTCGCCTCGGCCACGTCCCGGGCCCGGGAGAGAAGGTGGAAGAGAACGGCGTCCAGTTCGAAGTCCTCGAGGCCAACCCACGGACGGTTCTGAAGGTCCGGCTGCGCCTCTCGCCCCACCGTTCCGCAGCCCCGGCCGGCCCGCAGACATCCTAACCAGCAGCAACCAAGATCGCAAGGCCGAGAAAACTCTGGAGGATGACTTTGGATCAGCGGCGGCCAGGAGGTGAGACGTCGCAGCGCTTTGATGCTTGCGCTTCCTCCCTGCCTCGCCCCGATGCATATGGCTGAAGCCTCGGACTTTCGCTCAGGATTCGTGGCCGTGGTCGGCCGGCCCAACGTGGGCAAGAGCACGCTGGTGAACGCGCTGACGGGCGAGAAGGTGTCTATCGTGACGCCCGTGCCCCAGACGACGCGCAACCGCATCCTCGGCGTGGTCCACCTACCGGCGGCCCAAGTGATCCTCATGGACACGCCCGGTGTCCACAAGCCGGGTTCGCACCTGAACCGACAGATGATGGCGTTTGTGCGCCAGGCTCTCGGCGAGCGCGACGCTGCCTTGCTCGTGGCCGACGCCTCGCAGCCTTTCGGCAAGGGCGACCAGTTCACACTCGATCTGCTGCGGGAGTACACGCCCAAGACCGTCTTGGCGCTCAACAAGATTGACCTTATCCGTAAGCCGCAGCTGCTTCCTCTTATCGAACGCTACGCCCAGCTCTACCCCTTCGAGGAGATCATTCCTATCTCTGCTCGGTGCCACGAGGGACTCAACACGCTACTAGAGGCCATCGTCCGACTTCTACCTCAAGGTCCTCCCTACTTTCCCCCGGACACCTATACCGACCAGCCGGAGCGCTTCTTGGCCGCCGAACTGATCCGCGAGAGCATCATCAAGCACACGAGGCAGGAGCTCCCCTTCGTCACCGCTGTGCTGATTGACAGCTTCGAAGAGGGCCCCCAGTTGACTCGCATCCGCGCCACCATCCTGGTCGAGAAGGAATCGCAGCGGCCCATCGTGCTCGGAGCGGGAGGGGCGCGCATCAAGCAGATCGGGATAGACGCGCGGAAAGAACTGGAGAGACTCCTGCCGCCGAAGGTGTTCCTGGAACTCTTTGTGCGGGTCGAGAGCGGCTGGCGCAACAACCGCGCGATTGTAGCCGAGCTCGATTACCGCGCCGAGGCCCAACGCGGAGTCTGAGGGGTGCTACTAAACTAAGGAGCTTGCTCTCCGGGGATGAGGAAAGATCCTGCCCGCACACTGGCTGGGGAGGAGAGCCGGTCCGACAGTAGCGAAGGACCCGGGGAGGGACTAGCTGAGGGACGATTCATCCGTTCTGAGGGCTAATGCCCAAGGTCTTCATCTTACGGTAGAGGTGGCTGCGCTCCAGGCCGAGCGCCTCGGCCGTGCGGCTCACGTTGCCTTGATTTTCCTCGAGCTTGCGCAGGATCAGATTCCGCTCGTAGGCGGAGCGCGCGTCGTAAAGACTGGTGAAAGGTCCGGCGCTCACCGCAGAACCCGGGACCGCGGTCCCCGTCCCGTCGCGCAGCAGATGAGCTGGCAGATGTCGGCGCTCGATCCGGTCGCCGGGAACCATAATCACCAGCCGCTCTACCAGATTCTTCAGCTCCCGGACGTTGCCCGGCCAGCGATATTGCATCAGCAGCTCCAGCGCGGACTCGGTAAACTGTTTAGGCCTCCTCCCGTAGATGCGGGCGAATTCCTCGGCAAAATACCGGGTCAACGCCGGGATATCCTCGGGGTGCTCGCGCAGGGCGGGCACATAGAAAGGAATGACGTTCAGGCGGTAGAACAGGTCTTCGCGGAAATTGCCCTTCAAAATCTCGTCCTCCAGGTGCTTGTTCGTGGCGCTGATGACGCGCACGTCGACGCTGAGGTCGTGGCCCGAGCCTACGGGAGTGAAGCGTTGCTCCTCGAGCACGCGCAGCACCTTGGATTGCGTGCGCAAGCTCATGTCGCCGACCTCGTCGAGGAACAGGGTGCCGCCGTCGGCCTGTTCGAACTTGCCCACCTTGTCCGCCACCGCCCCGGTAAACGAGCCTTTCACGTGCCCGAAGAGCTCGCTTTCGATCAGCTCCTCGGGGATCGCGGCGCAGTTGACTTCAACGAAGGGCTGGCCGGCCCGCGGGCTCATCCGGTGCAGGGCCCGGGCCACCAGTTCCTTGCCCGTGCCGCTCTCGCCGTAGATCAACACCCGGCCATGCGTCGGCGCCGCCAGGGCCAGCTGCTGGCGCAGGGCCTTCATTGGGACGCTATCGCCGATGATGCGGCTGGGCCCGTGCACCGCTTCTTCCAGCAACCGGTTTTGCACTGCCAGCCTCAATTGTTCGACGGCGTGCTTCACTGTCAGCAGCGTCTTTTCCAGCGCCAGCGGCTTTTCGATGAAGTCGAACGCGCCGAGCTTGGTAGCGCGTACCGCGGTCTCGATGCTGCCGTGGCCGGAAATCATGATCACCACTGGCGGGGTGGGGAGAGCGCGGATCTTCTCCAGGGTCTCGAGGCCGTCGATGCCGGGAAGCCAGATATCGAGCAGCACCACGTCAAAAGCGGCTTTCCGCAGCCGCTCGAGGCAGGCTTCGCCGCTATCCACGGACTCAACCCGGTAACCTTCGTCGCGCAGCACTCCGCCGAGCGATTCCTGAATACCGGGTTCATCGTCCACAATCAGGATGGAAGCGCAGGGCATAACGATTCAATTATGACTGAGGATGGGCCGCGTAGCCATAGTCGGCGGTTATCAGCCGAAACAACCAGCACCCGCTCCCCGTTGCTTCCGCTCCCCGGGGTCTTCTGCTACCATCAGCGGCATGCTGGGTTTGGATCGTCGTGCGGCACGGGCCACGTGGACGGTGGCGGTGATTCTGCTGCTTCTGGGCCTGATCTATATGCTCCGCCAGACGATCTTTATCTTCATCTTGGCGCTGCTGCTGGCCTACCTGCTGTGGCCGCTGGTTAACCGGCTTAACCGCTACGTGCCCGGGCGCTCGCGGACGCCCGCCCTGGCCATCGTCTATCTGGTGTTGGTAGGGTTGCTGATCGTTGCCGGTATCGAAGTAGGCTCGCGGGTGATCGTCGAGGCCAACACTCTGGGCTCACGGGCTCCCGAGCTTATCTCCCGGCTTCAACAGGAGCCACCGCTGCCCGCACCAAACGAAACCGCGAGCGTGAAAGCCACGGTGCTAGCCACCCTGCGCAAGGAGATGGCGGGCCATTCGCGCGAACTTCTGGCTCTGCTGCCGAAGCTGGCGCTGAGCATCCTCGCGCACGCCGGAAGCCTGGTGTTCATCGTTTTGGTACCCATTCTCAGCTTCTTCTTTTTGAAGGATGGTGAACAGCTTCGCGACAGCGTGCTGCAATTTTTCTCCGAGGGCTACCGCCGCGACCTCATCGAGGATATCGCTGCGGATTTGCACGTGCTGCTGGCCCAGTACATCCGGGCGCTCGTCTTGCTCGCGTGCTCGTCGTTCGTCGCCTGGGGCCTCTTCCTTTCCCTGGCGGGCGCTCCCTATGCTCTGCTGCTGGCGGCCATCGCCTTCCCGCTCGAATTCATCCCCATGATTGGGCCGCTGACCGCCATCGTCTTGATTTTGCTGGTTACCGGCCTCAGTGGCTACCACCATCTGCTGTGGATTTTGATCTTTGCGGCGGCGTTCCGCTTTTTCCAGGACTACGTCCTGTCGCCACAGCTGATGGCGGCTGGTGTGCAGCTACATCCTTTGCTGGTGATCTTCGGCGTACTGGCCGGCGGATATCTCGGGGGGATCGCCGGCAGCTTCCTGTCGGTCCCCGTGCTGGCCGCCCTACGGATCGTCTACCGACGCTTGCGGCGGCAAGCGGGCGCCGTGACGCTACAGCCTCGGGGATAGGTTGAGCGCGCAGCCGGCCTTAGGGGCGGGAAGCAGGCTTCTGTCGGCAAGCTTCCTGCCGCTCGTTGCCATCAGGTGATGAACAGCATCTCACGACGCGACTTCCTGATTTCTTTGGGCACCGCGGGGGCAGCGTGCCGCGCAGCACGAGCGAGCATCGGCTCAGTAAAGATTGGCGTTTGTGCGCCAGCCGCGGCTCTGGAGCAAGCAGTACGCTTCGGTTTCGATTACCTCGAGCCTGGGGTCGCAGAAATCGCCGCCATGAGCGAGTCGGCGTTTCAGGCCTTCCGTGACCGGGTTCTGGCCTCGCCCCTGCGCTGCGAGTGCTTCAACAGCTTCATCCGCAAGCTGCGCGTGGTGGGGAACGAGGTGCGCGACGACGAACTGCGCCGCTACCTCGACGCTTCTCTCGAGCGCTGCCACCAGCTCGGGGCGAAGGTGGTGGTCTGGGGCAGCGCCGGATCGCGCAACGTGCCACCAGGCTTTTCGCGCGACCGCGCCTGGCACCAGATCATCGACTTTCTTCATCTGGCCGCCGAGACTGCAAGAACCCGCGGCATTATCATCGCGATCGAACCTCTGCGCCGCCAGGAGAGCAACATAATCAATACAGGGGCTGAGGCGCTCCGGTTGGTCCGGGAAGTGAGCCATCCCAACGCGCGGATGATCATCGATTACTACCACTTGCGCGCGGAGAACGAGGATCCCCAGATCATTTGGGAGGCACAGCGCGAAATTGTCCACTTTCACTTTGCCAACCCCCACGGGCGGCTTTGGCCAAAACGCCCCGGCGAAGACCACCAATATCCGAGGTTCTTCGCCCTGGTTAAGCAGATCGGCTTTCGCGGCGGCATCTCCATCGAAGGCCAGGGAGACATCCCGCACGATGCGGCTGCTAGCCTGGCGTTTTTCCGTGAGGAGCTGGCCTCTTGACGGGTCGCCAGGCCAGGCGCATTTTGTTTAGAGGCAGGATAGCAGGCCGGAGAACGGAACTTGCGAGTCGCCGCACCCCCTCGGGAGAACGAAACTCTGAATTTTGAAGGAACGAAGCCACCAAGTTATTGAAAAGACGTGCCACCGTCAGACCGAAGTGGTCGGGAAAAAATTGGCTGGAAACCCAGAGATGCTCAAGGCAGAACCGCAAACTGAAAACAATCCGAACAACAAGGCCAGCTCCTCCGTTTTCCTCAACTCCACGCCAACGTGTGACTGGTATACAAAACAAACGAACTAGTTCCGCGTTTCGCTCGTCGACGTTTCTCACAGCCAAGGCAAACGCGAAGAGCCCGGGGATGCCGTCCGCCAGAGCTGTTTTCCTTGACAGCAGATAGCTCTCGGTTTATCCTAACTATCTGGTTAGTTAGGCTGGTGTGGTCAGTGGCGGTCGCAGAAGTAGCTGGCGTGCCCCGCAGCCAGCACCGGCGGCGAACTCCTGATGTCCCCTGTAAGGAGCCCTAGATCGCGGCCCGGCCGACGGCCGGAGGGCCGCGCTGCCATCCTCGCCGCAGCTGAGCAAATCTTCGCCGAGCTGGGATTGGACGGCGCTCGCACTGAGGCTATCGCCGAACGCGCCGGGGTGAACAAGGCTCTCCTCTATTACTACTTCCGAAGCAAGGACGCGCTGTTCCGCGCCGTGCTGGAGGACCAATTACAAAAAGCGGGGACACAAATCAACGAAATCCTGGACAGCCGCGAAACGGTTCGCGCCCGGCTGGTGAAGTTCATGAGTCTGCGCTTCGACTTTGTTCAAGCGCATCCGTATTTTCCCCGCCTCATGCACTGGTTTCTGAGCAGCGGGCCGCGGACCAGCGACCGGCTTTTGCGGCGATACTGGGCACCGCTCTACCGCAAGCTTTTGGCGGTGATCCGCGAAGGCGTTCGTTGCGGCGAGCTGCGGAGGGTAGAGCCTTATTGCGCCGCACACGCTCTGCTCGGGTTAAGCGCCTTCTACTTTTCGGCGGCGCCCATGATAAAGCGGGTGAGCCACGTCGATCCCCTGGCGCCTGCGAACTTGCGGCGGGCCAAGCACGAGCTGATCGAATTGATGCGTCATGGTTTGTTTCGCCACCCGGAGGCCCGCGTCCTATGAGGCGAAGGCTCAGGTTTCTCGCTCTCATGCTTCTGTTAATCGCGGGTGGCGTCTACTACCACCACACTGCCCACCGCCGCTCGGGCGACCTAGTACTGACCGGCATCGTAACCACCAGCGAAGTGATCGTCAGCTCGCAAATTCAGGGGCGGATTCGCCAGCTTCTGGTCAAGGAAGGCGACACGGTAAAGCGCGAGCAGCTTCTGGCTGTGATCGATCCACAGGCGCTCGAGGCGGACAATGCTTTCTACCGGCACCATCAGCAGGCCTCCTTGTCACAGGTGGCAGAAGCCGAAGCCGCGCTGAGGTACCAGCAGTTGCAGGCGGCCGATCAAGTCCGCCAGGCGGAAGCCCAGCTGGCTGCGACCCAGGCACAGCAGTCCGAGGCCAGCGCGGAACTTGAAAACGCACGCCTGAACTTTCAGCGGACCAGCAGGCTCTACGAGCAGGAAGAGGTATCGCGCCAGGCCTACGATCAAGCACGAACGTCGTACGAGGCGGCCCAGGCGCGCGTCGAATCGCTCGCTCACCAGGTACAGGCTGCGCGTGCCGCTGTGGCCCTGGCCCGCGCCAACCGCGAGCAGGTGGCTGTCCGCCAGAGCCAGCTGGAGGCCAACCGCCACCAGGTAGCAGCGGTAGCAGCACAGAAGCAGAAGGCCCAGGTGGAACTCGGGTACACCCGCATCCGCGCGCCTATCGACGGGCTGGTGGACACGCGCGTGGCCCTTCCGGGTGAAGTGGTGAACCCCGGGCAAGCGATCGTCACCCTGATCAATCTCGACGACCTTTGGGTGCGCGCCGACGTGGAGGAAACCTACGTCGACCGCATCCGGCTGGGCGACCGCCTGCCGGTGCGGTTTCCTTCAGGGCTCGAGCGCGAGGGGACGGTGTTCTTCCGCGGAGTGGACGCGGACTTCGCCACGCAGCGTGACGTCAGCCGTTCCAAGCGCGACATCAAAACCTTCGAGGTGCGGCTTCGCGTGGATAATAGCGACCGTCGCCTGCATCCTGGCCTCACCGCTTACGTCACGGTACCCTTGTAGACGAGCGTTGGCGCCGAGGCCGGCCCAAGCAACGCCGTTTCACGCATCATGGCTGCAATTGAAGTCAACCAGATCACCAAACGCTTCGGCGACTTTACAGCCGTGGACAGCGTCAGCTTTACGGTCGAGCAGGGCGAGATCTTCGGCCTGCTCGGTCCCAACGGCGCGGGTAAATCTACGCTCGTCCGCATGCTGACCACCCTCATCCAGCCGACGTCGGGCAGCGCCCGCGTGAACGGCTTCGACGTGATCCGTTCACCGAACGAGGTGCGGAAATCGATCGGCGTCATCCCTCAAGCCATGACCTCCGACCTCGAGCTGAGCGCTGAGGAGAACCTGCAAGTGTTTGCCAAGCTCTACGGCATTCCACGGGAGCGCCGCGCCCGCATCATCCCGCAGCTGCTGGAGGCGGTCGGTCTAGGACCGTGGGCGGATAAACCGGTGAAGCATTTCTCCGGGGGCATGCGCCGGCGGCTGGAGATCGCGCGGGGCCTCGTCCACGAGCCCAAGATCTTCTTCTTGGATGAACCCACCACCGGGCTCGATCCCGCCTCGCGCTTGGCCGTTTGGGAGATGCTGAGCCGGCTTCGAAAGGAGCACGACCTCACCATCCTCATTACCACGCATTACATGGACGAGGCGGACAAGCTGTGCGACCGCATTGCCATCGTCGACCATGGCAAGCTGGTGGCACTCGATTCGCCGTTAAAGCTCAAGGCTTCCATCCCCGGCACGAACGTCTTGGAGGTGAGCTTTGCCGCTGAGCCACCCGGGTGGGACCAGACCCTGCGCTCGCTGCCGGAGGTTCGGCAGGTAACCAACACAGACCACGTCTACCGCATCGCCTCGGATAATGGAGCACGCACAACGCAGGAGCTCGTGGAGGCGGCACGCCGCGCCCAAGTGGAGATCAGGTCGCTCTCGGTGCAAAGCACCACGCTGGACGACGTCTTCATGCATTACACCGGCCGGCAGTTGCGCGACGCTTTGCAGGAAGCACCCCGCTACGACAGCAGCTTCATGTATCAGCCACGGCCGGGGCCCTAGGTCTTTCGATGCACCGAATTCTCGCCATCATCGAACGCGATCTGCGTCGCTTTCGCCGCAGTCCCACGCTGATTGTCGTGGCCATGGTGCTCCCCATCGTGCAGCTCGTTGTGCTGGGCAACGCCTTCGGCAGTAAACTGAAGAAGCTTCGCATCGGCCTGATTGACCAGGACCGGGGCATGGAGGCCGTGAAGATACGCGAGCTCTGCCAGGCTATCACCGCCAACGCCCACACCTTCGATACGGTCGCTTACACTGATTTGCGCCAGGCCCTTTCCGACCTCCGTAACGGCCGCTTGAACGGAGTGCTGAATATTCCGCCCAACTTTTCCCGGCGCGTCCTGGCGCAGAACGCTCCGCGCGTGGCCTTGGTAGAAGACAACACGGACCAGTTTGTCGTTAGTAGCCTCGAGGGCGCGTTCAGCGGGCTCATGCGCGCCTATGCCCAGAAAGACCCCGAACCACGTGTGCCTCCCGCAGCCACACTCTCCGTCGTCGAGCTCTATCCCTACGTGCCCTATATCCAATACCTGCTGCCCGGCACCATCGTTCTGGCCATCTTCATAACCGCCATGATCGGCGGCGGTATCATCTACATTGACGACAAGGCCCGTGGCTTGCACGAAGGCTATCTCGTCACACCTATTAGCAAGTTCGAGCTGATTGCCGGGTTCAACCTGGCCGGCACGGTCAAAGCCATGCTCGCGGGTTCCGTGCTGACGATCGTCGGCTCGCTCATTGCCGGCATCTACCATCCGCTGGACCCGGCGCGGCTGGCCAAGCTGCTGCTGGTGATCCTATCGGCGTCCCTAGCGCTGATCAGCATGACGTTCCTGATGATGGTGCGGGTGAACGATCCACTCGTGCCGCGCGCCACGTTCGGCGTGCTCAACACCTTGCTCTTTTTTCCCAGCGGCGCCGTCTACCCTATTCAGGCATTCCCACGCTGGATGCAGGCCATTGCCACGGTGGACCCGTTCACTTACGCCGTCGCCGCCTTCAAAAGCTTGCTGCTCAAGAACACGGGCCTCACCGCGATCAGCGGTGACTTAGCCTTTCTGCTCATCTTCGCGACGATCATGATGGGTTCCGCCACCCTGTTGTTCCGCAGAACCTTGTGATCGCGCCCGCCGGCGGCATCTTTTGGCGCCCCTCGCACATCTATCCAAACCGGAGAGTCGAAGACATATTGGTGCCGAGGCGCCGTGTATGACCGAGAGCAGCATTCTAGTACTGGCCAGAGAGCTCGAATGGCTCAGCCGCGAGGAAGCATTTCAGGCGCATCGGCCGGAGGCGCCGGGCGTCCTAGCCTCGACGGCTGCTCTGGAGTGCCGGAGTGCGCTGCTAGCAACCGTGGACAAGATTGAGCGGGAGCTGATGAGCGCCGTTCGCTTCAATCCTACACCTTTGCTGGGTATTGAGTATGAATGGCAGGAGAGCCTTGATTCCCTGGCTAGCCTGCTGAGTGCTCTCGACGGCCTTCGGGAAGCGGTAATCCGCCGCGATCCTGATCTTGCCCTGCGCGTCCGCCAATTCGTCAGCCGCCTTGAAACTCACCTTGAGACTGCTTCACCGCTCACAGCATAAATGGTGCCTGCTTACGACGATTTTCGTCAGCTGCACCCCGGCTGCCTACGCGTTCGCATCAACCCTGAGCTTCGCTTGCCCGCCAGTCCCCGGCGGGGCGCCCGAGCAAAGCGCACGCGCCAAACACCTCGCCCCGGGCTCGCTGGTACAACTCACTTCGCGGCGAATGCCTCCCCACCTCTGGGAGCATACTTGGTCAACACCCGATCGAGAGGCCGCGCCGCCTCCGGCGTGCTGACTTTGCCTTCAATCAGGATTTCCCTGGCCGAAACCTTTTTGCCGTATAGCTTCTCATTATCGTTGCGGTCCTGCTTCAGCACCGCGCCTTCCAGGGAAACGCCCGCAAACAGGCCTCGCGTGCGGGAGTAGCTGAGGATCTCCGCATGCATCTGGGCATCGGTTGCGCCCTCGGCGGTGCGTCCCACCGGCCCCGCGGTGGCCGAAGCGTCCGCTCCCAGCTTCACGCTGTCTTGAACCAGCTTGCGCGCACCCTGGGCGTTCATCACAATGAAGACCACATCGGTTGCCTTACCGCCTAACTGGAAGCCAATATTTGCCCCACCCAGGGTGAACATCGAGGGTGCACCCCAAGGTCCATTGCCGTTACGGCGGCAAACCAGGACGCCGCGCCCGTATGTGCCGCCAATACCAATCGCAAATCTGAGTTCTGAGGGTACGACTCCCACGCAGACCGCCTTTTCCAGCAGGTCGCTGGGAATACCCTTATCCGGTGCCGCCATGATCTCTTGGACCACCTCCGCCGCCTTCTGAAGCTGCCGGGCTTGCTTGTCTGCGGCCGCAACGCGCGAGGCCGCTGTGGCACTATAAAGTGCCGCCAAAACCCAGCTCAGCACCAGGGCGCGTGACTTGCCCAACGGCCCGATTTGACTCCTTCGCATGTTCGCCTCTACCATGTTCACTATCCCCTGCACCGTCGCCCAGCGACGGTGCTCCTGACCCAGACGGCCCGACTTCGGCCTTGGTACCGTCGATCATGCCCGGGCCGGGCGCCGTCTGCTGAGATGGAAAGCCTCGCCATCCCGAGAGGCCTCCACAAGCTGGTCTCGCCAATTGATTCATGGCGTCCGCTGCTGGCTGTAGGCTCAGCGGGAAGTGCGCGGGCGTATCCTTACGGTTAGCGCTCGTCCGACGCTTCCTTGGGCTTGCGGCGCGACGAGGATTTGCGCACAGCGACCCTCCCTGTCTTAGGGCCTCTAGACCTGCGGGTGCGTTTGGTGGGCCCGCGTGAACCTTGTTCCTCCCCCGGGCCGGCGGCAGTCTCCGCAGCCACCCCTTCGCTTGTCACCGGCTGTTCCGGAACAGCAGGGACGGCGTCTCCAGGCTCCACAGACGAGGAGGAAGCCGGCAAAGCCATTTCGCCGGCGGACGGCGCAGGCTCCCCGGACAGGGGCGCCGGGGCCGTCAGGGCCGAGGAGACAGGGAACATGCGCCAAACACCCTTGCGGTCGCGCTGCAAGTGAAGCCAGCCTTCGCGCTGGGCCTGGTGGAGCAAGTCGAGCATACCGTGGAAGCCGGCGCGGCGTTCGTCGAAATCCTTGTCAATCGCCTTCAAAGCCTGACGAATATGCCGCAGGTAGAGCGGACGATGGGGTGACTTCTGGGAGGCAGCGGTCACGGCCTGCCTAAGCAGCTCCAGGGCTTCTTCGCTGCTCATCGGCGTCCCACTGGGCGAAGCCTCCGTGGCAGCGCCTCCCTCTTCAGGCGTGGCACCGTTGCCGCTGGCTGCGGCTCGCGACGCTGCCGGCAAGCTCTCTTCCGATTTTGCGGCCGCAGCTCCGGCCGCCCGCTCCCCCTTCCTCTCAGCATCGCCCTCGGCGAGTTCCACCAGATAGCCTCCCTCCGTGCGGTTCAGGCGAATCATTCCCGCTCGCTCCATCTTCTGAGCGAACTCCAGGAAGGAGGGCGCGCCATAGTCGCGCTCGCTAAATGTCGAATCCAGCTGGAGGAGGGTGCTTTTTAGAAGTCCGAGCTGGGGCGCCACCTCGCGCTCGGCCAGCACTTGCAAAGCGCGCTTTACATTGGGCAGGGCCTCAGCGAGGGGGCGTGCCTCGAACGTGGTCCGGCCGGTGGCGTCAGCTCGCCGCCCCACGCGGCCCGCGCTCTTCAGCAAGTTTTCATAAGCGATGAACTCTGTGCAGTTGCGCTGAAGAATGTTACTCGTAAACGCCCGGCCGCCTATCACCATCACCCGCTTGTCATACTGCTTCAGCTTTTCGACCAGGGCCATGAAGTCGCTGTCACCGCCCACGATGGCGAAGGCGTTGATGTGATGGCGGGTGAAGGCCATTTCGAGCGCATCCAAGGCCAGATTGATGTCCGCACCGTTCTTGTCACCCCGGGGAGTGACATTGCGCTGCACCATCTGCACGGCATGCTGGGTCATCTGGCGGCTCTGGTCGCCGGCGCGCGGCCAGTCGCCGTAGGCGATCTTGGACACCACCTCGCCCCGCTCTTTCAGAGCCTCGAGAACCAGAGCGACATCAAAATCCTTCCCCAGCGTGTCCTTCACGCCGATCTGGATGTTGTCAAAGTCGATGAAGACCGCGATCTTCAGCCGTTCTTCAGCCACGCTTCCTTCCTTCAGCAAGAGCCGATTGCTCAGCGGTGAGGTGTCTCACGGGCGCCCAGGCGTCCAAGGACGCTTGCCCCAGCCCGGTCACGTCATCGCGTGGGAGACCTTACCTTTATGATACTCCAAATGGCAGGGCAGCTACCAGTGAGCCTGGCGGGCCCGGGCAAAAATGGCGCCGGTAGGGCTTCGTGGCGCAACCGGAGGATATTACCCGCTATGGGGCAGGTCAGCTCCTTCCACGAGGCGAGTGCGGACGCTGCATCTCTTCTGGCTGCCGGCCGGTACTTCGCCCCGAGGACTATCCAACCTTCGGCGCCCATCCCGCGCCAAGCCTCCCGAAACTCAGGGTTACGAGATCGCTTTCGCGCTGGTTTTCCAATACACGGCGTAGCGCTCGCCGGAAATGGTATAGAGCGGGGCGAGGGTTATGCTCTCTTGCTGGCCCACGGACTGGAAAGCAAGCGTTTGCCCCTGCACCGGCTCGACCCAGCCGGCCGGATCTTTGGAGCTGTTGGCCATCGCTGGCACCGGAACTGCCTCGCCGGGCGGAGCCGTGTCGTAGCCCGGGTGCTGGAGAGCGTCGCTCAGGCCCCCGCTGCCCAGCTTACCGGCCAGCACCAGTGGGCCGTACATGACCGCCTGTAGTGTGGGGTCGTCCGGCATCGCGTCGACGTGCAGACTCATGGGCAGCGCAAGCTCAACGCGGTCGCCGTCCTTCCACGTCCGCTGAAGCGTCAAGTAGCTGCTGGGACTTGAGAACACCGGCAGCAGCTCCCCGTTCAGCCTCACAGTGCCCCCGCGTGTTGCCCAGTAGGGAATGCGCAGATGCAGCGCCATCGCCACGGGCTTCTCAACGCGGAGAGTGAAGCGCATGCTGTCCTCCTCCGGGAACTTCGTTTCCTGGCGCAGCCGAAGGGCCTTTTCCGGCCAATGGACCTCTGACGCGATGAAAAGGTTGACGTATACCCCAGCTTCATCATGAAAGTAGATGGTGTCGGCAAATTTCGAGAATTCCTCGGCGCCGGTGCCGGTGCAGCACCAGAAGGAATCCCAGGGCGAGTTGTAGTACTTCCAGAACCCGGACCCGAGCGGAAGGAAGTAGCTCTTCATTCCTTGGGCGTCCTGGGTACCGAGCCGGTGGTTATAGAGTGTGCGCTCATAGTAATCCATGGTGCGAGGATCCGCAGTCCAGCCAAAAACGTGCCGGGTCAGCTTGAGCATGTTATAAGCGCAGCAGCACTCCTCGGTATATTTGCCGAGCTCGCTGGCCAGCTTGCCAGGATCGGTACGCCAGTGCTCCTCGTTGCTGGTGCCACCTGTGCAGTAAGCGCGCTCACCGGTGACCTCCTGCCAGAACCACTCGGCGATATCGCGGTAGCGCTGCTCACCGGTCAGTTCGAAGCGCCGCGCCGCGCCGATCACCTGCGGGATATGCGTATTGGCGTGCAGCCCCTTTAGCTCGTCGCGGTGTTCGGCCAGCGGATCGAGAAACATCCTTTTCTCAAAGATGCCGGCTTGGTCGAGGTACTGGCGCTTGCCGGTGACGGCGTAGAGATTGCAAAACACTTCAGCCATGCCGCCGAACTCCGTCTGCAGAATCCGCTGCATGTGCTCGTCGCTGATGCTCTCGTGCCAGTGCCACACCCAGCTGGCCATCTTCTCTGCCATATCCAGGGCCTGCTGGTTGCCGCAGTAGGCATACATATCCAGGAGTCCGGCCATGATCTTGTGATACGTGTAAAAGGGCGCCCAGACGCGCCGCCCTTCGCGCAGCCGGTCGAAAAACTCGACCGGAAAAGCGCTGAGGTAGCCGTTGCCGTGCTTCTCCTGGCACCTGGCGAACTCGGTAACCATCGTATTGCCGCGCTCCTTCAGCTCCTCGTCGCCGGTGCTCGCGTACATCAACGCGCAGGCGGAGAGGTAATGGCCTCCGGCAAAGTGGCCGCGCAGCTCGCAATCCGGCCGCTCCCAGCCACCGAGCGGCTCGGCCGAAGAGGGCAGGCCCGCGGTAAGGCGAAAGGTGTGGAGCAGCCGGTCCGGTGGCAGCGAGAGTAGCCAGTGCCGGTTGATCTCCGTCGCTTCCTGGAACGGCCCGCGAAGCAGCTTCACCTGCTCGAGCGGAAAAGGATTGAGCCGCCATCGCACGGCTTCGCGCGCCACTGACTTGCCGCCGGTAGCGTAAGCATCGATGACCGGGTCCTGCGCCGTCTTGCTCGCCGGGCCCAAGGTGAGCGCCCCGGCAGCGGCCGAGACCGCGCTAGCAACAAACTGCCTGCGGGATAAGGAACGTCCGGAATTCATGTTGTCTCCTCTCTGCCTCGTATTGGGTAAGATATCCAGCCATCTGGGGAGAGCGGCTTAGGGCGGAGAGCCTGCCCAGCTGAAGCCCGCTTCCCGGCAGACCACGCGAGATGGCGGTTTGTGCGATCACTGGCCACGCTTCGATTGCGCCTGCGCCAGGGCAAGGCCTTGGCGCGCGTCGCCATCCGACTCATGCCAGGCGAGAATAGCCTCAAATTGGAAGCTGGCGGTATTCCAGTCCTTCGCCGACAGGGCGATCTTTCCCAGCATGCGGTGAGCCTCGATGGCACTGGGGGCCAGCCGAACGGCGCGCTCAAGCTCGGCTATGGCGGACCCGGTCATACCCTTCGCCACCAGCAGCTGTGCCAGTTCGAAATGCGCTTCCGCATCGTCAGGTTTGAGCGCGATGGCCTTCCGCAGCGCTTCCTCTGCCTCAGCCACTGCTCCCAACTGGCGCAGCGCCTTGCCGAGCATCCGCTGTGCTTCCGGATAATCGGGACTCAAAGCCACTGCCTGGCGCAAATCTTTCACCGCCTGATCGATCTCTCCCCGCTGAAGATAGCTCTTCGCACTTCCCAGCAGGACGCGCGACTGCCCAGCCCGCGTTGCCAGATCGTCCAACCTCCGCGCTTGCTGAAGCTCGCGGTCCGCCTCCGCGACCTGCCCCGCCTTTCTAAGCGCGGTTGCCAAGCTCTTATGCCAGGCGGATTCATAGGGGTCGAGGCGGATAGCTTCGCGCAGCGCCTGAATGGCCTCAGGCGTTTGCCCCAGCTTCAGACGGACGGAACCCAGGTAGTAAAAAGCCTCGGCATCCTCGGGATTCAGGGCGATCGCCGCTTCCAGCTCGGCGCGAGCCGCGGAGTACTCACCTTTCTGGCGAAGCACCAAGCCGAGCTGGCGGTGCGCAAGCGGGTACCTGGGATTTAGCTTGAGGACTCGCTTCAACAACTCCTCAGACCGATCCAGCTCCCCCTTCAGCCTCAGCGTTTCCGCCAAGTTATAAACGTACTCGGGATTGTGCGGCGCTAGAGCAAGGGCCTTCCCGGCGTTCTCGGCGGCGGCATCCAGCCTGCCATCCTGGGCCTCGATTTGTGACAGCGCGGCGTAATACTGCGGCGCAGCCGGACGGAGCTTCACGGCCTGCTCCAGCTCGCGGGCAGCTTCCGCAAGCCGCCCCACCTTCTCCCACTCGAGCCCCAGATTGTAGTGGGCCTCGGCAGCAAAGGGCGGATTATCCGCAACGACGCGCTGCAGGGCCTCGATGGCCCCTGCCTGATCGCCAAGCTTCCAGCAAGCCGCGCTCAAGGCATAGCGGCCATCGACCGAAGAGGGGTCTAGATACAAGAACCGCTCGAGCTCAGCGACCGCCTCGGACGTGCGCCCCATCTTCTCCAGCGTCAGGGCCAAATGCCAATGAGCCGAGGCATAGCGATTCGAGAGCTGGATAGCCTTCTGGAACTCCGCCACCGCTTCCTCCACTGCGCCTGCTTCAGCGAGAGCAACGCCCAGGCGATCGTGAGGCGCGGGATCCGCGGGAGCGAGGCGGACCGCGGCTCGCAACTCGCTTAGTGTGCCGCCTGCCACGGCGCGCTTGGGATCAGGCGTCCGGCCCTGCTGGCTGGGATCGGCCAAGGCCGGTCGGGTGCTCCGACCGGTCAGTGCCGAGCAGAGGGCCAGCAGGAACGCCGCCGCGGGGGCGGGAGCGCGGCGGCGGCAGGGAAAACGCGGGGAAGAAAAAACGCTTGACATGAGGGCGGAGATAGCTTAAACGTTTACGCATCCATCGTATGCTATTCCGCATACGATGGCAAGGGGCGTTCTCAAGCGGCACCTGGCGCGCTCCAGCGCATCAGACAACGAACAAGACTTGCCCCTTCGCGTCATCGGGTTGGGCCGGGTTTCCGTTCGTCACTGCTAAAGGTAGCACGTCGGCCGAGGGCGTCTTCTGGGGCCAAGCCGACCCGAGATCACCTCTAGGCGAGGAGGCACCGAACATGAAATCCTTTTGCATCGCTCAAGCGTCGCGCTGGCTGATTTTACTCCTCCTGGCGACCCCCCAACTATTTGCGCAGTTCAACAGCGGGTTGGAAGGCACCGTCTTCGACCCCAGCGGCGCAGCCGTGCCCAACGCAACCGTGACCCTCAAGGAAGTAAACACCGGCGTCGTACACACGACGACGACCTCCACGGCCGGCTTCTACCGCTTCACGGCGCTACCGGCAAGCAGCTTCACGCTGGAAGTGAAGGCCACCGGCTTTCAGACCGCCGTTCTGACCGACATCCGCATCCAGGTGGCCGAAACGCGCACCCTGAACGTGACCCTGAAGCTGGGGGCGACCGCCCAAGAGGTAAGCGTAACGGCTGCGGTGACACCGGTGAACCTTTCGACCGGTGCCATCTCCGGCCAGATCAATGAGACCAAAGTGCATGAGCTCCCCCTCGTGGGCCGCAACATGTTCAGCTTGGTGGTGCTCACTCCGGGCGTCACCGGCTTGCCCAGCGGCGGCGGCCAGGCCTACGCCCAGGCCACCGCGGACATTTTCAACGCCGAGCTGGGCGTCAATCTGAACGCCAATGGCCAGCGCGCCGAATCCAACAACTTTATGGTGGACGGCGCTACGACGAACGGCAACCCGCGCGGCGGCGTGACCAACCTCACGCCCAACGCCGACTCGATTCAGGAAGTCCGTATCCAAACGAACACCTTCTCGGCGGAATACGGGCGCAATGCGGCGGCTATCGTCAACGTGGAGACCAAGTCGGGCACGAACGACTTCCATGGAACCATGGATTGGTTCCATACCGACACCCACCTGAATGCGCGCACGGTTTTCCAACCGACGGCGCCCCAATTTATCCGCAACGAGTTTGCCGGAAGCCTGGGCGGCCCCATCCGCAAGAACAAGGACTTCTTCTTCGGCTCGTTTGACATGCTGCGTTCCGGCGTGGGCACGGCGTTTCCCGCCCAGATTCCGACCCCGCAACTGATCGATTACATGAAAACCCATCTGCCCAACAACATTTCGACGGGCATTCTGACCAGCTTCCCAACCACCTTCGAGCCGAATCGTAACTTCACCACCGCGGGTGTCGATGTCGGGTCCCATTGCACAGGGAGCACGCCTATTGCCACGCCCATCGGCACGCTGCCCTGCGATTTTCCCGTCGCCGGCGTGGGCGACTTTTCCACCTCTGTATTCCGCAACGGCGTGCAGGTAAACGCGCGCGTGGACCACAACTGGAACAATTTCAAGGACCGGTTGTATGGCAGCTTCTATCGCACCACGCGGCAGACCGTCGAGTTCGCTTCGCCGTCGGTCTACTTCCCCAACTTCAGCCCGGCGGAGCCTGAGTACACGCACTTGCTGAACCTCAATTGGACCCATACCGCGGGCCCAACCTTCGTCAACGAGATGCGGCTCAGCTACACCCGCACCTTTGGCAACGCTCCCTGTGACCATTGCGAAGTGCCGGCCATGGGGTCGGACGACGGCACGGCTTTGCCCGGCGATGGCTTCATTGGCCTGTTCAAGCAGAACAATTACGAATGGAAGGATGTAGCCAGCCTGGTCAAGGGGCGGCACAACCTCAAGTTCGGGGCCAACGCGGCGCGGCACCACGATGACGAGGAGTTTACGGACACCACCCGTCGTCCGACCTTCCAGTTCGCCAACGTGCTGGAATTCGCCGCCGACTCGCCCTACCTCGAATCCAATATCCAGTTCGATCCGCGCACCGGCCAGGTCGGCGTCGTCAACGTGGACTTCGCTTACCGCGACAGTGACCTCGGCGCCTTCATCCAGGACGACTTTAAGATGAAGCCCAACCTGACCCTTAATTTGGGCCTGCGCTGGGAAACCTTTACCGGGCCCACCGAGCGCTTTGCCCGGCTGAACAACGGCGTCTTCCAGGGTGGCGCTACCTTCCAGGAGCGGATCGCCAACATGAAGATGGACCATGTGCCCCAGCTTTGGCATACGCGGCTGGATAACTTCGCGCCGCGTTTCGGCTTTGCCTGGGACCCTACCAAGAAGGGCCAATGGTCCGTGCGCGGCGGCGTAGGCATTTTCTACGACCGCCCGGCCAACCAGTTGTTTACGAATGACCGCAACAACCTCCCCCTTGTCGCCAACGCTTCCTGCCAGGTCGGCGTCACTACTTGCCAACCCGTTTTCGGCCTGGGCGCCTCCGGTCAATCACCTTACAACTTCCCTCGCGTCACCGGAATTCAATTCGGTCTGGACGACAAGAACGGGCTGGTAGGCGGCCGAACCAGCCAGGTGGTCACCGACTCCCACCTTCAGATCCAATACGGCCAGAACTGGTCCTTCGGCATCCAGCGCGAGATTTCAGGAAGCTGGGTGGCCGAAGCTGACTACATCGGGTCCGTGGGCCACCATCTCTATTCCTCCTTCAACGTCAACCGCTTTGCCGGCGACCGCATCATCCACAATGGCGCCATTGTGGGATACAACACCAGCTTTGGCGCGCTCTTCTACGGCCAGGCCAATTACAACTCGTCCTATAACGGCGGAACCCTGAGTATCCACAATCGCGGCTTCACGAAGGGGGTCAACTTCCAGGCAGCGTTTACCTTCGGCAAAGCGATCGACCAGGCTCAGACGTTTGGCCCTGAGCCCGTCGATATCCTCAACCTGCGCGCCGAGCGCGGCCTTGCAGATTTCGACGTGGCGCGGCGGCTCTCATTCAGCACCCTTTGGCAGGTGCCCCGTATCGGCACGAGTTCCCGCATCGCCAATGTGTTCCTCAACGGCTGGCAGCTTAGCAACATAACGATCCTGCAGAAGGGCTCGCCCTTTACCGTCTTCTGCGGCGCGTCCTTCCCTACCTGTGACTACAACGCCGACGGCACCAATAACGACCGACCTAGCATTGCGGGCTCTCTGCCCCGGAGCGGCTTCTCGAAGACGCAGTTCCTGGATACCGGAATCTTTCGCTGCACCCAGGCACTGTGCGGGAACCTCTTCCCGGCGCCCGCCCCCGGAACCCTCGGCAATGTGGGCCGCAACACATTCATCGGACCAGGCTACATCAACACGGACTTCTCCGCCGCCAAGAAGACTCACATCCCTTGGTTCGTGGGCACGGAAGGCGCACAGATGGAGATCCGCGCCGAGTTCTTCAACGTATTCAACAATGTCAATCTGACAGGGGTAGATGGAGATATCAATACCGGGGCGTTTGGCTTCGCCACCGGCGCCTTCCCCGCTCGGGATATCCAATTTGGGTTGAGAATCGAATTCTGAGATTGCCTGACTTGGCAACAAAACCTGCCGGGGAGCGGCCGTCCCGCCCCTGACCGCTCCCCATTTATGCCTCCCGATCTCCCCCAGTTCCGGCGTAGGGCAGAAACCTAGTCAGTTGTAACCCAAGACTGCCTGTTCTAAACAAGCCCCCTCAGACGCTGTGGCAGCCTCAAGGGCCTCTACTTATTTTCAATAACATAGTGAGATTAATCAGATGAAAGCGAAAAAGGTGAGACAAATGAGACAAACTTGGCCTTTATTTTCAATAAGATAGTTGGATTCATCGCGGTCAAATCGTACATATCATTTATTTTCAGTAACATAATGGGATTTATTGTCACCCACGGTTTTTCTCACCAGCGCCCGGCCGCTCAGCCCGCTGCGCGGCCCACTGTGTCGTCGGCGTGGCAGCCAGCTGACTCGAATCTAAGTATTTTGATATCAATAAGCTAGTTACAATCAAGGCGGTCTGCCTCAGGCGGCGGTGCCCATACCGCCTCAATGCTCCCTCGGTTCCCCAAAAGGTCCCAGTAGCATGAACTGGAGCATGGTGGAAGGATAGCTGGAAGCCTCGCATTTGCGGCCCTGAGCTTGGCCCAAGTCGGGATGAAAAAACTCAGCCGGGCTAGTGGACAGGATAACCCGAAGGCTGGTGGTTATCAATTAGTTAACGAGGAGGGGGCCGAAAGCGTGCACGGCCCCTTATACAAGACCACCACGATGCTCGGCTCGCAACGCCGCGAGGTCGGCTGGATGCACCCGCTTTACCTCCTTGTCCCTCTCCAAGTGTCCAGCCGATACCTCGAGGCTGTCAAGGAATGGCATGCCCGGGTGCGGCGCTGCTTTCCGAACAGCCCCGTTACTTCGCCCCGCCCGCGCCTGAAGCGGCCGTGGGCAAGGAGTGGCCGTGGTCCATCATGGACGGCATGTCCTTCATCATCGCCTCGTCATCGGCCAGCTTAGAGCTGAAGAACAGGAAGAAATTGGAGCCAACTTCGATCGCCCTGCCGGCAGCCTCTGCCTTGTCCAGCGCTTCGACGGAGTTGATGCCGCTGCTTCCGTCGGCGGGTGGCCAATCACCCTGCTGCAGCACTAGTACCGGGCGGACTTCCCACCAGATAGTTTTCGAATTCAGGCGGTCGTTGTCGACCACGTGGCTATGATTCGGGGTTGGCGCGAAGATCGGAGAGGTGGGGGGAGTTGTTAACTTTCCCAGCGCCACCAGCGTCTTCGACAGATCCACGGAGGAGGCATGCATGGTGCAGGTACCGGGGACGGGATGGCTGGGGTCCGGACACTGGGTGGTAATGGCGGGATTCACCTTGGTCTTCCAGGCTTCGGGTACGGCGCCAAATAGCTTGATGAGCGCGGCGCCCAGCTGCGGGCCGCAGAGTTCGCCGGGTCTGCCGCCATTGGGGCAAGGCATAGCGTCGTTCGGGTTTTGGTCATTGTCCACCGAGAACATGGGGATGAGCACGTAGAGATGTGCGGTGTGCTTGATATCCTTGCCTGTCGGATCCTCGGTGGGTTCAGTAAGGGGCTGACAGATTGGGGTCTGCATCTCATTAGGGTCTGACCCGGCCTTCACGTGGTTGAAATCCAGGTCAAGCGTGGGCTGATCAACACAGTCAAAGTTCTGCTGATACGTGAAGACGAGCAACCTGCCGTTGCCAAAGCCCTGAGTCTGGTTGGGAGCCAGCTGTGCTTGAGCGAGCGGGGCAGCGAGAAGCAAACACAAACTCGCCAGGAGGGAAAGCCAAAGGCCGGTGGGCGCAGTCTTGCTAAGGTCTCGTAATTGTGACCGCGAATGGATCATCTGAATTTCTCCTTCGACTCAGAAAGATACCTCGGGAACCTTGGCCTCATCCCGAACCAAACGCCTTCGAGGAAGGCGGATTAGCCCAGGCGTGCCCAGCTTCCCTTAGCTCAATAGCAGTACGGCAGGGACGGCGTTTTGGATTGCGGTCACCGGCGAAGGATCAAGAGGCCGCGAGACTCCGCGCGAAACAGCCTAGCCCCGCGGGAGCCCTCGGTGATGGAAAGCTAGGAGGTAACCCCCGCCAGCACTTTAGGCCCTGTCGGTTGTGGCTCGCCTCCTGCCGGTTCGACCGTGACGGCAAACGCTTTAACCGGCAGGCCCAGCGGCAATGAGGGAAGCAAAACCTCTCCATTTCCTTGAGGATCGGTGTTGAAGACTCCTGCGCTGACGGGCTTCCCCTGGGGTGGGACGAGCCAGAGCTGATAGGTGCGATGGGCAGGCAGTCGAGGCAAGTTGGTGGCGTAAAAGACCAAGCCTTTTTGGGGATGATAGAAAGCTTTGCCTTCCGGTAACAGACGTGACGGTGTGGAAGCCAGATACACCCTCACTGTCTGCGGGGATGTGAGAATATCCAGCACGGCGTGCGCCCGAGCCGACTCCTCACCCAGCCGGCGTTCGCTTTCAAGCAATTGCGTCTGGCGAGCTTCCAGTTCCCTTAGGTTTCGCAGCAACTCACGATTGCGGGCAGCTATGAACAGGAGCGCCAGAGCTAGCACGCCGGTGGCGGCAGCCAGAGCAGCCGTAGTCCATCCCCAGAATGGGGCAGGTTGCTGGAGCGGCGCCGGTGAGGGGGAAGCCACTCGCCGCAGCAAGCGCTCCTTGGCTCCGGGCGGAAGCTGTATTTGCGGCGTCGCAAGCGCCAGCAAGGCCATCCGGGCTCGTGCCTCCTCCACCTTACGCAGACACGCCGGGCATGCTTCGATATGGGACTCGAAAGCATGCCTTTCTTCGCCTTCGAGCACACCCAAGGCGTACTCATCAAATATCTCTTCGGGCTGTGGATGCTCGTTCACGGGTTTAAGACCTGGCGTAACGCCTGCAAGGCGGCGCGCAACCGCGTTTTCACCGTTCCCAACGGCTCGCCCGTCCGCTGGGAAATTTCGGAGTGGGTCATGCCTTCAAAGTACGCCAGCTCCAGAGCCTGGCGTTGCGACTCGGAGAGGCCACCGAGGGCAGACTTCACCCGGGAGATCAACTCGGCTTGGGCAACGCTGGACTCCAAGTCAAATGCCAGAGGTGCCACTTGCTCCGGCGCCAGGGCTTCGGCGCGTTTTCTCTGGCGCAACCGGTCAATGGCGCGGTTTCTGGCGCTAACCAAGAGCCACGCCCCGAGTCCCCCTCGCGCCGCATCGTAGTCTCGCGCTTTCCACCACAGCTGGTAAAAGAGATCCTGCATGACCTCCTCGGCGGCGCCGGCGTCCCCCAGAACTCTGCGAGCGACCGAATAGACAAGCCCGGCGTAGCGATCGTAGAGAGTGGCCAACGCCGATTCATCGCCCTGGGCTAGCCGGCGCATCAGGTTCAAATCGGTGGTGCGACTCTCTTCGCTGTGGCGAGCCGTTGGCAAATCTGCACTCTCACGCTTAGAGTACGACGAGGTGGCGAACCCAGATTTCACGCTCGACCGTCGCCGCAGCTCGTATCGGCCAAACCCCAAAGATAAGCGGGTTGGAGCCCAGTCGCAAGCGCGGCCTGTTCATCGCCTGCTGAGGCGGCACGGGGAGGATTGGGCTACTCCCCGGCTATGGCGCGAGTCGCAGACCTTAAAGGTCTGTGCTACTGACGCATTTGTCGCATTTTGGTGCTATTCTCCCCGAAGAGAATGCCTCTGGTCGCTGGTGAACGCCTGGGTCCCTATGAGGTCCTGTCGCCGCTGGGAGCGGGCGGGATGGGGGAAGTGTACCTCGCCCACGACAGCGGGCTCGGCCGCGAGGTGGCGCTGAAGGTCCTGCCGTCGGCATTTGCGGACGACGCTACTCGCATGACGCGGTTTCGGCGAGAAGCCCGAGTGCTGGCCTCGCTCAATCATCCCAACATTGCGGCCATCTACGGCCTCGAGGAATCCGGCCTGACGCCCGCGCTGGTGATGGAGCTGGTGGAAGGATCCACTCTGGCCGAATGCATCGCTGGATACTCCCCTGAGCCTGCTTCGCCCGGTGTAGCCACCGGTTTATCTCACCAGCCAGCGGATGACGCCGTGAAGTCATCGAAGCTACGAGGTAGCTCACAGCGAAGGCCGCTACAACTCGGCGAATGCCTGGAGATCGCCAGGCAAATGGCCGACGCTCTCGAGGCAGCCCACGAAAAAGGGATCATTCATCGCGACCTGAAGCCGGCCAACGTCAAGATCAGGCCCGATGGAGTAGTCAAGGTTCTGGATTTCGGCTTGGCGAAGGCTTTCCATTCCCCAGATTCCGGAGTCAACCTCAACCAGACCCACGCGCTTACTGCGAGCATCGACCCCGACCGGCCGGGGATCATTGTCGGCACAGCCAGCTACATGAGCCCGGAACAAGCGAGGGGAGAGGAACTGGACAAGCGCACAGACATCTGGTCGTTCGCCTGCGTGCTCTACGAGCTACTGACCGGAAAGCCGGCCTTTGGCAAAGCGACCCTTTCGGACACCTTTGCCGCAATTCTTGGGGGCGAACCGGAATGGCAGGCCCTTCCCGAGGGCCTGCCGACTAGCGTTCGGACGTTACTGCGGCGCTGCCTGCAAAAGGACCCCAAGCTCCGCCTCCACGACATCGCTGACGCCCGGATCGAAATTGAGGATGCGCTCCGCCGGCCCGGGGACGCAGAGACCCTTGGCGAACAACCGAAGAGTCCAACGCGCCTGCCGCGGTGGGTGTTGGCTGGAATCCTGCTAGCCAGCATCATGGCCGGCGTCTTGCTCTCGACTCTGCGCCGCGCGCCGCCACGGTCGCGGGTCGTCACGCGATTTGTGGTCTCGCTTCCAGGTTCGGACCGGCTGGCGCTGGGCTTGACTCCGGCGGTGGCCCTCTCGCCCGATGGCTCGCTCCTGGTGTATGCCGCCGACCATGGCGGCGTCACCCAGCTCTATCTCCGCTCGATGGACCGTCTGGAAGCAACAGCGATACCCGGCACCGAGGGCGCCAGCAGCCCGTTCTTTTCTCCTGAAGGGCGGTGGCTGGGATTTTTCGCTGACGGAAGGCTGAAGAAGGTCTCGCTGAGCGGAGGGGGAGCGCTCGTCCTTTGCAACGCACCCTTCGGACGCGGCGCCACCTGGGCCGCTGATGACACGATCATCTTTGCGCCCTCCCTCGCTTCGGGTCTCTTTCGGGTCTCCGCCGCAGGAGGTACCCCACAGGCCCTGACCACCCCGGATCACACACAAGGGGAGTTTGGCCACCGCTGGCCGGAAATCCTGCCGGGCGGCCAGGAATTGCTCTTCACCATCTGGAGAGGTACCAATGCCGATGAAGCGAGAATTGGCTTGCTCTCTCTTGAAACGGGGGAACGGCGTGTCCTGATCGAGGGAGGGGCTGGTGCGCATTACCTTCCGTCGGGCCATCTGGTCTATGTCCGGGGCGACCAACTGCTGGCGATACCCTTTGACTTCAGGACGCAGCAGGTGTGGGGTACTCCGGCAGCGATTCTGGAAGGTGTCAGTATGGGCGGCGCGGGAGCGGCTGACTTCAGCTCTTCCCTGGACGGTTCGGTGGCCTACATTTCCGGTGGCTTGCACCTCGGCGTGGGCGCGCTCGTATGGGTGGATCGCCACGGCGCGCCTCAGCCTCTCCCGCTGCCCCCACGTCCTTATGTTTTCCCCCGGCTCTCGCCGGACGGCCGCCAGCTCGCCGTCGGGATCACCGGCACGAACGCCGGGCTGTGGCTCTACGAGCTGTCGCGTGGCACTTTGACGCGCCTCGCCAGCACCTCAAACGTGCCGCTTCCCATTTGGACGCCTGACGGCAAGCACCTGACGTTCAGGCCCGCAGCGGGCATCTCATCGAACCTCTACTCGATTCCCGCCGATGGCAGCGGCGCGGCTGAGCCCTTGCTGACCAGCGAAAACCCCCAATGGCCAGGTTCCTGGACTCCGGACGGAAAGGTGCTAGCCTTCCAGCAAGTCGATCCCAGGACTGGGTTCGATATTTGGATACTGAGGCGCGAAGGGGAGTTGAACCCGCAACCCTTCCTGCAGAGCCCGGCCAATGAAGGTGCTCCCGCCTTCTCCCCGGACGGCCACTGGCTTGCCTATGTTTCTGACGAGTCGGGCCGGAACGAGGTCTACGTGGTGCCCTTTCCCGGTCCTGGTGGCAAGTGGCAGATTTCGACCGAGGGCGGCGCCGAGCCAGTCTGGGCATGGAACAGGAAGGAGCTGTTTTACCGGAGCGGTAGCCGGATGATGGCGGTCACGGTGGCGACTCAACCGGCCTTCGTTGCCGCCAAGCGCCAGCTGCTCTTCGAAGGGCCGTACGAACCGGGATTCTCCGGCGCGGGCCTGCCCAACTACGACATCACCCGCGATGGTCAGCGGTTCGTCATGATCCAGGGTACTGAGCGGCCATCCCTGCCAACGCAAATCACCGTGGTGCTGAACTGGTCGGAAGAGTTAAAGGCCCGCATCGCGGCAGGAGAGAAACGGTGACTAAAGCCTACGGGCGCTTCACTGGTTACGCCAGGGCGGAAATCATGTCCGTTTGCCTGAGAGCCAAGGCCTCCTGGGCATTCGGAGAGCGTTTAGTGACAGGTGCCGCTGCCTGAGTCTGTAAAAGTCTTCCCTGCCTCGGGAATGAACTGCCAGTCGTAACTGCCGTTGTGCAGGGTAATCTTGAGCACGCCAAAGGTATCGGCGTTGCGCACCTCACTGTTAGGCTTGGGGGCGCCAAAGGGGCGGTGGTTTTTTCCTCCTGTGCCCACGATAATCTCCCGAATGCCGCGCGCAGGATCGGCATGGCCATCGGGGTCCTGGGGAGCAAAGCGCTCGTAGTCATGATCGTGACCATTGATCACCAGATCCGCACCGGCCTGGTATAAATCCTGCCAGAACGGTTTCACCTCGGAATCGTTGCCGTGCCGGCCGGAACTGAAAAGCGGGTGATGCCAGTAGGCCACCGTGCAGCGCGCCGGATGTGCGGCCAGATCCTGACGCAACCAACGTTCCTGGGGCGAACCCACTTGGCACCCGCCTACATCGACGCAGTCACTGTTGAGCACGATCACGTGCCAACTTCCCAGGTCGTAGCTATAGTAGCCTTGGCCTGGCTCGCCGGCAGCAGCTCCGAAATAGCGGAAATAGACGGCGCCGTGCGCGGTATGGAAATCGTGGTTGCCGGGCGATGGGCGAGTGCGGGCGCGGTGCCGGCCCCATGTAGGGTCGTAACACCGCGCGAAGTCTTCGGCCGAGCCATCGGGGTAGGCATCGTCGCCGGCGGTGAAGACCGTGCCGGGAATGGAATCGAGGAGCTTAGCAGTCGCCTCGGCACCCGCCAGGTTGTCGCAGCTGGCGATGTCCCCCGCGCCGACCAACACGGGTACGCTGCTGCTGGCCGTTCCGACGCGGGCCGGGGCCCGCTTCGCCTCGGCGCCAGGAGTGTACTGTCCGGCTGGCCGCGAACGGCAAGGCAACACGATGACGGCAACGAGGACTCCTGCCGCGAGCAACTCGGTCACGCGCAGGGAGCTCCTGTGTGTGCGATGGCTGGAGGCTGTAGGCCGATTGCTGCGGGCTAAGGACTCCATCAGGCCACCTCGAAGCCGCCCCCCCTCTCAAAGGCATGCGCCACCTGCAGCAGGCGCGCTTCGTCGAAGTGCTTGCCCAGAAGCTGCATCCCCACCGGCAGGGGCGGCTCGCCGCGGGTGCGGCCACAAGGCACGGCGATGCCCGGAATGCCGGCGAGGTCGGCGGTGACGGTGTAGATGTCGGCGAGGTACATCTGGAGGGGATCATCGAGGCGTTCCCCTAGCCGGAAGGCGGGAATGGGTGAAGTGGGCGTCACGATGACTTCCACCTCGTCAAAGGCTTCGAGGAAATCGCGGGTGATGAGCGTTCGCACCTTCTGCGCCTTGAGGTAGTAAGCATCATAGTAGCCCGAGCTGAGTACATAAGTGCCGAGCATAATGCGGCGCTTGACCTCGGCGCCGAAGCCTTGGTTGCGTGTCTTCTCGTACATCTCCCGCAGGTTACGGTAGCCTGAGGCGCGGAATCCGTAACGGACGCCGTCGTACCTCGCCAGATTGGAGCTCGCCTCGGCGGTGGCGATGATGTAGTAGCAGGCGATGGCGGCCTCGGTGTGCGGCAGGCGAATGGGCACGGCAACACAACCGAGCTTCTCGAGCAGTTGAATTCCCTTCTGGATATTGGTGCCGATCTCGCTGCTCAGCCCCCGGAAGTATTCCTCCGGAATGCCCAGCTTGATGCCGCGAACGCTCTCGTCCAGAGCGGCTTCGTAATCGGGGACGGGCACGTCCGCCGAAGTCGAGTCATTGGCGTCGCGGCCCGCGATGACTCCCAACACGCGCGCCACGTCACGTACCGACCGGCCGAAAGGGCCGATATGATCCAGCGAGGACGCGAACGCCACTAATCCGAAGCGTGACACGCGGCCGTAGGTCCCCATCATCCCTACCACGCCGCAGAACGACGCAGGCTGCCGGATGGAGCCACCGGTGTCCGAGCCCAAAGCCACGGTAGCCATCCCGGCGGCGACCGCCGCGGCCGAGCCGCCGCTCGAGCCGCCGGGCACCCGCGCCAGGTCGCGCGGATTGCGAGTGGGGAAGTACCCGGAGTTCTCCGTGGACGAGCCCATGGCAAACTCGTCGCAATTGGTCTTGCCCAATACGCACGCCCCGGCCGCTTCCAGCCTGGCGACGGCGGTGGCGTCATAGGGCGCGATGTAGTTGCACAAAATCTTGGATGCGCAGGTGGTGCGCACGCCGCGCGTCAAAATCACGTCCTTGATCGCAGTCGGGACCCCGGCCAGGGGTGGCAAGTCTTCGCCGGCTTCGATGAGTGCGTCCACTTGCTGGGCCTTTTCGAGCGCCCGCTCCGGACAGAGTGTAAGGTATGCGCGAACTTCCTTATCCCGCTGTTCGATGGCGTCAAGGTGAGCTCGTACCAGCTCTTGCGCAGAGACTTGGCGGCGGGTAAGGAGCTCGCGAATGTCAGTTGCGGTCAGAGCTGTCAGGTCCATCGACGATTTTAGATCCCGTGCCAGCGGTTTCCTGCGCCGTGCGGAAGCTGTGCCCTTCCTCCGGGCAACCCCCAACGCCTTGGCTTCGGCCCTATCGGCGGGGCAGAGCCCATCCCTTGCCGCAGCGGCAGGGCGGCAACCACGCTGCAGCGCTGTCATTCCCGTTCGATGACGCGGGGAACCTTGAAGAATCGTCCGTCATGCTCCGGCGCGTTAGCCAAGGCCACCTCAGGCGAGAAGGTTGACCGGACCTCGTCGGAACGGAAGGCACTGCTTTCTTCTCCGGCGTGCGTCACCTGCGCCATAGGCTCAACACCCTCTGTATCGAGCTCGTTGAGCTTCTGCATATATTGGAGGATCGAGTCCAGCTGAGGCAGAAATTGCCTTACCTCCTCGTCGCTGAGTTCCAGGTGGGCCAGCTCGGCTACGTAACGCACGTCCTTTTCGGTCAGCGGCATGAGGTTCCTCCGGGCCGGGCAAAATAGCGGGCGAAGGAGCGGGACACCACTTCGGCGATCTGCGGAGGCAGTTTCGTCCCCGCCTCGCCCAAATTATTTCCGGCGGACACCGGCCGAACAGTTTCCTCGCGCGGAAACGCTTGGGGGGGTGTGGCGATGGCGGACTTCTCTTCCGCAGCGGAGGGCGAATGCCGGACGATAATACTTTTGACCACCGGAGCTCCTAGGAAGCTGTTGATCGTTGCCCGCAGCTCTTCCTTCAGGGCACATAGTTGCGTCGCCCAGGCCCGTGAACCCGTCCGAACCGTCAGCCGACCGGCAGCGAAGGAGACCGGCCGGCAATGGGCGGCAATCGTCTTGCCGGCCACGCACGTCCAAAGCGGATCCAGAATCTCGACCACGGGTGCCTGCCCGTGACCGACGTGGCGACGGAAAACCGCGGGAATAAGCTTGACGACCTCGTCCATAGCTTGTCTTTACTTTCAGCGCGTCATCCGCGCCCTATTGGCTTCGTGCCGTAAGGTCCTTCCACTCGTCGATCAAAATCCCAGCAAGCCAGGGCAGGTGCCATTGAGAAGGCACAGCCGGCAACCACTCGCCGGGAGGACAGTGACGGCGGCACCCAGGTGCTTCCGCCCACTTGTTTAGCTGGGAAGAGCAATGCTCAGGCGGGACTTGCTTAGAGCCTTAGCCAGCTGCCCTTCCACCACCTCTTTCGATGCTCCGCGCACCATCGCGATTTCATCCACCATGAGCTGCCAGGCCCGGTCGAGCATGCGTTTCTCGCGGAATGAGAGAGGCTTGGCCTGGCTCAGAACTAGCAGGCTCTTAAACACCTCAGCGACCTGAAGGAGGGATCCGTTGTGCATCTTGTCCGAATTTTCCTTAAAGCGCCCCTTCCAGTCTGGCGATGCCTTGATGGCACCCCCCTGCAGGTACTCCAGCACCTCCACCACCTCGCGGCTCTTGGCGACGTGTCGCAGGCCGACGCTGGCAGCGTTGCTCATCGGCACCATCACGCGAAGGCCGTTCGAGTTCAGCCGAAGAAGGTAGAAGGTCTCCTGCTGGCCAGTCAGATTGCGGGTAGAGATTTGTTCGACAACACCTACACCCTGATTGGGATAGACAACTTTGTCTCCAACATGAAAGGTCATGTGGCGCCTCGCATTCTGGTATTGGAAAACCGGGTGCTAACTAGCATCAACTTTCTGCCGGTGCAAGTCAAGCACAAACGGGCCGATCCGCGCCTTCCGCTCCACGGTGGCTCTCCCGCACCCGGGATGCGGGCCGATGCGGTGGCCTTCCGTCGGCGGCTTGGGCAGGAGCTATACTGTAAGCGTGGCGGCTGTGGACGTATCGGCAGGGCCCGTGATCGAGCTCCGCAACGTGTCGCTCTCCTTTGACGAAAAGCACGTGCTCTCCGATATCTCGTTCCAGCTGGCTCGCGGCGAGACTTTGTTCTTACTGGGGGTAACCGGCAGCGGCAAGTCGATCCTATTGAAGCTCATCCTGGGCTTGATAAAGCCTGACTCGGGGCAGATTTTAATTGAGAATCAGGACATCGTCCCCCTGCCCGAGACCCAGCTGCTCGCCTTTCGCAAGCGCATGGGCATCGTATTTCAAGAGGGAGCCCTCTTTGATTCGCTCTCCGTCTACGAAAACGTCTCCTACCGACTTTACGAGGAGGGGGAACGGGACGAGACCAAGATCGAAGAGCGGGTACGCGAGGTGCTTCGCTTCGTCGAAATGGAGGACGCCATCGACAAGATGCCCTCCGAACTTTCGGGAGGTATGCGGCGGCGGGTCTCTATCGCGCGCGCTATCATCACCCAACCTTCGATCATGCTTTATGACTCGCCCACCGCAGGCCTCGATCCAGTGACGGCACATACCATCACCGTGCTGGTGGCCAAGCTGCGCGACACTCGGCATGTGACGTCCATCGTGGTGACGCACCGCCTCCAGGATGCCGCGGTTCTAACGAACTTCACCTATTCGGCCGAAAGGGACGGGCTAATGCCCCTCGGCACCGACGGACGGCCCGGCGGAACTCCGCGTCCGGTGACGCGATTTGTCGTCTTGCGCGACGGCCGGATCTACTTTGCGGGCAGCGAACGCGAGCTGGCTCGGACGGAGGATGGCTATCTGAGGAAGTTCCTGGCGTGAAGCCTGCAGCTCCGGCTGCTCCTTGGACGGGGTGATAGCGGATCGCGCCGGGCTGCGCCCCAAGATCGCCACTGAGAACTCACGCTAAAAAGGAGGAGCGTACATGCCGCAGCGCAAAGAAATTGCCTGGACGCAGCTTCGAGTGGGCATCATGGTGGCCGTCAGCCTTATCGTCCTAGCAGTCGGAATCTTCTACATCGGCGGCCAAGTAGGATTCCTGACGCGCAAGTACACGATCAGGTCCTACTTTGCCAGTGCCGGCGGTTTGCGCGTCGGATCGCAGGTTCGCCTGGCCGGCATCGCCGTGGGCAACGTGAGCCGCATTCGCATCTCGCCCTACACCGATCCGGATCGCGCAGTGGAGATTGATATGCGCATTAGCCGCCGCTTTCAGAATGAGATCCGCGCCGATTCAATGGCCGATTCCGCTACGGCTGGTCTTCTGGGTGAGGCCTACATCGATATTTCGCGCGGCAGCCCCGGCCAGCCCGTCATACCCGACGGCGGCGAAGTGAAGTCGCACCAGGAAAAGGACATCAAGGAAATCGTGCAGAACGCGGACGACGTCGTCTCCAACCTGCGCGTGCTCAGCAACACGCTCAACGATATCACAAACCAGATTAGCGCCGGAAAGGGCTCCATCGGTAAACTGATCTACTCCGATGAGCTGTACAACCGCTTTAATGACACCACCAAGGCCTTCCAAACGCTCGTCTTCGACATGCAGAAGGGGCGCGGCACGCTCGGCAAGTTCCTCGCGGACGAGACCGTCTATCAAAAGACCGTCGCCACCCTCGACCGGCTCAACCATCTCATGGATGATGTGCAGCGCGGCAACGGCACCGTCGGCAAGCTCATTAGCGATCCCACCATCTACAACGACATGCGCGAGGTCACGAACAAGGCCAATGCCCTGATCGACAAAATCAATAAGGGCCAAGGCACCCTCGGCAAGCTTGTGACGGATGACCAACTCTACGCACATTTGAACAGCGTCACCGACAACCTCGACGTGGTTACAGGAAGGATGAAGCAGGGCCAGGGCACACTCGGGCTGCTTTCCACGGACAAGACCCTTTATAACAACCTCAGTGAGAGCTCGAAATCGCTGCGGGAATTCCTCACAGAATTCAGGCAGAATCCCCGCAAGTACCTGACGATTCACGTCCGGATCTTCTGAGCCCGAGTCCCGACGCGCGCTGGCTCCCTCCTGCGGGCCACGCACCGTGCCAACTCGGGTCACTCTCCTACGCCCTCGAAGCAGAAAGGGCAACAGAGAGCGGGCAGCCTGTCCCCGGCAGAGCTCTCGAACAGCTATAATGAGAGCCGAGGGAGGGGAGATGTACCTCCGACCCCGGTTCAGCCTCGTCGTCTGGCTTCCGGTAGTCCTCAGTGGTCTCGCGCCGGGCGTAGTCTATCCGTCGCATCCCGACACGGAGCAGGACCTGCTCCGCCGCATCGAGCGCGAACAGAATCCGGTGAAGAGAGCCAAGCTCCAAGTGCGCCTGGGGACTCTGGAACTGCAGCAAGCAGTAGGCTTTTATCGGGAGAACCGTCCCGAAGAGGGAAGCCAGAGGCTCGAGGCGTTTGTCAACTGGATGAAGCGCGCCTGGCAGACGCTCGAGGGTACGGGCCGCGCGGCTGAAGTCAAGCCCCAGGGCTTTCGCGACTTGGATATCGGCCTGCGAGAGAGCGCACGCGTGTTGACCGATCTGGCCCACAGCGTCTCATATGAGGATCGGGCCCCAGTCGATAGAGCGGTACAGGAAGTCGACCAGCTTCGAACGAAGGTTCTGGCGGCGCTGTTTCCTGGCGGCCGGCTGGACGCAGAGAGCAATGCAAAGAAACCCTTCGAGAAGGATACGTCTCTGCCCCACTGAATGCCATGACTGCGATGAAGTCGAGCTTGACAGTCGCCCTTGTAGCCGCAGCCGTTGCGGCCGCCGGGGCAGGGGGCGTCAAACGCGCCGGGGCTGCCAGGCACCCAGGTCGAGTCCCCGCGGCAAGCCCGCTCGCGGCTTGGCTGAGTCCGCTCCCCTTCTGTCCCCTACAAGCCACTGAGCAGGACCCCGCCAATCTGAGCGACGAGGAAGAAGATCGCCTGCGAGAAGCACAAGATCCCAGCCAACGCATCGAGGTATATCTGCAGATCGCCCAGACACGCCTTAGCCGCTTCGAGGAACTCCGCAGCCGGCCACCCGATGCCCGTCCTGACGCACCGCAGGACGTTGGCGTAGCACTGGACAGACTCCTAGGTGAGTACATCGCTGTGGATGACGAGCTCAAAAACTGGATCGATTATCAATACCAGCGCGACGGCGACATGCGGCGTGGCCTTCGCCTGCTCCTCTCACAGGGTCCGCAGCAGCTCGTCAAATTGCGCTCCATTGAGCAATCGCCGGACGCCCACTTCGACGCCTATCGCGAGAGCCTGCGCGACGCTATCGATGACCTGTCCGATACCCTGGATGGCGCCACCACCGCTTTCTCCAGCCAGGAGAAGAAGTTCGGCGAGCTTAAACGCGAGCTCCAGCAGGCCCGGCGCGACGCCAAGGCCCAGGCCAAACAAGAGAAGAAGCTGGAAAAGGAGGAGCGCAAGCTGGAAAAGAAGGAACGTAAGGCGCACAAGCAAGAGGCTGAGCCGGATGATAGCTCGGACCGCCCCTGAGCCATGAGTCGCCAGTTCCTACTCCCGTTCGAAACCATCGAGCCTGCCCCTCCGTCGCGACCCCAACCTCCGACGGCGAGCTCTGTTCCGGCCCAATCGGACCTGCAAACCAGCCCCCCTGCAGGGCTAGCGGCCGCCAGCCTAGGGGCGTTGCTCCAGCGCGTTTATGGCCGGCTGCGGATCAGGCGACCCGTTGTCGAGTTCCGTGCCGCGTTTCGCCCTTTTGCTGGTCTGCGCAGCACCATCAGCCTGCGAGATGGCACCCTCGATGCCCAATTCTCCGACCTGCTGGCCGACGCGCCGCCCCTCGTCCTAGAAGCCTTGGCCGAAATCCTGCTCTGCCGCCTCTTCCGTCGCCAGCCCTCGCGCGAAGCGCGCGAGTGTTATGCCGCCTATTCCATGCGCCCACGATTTCGTGAGCGGGTGGACGAAGCGCGACGCCAGCGGGGATCGAAACGCTTGCGGCCAGCGCAAGGATGCTTTTACGATCTGGAAAGTATTTTCGCCCGACTGAATCAGACTTATTTCAACGGAGAAATTTCCATCGCGCGGATCGGCTGGAGTCCTCTGCGATCCAAGACCGTGCTGGGCCACTATGACGCTGCCCATCGAACGATCACCATATCCCGGTGGCTAGACCGGCCATCGGTTCCCGCTTACCTGGTCGACTACGTCGTCTACCACGAGATGCTCCACGTCCGCTACCCCGTTGGGCGCAACGGTCATCGGCGCATTGTCCACTCGCCGGCCTTCCGCGCCGCCGAGCGCCAGTTCCCTTATTACGAGCGGGTGGAACAGCGCCTAAAACAGCTCTCCGGACACGTTCTCGACTAGCTGCCGTTTTTCCGTCCTGCCCTCTCTATGCCTTGGCCAAGCTTGCCAAAGCCGATGCGCATGGCGATCAGACCTGCCCCGCTAGACGGATCTTGGTGTATTTATCTCATTGATTATAAATAGTTTGATTAATTCCAGGGTTCCAGGTTTGATCTGCTTACCTTGTTCCGCCGCACCAAAAATGAAACCGTTTGTTAATCTTGACCGGATTGTATAGATTTAGTAGTATCAGCCTAGGACTTCGAGGTCCCAGCCCGACCCAGAGGCTTCGAGTCTCAAGTTAAGGAGGATTGAGGATGCCAACCCCTGTCAGCAACGTCGAAATGCTGGCCAGCCAGGAATACAAGTACGGCTTCGAGACGGTGGTGGAAGAGGAGTCGGTTCCACCCGGGTTGAACGAGGACATCATCCGGATGATCTCGGCCAAGAAGCAGGAGCCGGCCTGGATGCTGGAGTGGCGCCTGAAGGCCTACCGGTACTGGACAACGATGGAAGAACCCAAGTGGGCCAACATCAAGTACGGGCCTATCGACTACCAGGCTATTCGCTATTATGCCGCGCCCAAGTCCGTCAGCAGCGGGCCGAAAAGTCTGGACGAGATCGATCCTGAAGTGCTGAGGACCTATGAGAAGCTGGGCATTCCCCTCCGCGAACAGGAGCTCCTGGCGGGTGTAGCGGTGGACGCGGTCTTTGACAGCGTTTCCGTGGCCACTACCTTCAAGGAGAAGCTGGCCGAAAAGGGGATCATCTTCTGCCCGATGTCCGAGGCGGTGCGCGAGCATCCCGACCTGGTACGCAAGTACCTTGGCTCCGTCGTGCCCTACACGGACAACTTTTTCGCCACGCTGAACTCCGCGGTGTTCAGTGACGGCTCATTCTGTTACGTGCCGAAGGGCGTGCGTTGTCCCATGGAGCTGTCCACCTATTTCCGCATCAACGCCCGGAACACCGGCCAGTTCGAGCGCACGCTGATCATCGCCGATGAGGGCGCCTACGTCAGCTACCTTGAAGGTTGCACGGCGCCCATGCGTGACTCAAACCAGTTGCACGCCGCCGTGGTCGAGCTGATCGCTCACGACAACGCGCAGATCAAGTATTCGACCGTGCAGAATTGGTATCCGGGCGATAAGCAGGGACGCGGCGGCATCTACAACTTCGTCACCAAGCGCGGCAAGTGCCTGGGCGTCAACTCTAAGATCTCCTGGACCCAGGTGGAGACGGGCTCCGCCATCACCTGGAAGTATCCCAGCTGCATCCTGTTAGGTGATAACTCCATCGGCGAATTCTATTCGGTGGCCATGGTGAACAACTACCAGCAGGCCGACACCGGTACGAAGATGATTCACATCGGCAAGAACACGCGCAGCACCATCGTTTCCAAAGGCATCTCCGCCGGCCACGGCCAGAACAGCTATCGCGGCATGGTGAAGATCATGAAGAGCGCCCAGGGAGCGCGTAACTATTCGCAGTGCGACTCACTGCTGATCGGCGACCAGTGCGGCGCCCACACCTTTCCTTACCTCGAAGTGAAGAACGCCACGGCGCAAGTGGAGCACGAGGCATCGACGTCCAAGATCGGCGAAGACCAGATCTTTTACTGCCGCCAGCGCGGCCTCTCGACGGAGGATGCCGTGTCGATGATCGTCAACGGCTTTTGCAAGCAGGTGTTCAAAGAGCTGCCGATGGAATTTGCCGTCGAGGCGCAGAAGCTGCTGAGCGTGAGTTTGGAAGGCAGTGTCGGGTAACAGCGCGCGAGGCACCGCCTCCCGCGCGCCGCGGGGGTGCTTCTCCGAGCGGGCAAAGCGCTTCCCAAGCCCAAGTCCTTGGGGGTCCACCGCGTGCGCTAGCGGTTGGCGGCCGGAACGCCTCGCGCGCCTCGCCCCGCGAGACCGCCCAGCGTCTTGGCTACTTCACGACCGGTTGCTAGCAGGTACGGATTAGCCCATCCGGAAGGCTACCAGGCCCGCACCCACAGCCAGCCCGAAGGGCCGCAGGACCATGACCGGTTGGAAGGCGCTGGGTGGCTTCGAAGGCTTTCGCTGAAGGTTTTAACTTTGTTTCGACTGACATCTGCCACGAAGCAAGGCGGGTAGCTGAGAAGGCTCGCTTCGGGCGAGGGCCCCTTCGTGGTTTTAAGAAACGGAGACACAATGCTGGAGATCAAAAACCTGCACGCTTCGGTCGGGAACAAGGAGATCCTCCGCGGGGTCAACCTCTCGGTGAAGCTCGGCGAGGTACATGCCATCATGGGGCCTAACGGCTCCGGCAAGTCGACCCTCGCCCAGGTCCTGGCCGGCCGCGACGTTTACCAGGTAACTCAGGGCGAAGTGCTCTACGACGGGCGCGATCTGCTGGCCATGGCCCCCGAGGAGCGCGCGCGCGAAGGCATCTTCATGGCCTTCCAGTACCCGGTGGAGATTCCCGGTGTCAGCAACGTCTATTTCCTGCGAACGGCCTTGAACACCATCCGCAAGGCCCGCGGGCTCGAAGAAGTGGACGCCATGGACTTCCTGGCCTTGGTGCGCGAGAAGATGAAGCTGCTCGAAATCGACGAGAGCATGATGAACCGCCCGGTGAACGAAGGCTTCTCGGGCGGGGAAAAGAAGCGCAATGAGATCTTCCAGATGGCGGTGCTCGAACCGCGCCTGGCCATCATGGACGAGACCGACTCGGGCCTGGACATCGACGCCCTCAAGATCGTGGCCAATGGCGTTAACGCCCTGCGGTCGCCCCAGCGCGCCATTATCGTCGTGACGCACTACCAGCGCCTGCTGAACTACATCATTCCTGACTTTGTCCACGTTCTCTACGAAGGACGGATCGTCAAGTCGGGAACCAAAGAGCTGGCGCTCGAGCTCGAAGAAAAGGGCTACGGCTGGCTCGAGCAGGAGGCCGCCGCCGGTGTTGGCGCGTAAAAGCCGCCACTGATCAAAATTTTTTACAAACAAAGCCGGAATGTGGCTTTAAATCAGTATGATACGAAATAACAGAGAAACGGGAGAACCGAATACGAAATCTTGTAGCAATAAACAGAGTCAGCCTTGGAGGTCCGCCTGCTCCTTTCAGCTACGCTTAGCGGGTCGACGACCACTTGAAGAATTTTACAAACAAAGCCGGAATGTGGTTTTAAATCAACAAGATATGAAACAACGGAGAAATTCTGACTTCAATACAAAATAGTGTAGGAGCGGCCTGTGAGCGATAGGCCCCCACCACAGCACAGAGGCTCAGTGAGTCGATGATTGCCACAAAAGAAGAAAGTAAACAAAACGAACAGCACGAACAGTTGGCCGCCTATTTCGCCAGCTTTTCGCGGCTTCAGAATCGCCGCGCGGCTCAGGAACCCTCATGGCTCGTCCGCATCCGCACTTCGGCCATGGAGCGATTCGGCGAGCTCGGGTTTCCGACGATCAAGAATGAAGAGTGGAAATACACGAGTGTCGCCCCGATTGCCCGGACGTCCTTCCGCCTCCTCTCGGGGGAAGCGTCGGATGGAAGGCGGGTCAGCCAGTCCGCGCTGGCCCAACGTATCGGGTACGTTCCGTCGCCGGGGTTGGTGTTCGTTAACGGGCGCTATGCCGAACAGGTTTCCTCCCCGGGTGACCTACCCGCCGGTGTGAGGATGCGAAGCCTGGCCGCGGTACTGGCGGGTGATCCGGCGTCCCTCGAGCCCCACTTGGCGCATTACGCGGCGTACGACCAGAATCCCTTCGTGGCGCTGAACACAGCTTTCATGGAAGATGGTGCGTTGGTTGAAGTGCCGGACCGTGTGGTGATTGAAGAGCCGATTCATCTGGTGTTTGTCACCACGGCCGCGGCAGACGGCCAGCCCGCGGTGTGCCATCCTCGTACGCTGATCCTGGTGGGACGTGGCAGCCAGGCCAGCTTTGTCGAACATTACCTCTGCTTGGACGGCGGCGCACCCCAGCCAGGCCCTGCTTACTGGACCAACGCCGTGACCGAAGTGGTGGCGGCCGAAGGCGCGGTGGTGGACTACACCAAACTACAGGAAGAACGCGAAGACGCCTGTCACGTGTCCACCCAGCAAGTTTTCCAGCAGCGGTCCTCCAGTGTCACCACCCACATTTTGGCTTATGGCAGCGCACTGGACCGCGAAGATACGCGGACGGTCTTGAACGGCGAGGGCGCCGAAGCGTTGCTCCACGGCCTGTACGTCATCGGCGGACGGCAGCACGTCGACAACCACACGGCCATCGATCACGCCCAGCCGCACTGTGCCAGCCGCGAGCTTTACAAAGGCATCCTCGACGGACAGGCGGTGGGCGTGTTCAACGGCAAGATCATCGTGCGTCCTGGCGCGCAGAAGACCGACTCCAAGCAGAGCAACAAGAACCTGCTGCTATCGGAAGACGCCGTGATCAACACCAAGCCGCAGCTCGAGATTTATGCCGACGACGTGAAGTGCACGCATGGCGCCACTATTGGCCAGATCGATGCCGATGCGTTGTTCTACTTGAGGTCGCGCGGCATCGGGCTCGAGGAAGCCCGCGCCATGCTCACCGAAGCCTTTGCCCAGGACGTGATCGATCGCATCCGCTACCAGCCGCTGCGTGAGCACCTGCGCGCGGTGTTGCGGCAGCGCCTGGTGCGCGTGCGGAAAGCGGGGGCGGGCGCCCCGGGCGCCGGCCGAGTGAGTGAGCTGGCGGAGGTAGGGTGAACCCGCTCTCTCCCCCGTTTTCGGGAGGAGGGGGGTGCCGCCTTTCTGCGTCTCCGCGACGGGGTGAGGAAGGGGAGGGTCTAGGGAGAAGACTATGGCAACGAGTACCAGCGAAGCGGTAGCCGTCGAGGGGAGGGAGCCTTGGGACGTCGAGCGCATCCGGGAGGATTTCCCCGTGCTGCGGCAGACGGTCCACGGCAAGCCGCTGGTGTACCTCGACAACGCGGCCACCGCGCAGAAGCCGCTGGCGGTGATTGATGCCGAGCGTAACTTCTACCTCCGCGATAACGCCAACGTGCATCGCGGCGTGCACGCGCTCAGCGAGCGAGCAACGCGGGCCTACGAAGAGGTCAGGACCAAGGTCCAGCGCCTGCTGAACGCGCGCGAGGCACGAGAAATTGTCTTTGTGCGCGGCACCACCGAGGCCATCAACCTGGTGGCGGCCACCTACGGGCGCAAGAATGTGCAGGCAGGCGACGAGATCCTGATCTCGGCCATGGAGCACCACTCGAACATCGTCCCCTGGCAGATGCTCTGCGAAGAGAAAGGCGCGCGACTGCGCGTGGCGCCCATCAACGACCGCGGCGAACTGATGCTGGACGAATACGAGAAACTGCTGGGTTCGCGCGTTAAGCTGGTGGCGGTCACCCACGTCTCCAACGTGCTAGGAACCATCAATCCCCTCCCGGAGATAGTAGCTCTCGCCCATCAACGGGGGATCCCAGTCCTCGTCGATGGGGCGCAGGCTGCGCCCCACCTGAAGGTAGACGTGCAGCAGATCGATTGTGACTTCTACGCCTTCTCCAGCCACAAGGTCTTTGGCCCCACCGGAATCGGCGCCCTCTACGGCAAGGCGCGACTCCTCGAAGCAATGCCGCCTTACCAAGGCGGGGGGGATATGATCAGCTCGGTGACGTTCGAGAAGACGCTCTACAACGTGATTCCCTACAAGTTCGAGGCTGGCACACCTAACATCGCTGCCACAATCGGATTAGGAGCGGCCATCGACTACCTGGAGAGGATCGGCCTTGAGCGCATCGCCCGGCAGGAACGCGAGCTGCTGGTCTACGCCACCGAATCCCTCTCGCGGATTCCCGGGTTGCGTATTATCGGCACCGCTCGTGAGAAAGCCGCGGTCATCTCCTTTGTGATGGACGGCATCCATCCTCATGACATCGGCACGGTGCTCGACCAGGAAGGCGTTGCCATTCGCACCGGCCATCATTGCGCTCAGCCGCTCATGGAGTGGTTCGGCATCCCGGCTACCGCGCGCGCCTCCTTTGCGTTCTACAATACTCAAGAGGAGGTCGAGACTCTGGTGAGAAGCATCGAAAAGGTGAAAGAGATCTTCCAATGATTCAGGTCACTCCGGAAGCCATCAAGCAGATTCGCGCTTTACTCGAGAAGAACAACATGGCCGGTGGTCTGCGCCTGGGCGTGATAGGCGGAGGTTGCTCCGGCTTGTCATACAAGTTCAAGCTGGAAAGTGGCCCCCGGCCCAACGACCACGTGTTTGAGTACGACGGCGTGAGGCTCTTTGTTGATCCCAAGAGCTTCCAGTACCTTGACGGGCTGACGCTGGGTTACCACGAGTCGCTCCTGGAGCGCGGCTTCGTGTTTAAGAACCCAAACGCCAAGCACACGTGTAGTTGCGGCAAGTCATTTTCGTAAGCCGCAGCCCGGGACCTTCGCGGGCGCCGCACAAGCCGTTCGCCCGGAGTGGGGAGAAGATGGATGCCTGATCTCAGCGGCCTCTACCAGGAGGTGATTCTTGACCATAGCAAGCGGCCGCGCAACTTCCGCGTCCTGCCGGATGCTTCGCAGCAGGCGGACGGCTATAATCCCCTGTGTGGCGACAAGGTGAAGCTCTATCTGCGGCTGGAGGGTGATCGCATCAGCGATATCAGCTTCCAGGGCGCGGGCTGCGCCATCTCTACCGCCTCAGCCTCCATTTTGACGGAAACCGTGAAGGGCAAAACGCGGGCGGAGGCGGACGCACTGTTTGACGCTTTCCACGCCCTGGTGACAGGCCAGCCGCTCCCCGGCGACCAACATCCGCCGCTCGGCAAGCTGGCAGTGTTTTCCGGCGTATCGGAATTTCCCGTACGCGTCAAGTGCGCTACGCTGGCCTGGCACACGCTGAAGAGCGCGTTGCGCGGGGGCTCCGAAGTGGTTTCGACGGAGGGAAGTGGCGACGAAGATCTGGCCGCGCGATAGGCAGTCCGTGGAGAGGGGAGCCTGAGGGCTAGGTTTCAGCCCAAAGTTGCGTTCGATCTTTTCGACAAAGAGGTCCATCCGTGGTTGACCCGCAGCACGAAGGAACGAATTCGCCCGTGGACTCCCACTCCGGGGAAGCTGTGCCGGCAGGCCACCTCGGAGCTATGGAGCGCATTGCCATTCAGGACAAGGTCATTGAGGCTTTGCGCACCTGCTACGACCCCGAAATTCCCGTGAATATCTATGAGCTGGGCCTTATCTATGAGACGCGCGTCGAGGCCAACGGCGAGGTGTACATAAAAATGACTTTGACCACACCCCACTGCCCGGCGGCCGCTTCGCTGCCCAGCGAAATTCAGTACAAGGTGAAGGCCGTGCCCGGCGTCACCGGAGTCAAGCTGGACCTAGTATGGGAACCGCCGTGGGATCCAAGCAAGATGAGCGAAGCGGCGCGCCTGCAACTGGGGATTCTTTAGTGCTGGAGCGCGACTCGATGAGAGGCAGGCGGAGCACGAAGGAGTCCAAGAGGCCGTGGCACAACAGCCGGCCCGCCTTCATCGATGGCTGCGGCAGAAGCAAAGGATGAGCAAGCCATGAAACTCAGCGCCCAGGAGGAGTACGGGTTGCGCTGCCTGCTGCGGCTGGCGCGCGAACCGCAGGGCGGCAGCCTGACCATCGCCGAGATCAGTGCCGCCGAGGGCATCTCGGTTCCTTATGTCGCCAAGCTGATGCGCATCCTAAGGCGCGGCGGCTTTGTGAAGAGCGTGCGCGGCCAGGCTGGTGGCTACACGTTGGCGCGGCCAGCCAGCCAAATCGTCGCCGGCGAAGCGCTGGCGCTGCTGGGCGGGCGCCTGTTTGAGCCGGAGTTCTGCAAGGAGCACGCGGGGATGGAGAAGGTTTGCACCAACACGATAGACTGCTCCATTCGCTCGCTGTGGCGCGCCGTTCAGTTAGTCGTCGACCAGGTGCTGGCGCGCACCACTTTGCAGGATCTGGTGAGCAATGAGCAGGACATGAGCCAGTGGGTCGGGAACTTGGTGCATATCTCTTCCGCGGCGCCCGTCCCGATCTCTCCGCCTCCAGGCCCCTGACCGGCCGACGGAGCGCAGCGCGCCCTACACGGTGGCTTGTTCCGCAGCACGGCGCTGGAAGATTTCGATGTAGATGTTTACCAGGGAAACCGCCGCCGGCGTGACGCCAGGAATCCGCGCGGCCTGCCCGAGCGTGAGAGGGCGAACCTTGAGCAGCTTCTCGGTGACTTCGCGGGACAGACCCGAGACCTTGGTGTAATCAAATCCTTCGGGAATGCGGCGGGCCTCGGCGCGCTTCAGGCGCTCGATCTGCCTTTCCTGCTGGGCTAGATAGCCCTCGTACTTGAAGCCGGTCTCCAACCGGCGGGCTTCCTCGCGCGCGAAGAGCGAGCATTCGCCGCCGCCCCCGAGGGGGAGCAAGTGTTGCCCGGCCAAGCCTTCGTTGATCCATTCCACCAGGTCCTCGATGTTGACCTCCGGGCGGCGCAGGAGCTGGGCGCCGGTCAAGGGCGCGTTCGCGGTGAAGGTGTTGCCGCTCATCATGCCCAGCTTCCGGTAGATGACCTGACCGGCACGCGAGGCGGGATCGAGGCGCGTTTCGAGCAGGAACCGCGTGGCCGCCGCGATTCGCTGGCGCTTCGCCACGAACGCTTCGTAATCCTGTGGCTTGAGGGTGCCGACCGCGTAGCCGATGGGGGTCAGCCGCTCGTCGGCATTATCGATGCGCAGGTGGAGACGGAACTCGGCGCGCGAGGTAAACATGCGGTAGGGTTCGTCGACCCCCTTGCTCACCAAGTCGTCGATAAGAATGCCGGTGTAGCCGCGGGTGCGCTCGATGATGACCGGGTCGCGACCCTGGACGCGCAGCCCAGCATTGATGCCCGCCATAATGCCTTGGCACGCGGCTTCCTCGTAGCCGGTGGTGCCGTTGATCTGGCCCGCGAGGAACAGGTTCGCCACCTTCTTCGTTTCGAGCCAGGGAGTCAGTTCCGTGGGCTGCACCATGTCGTACTCGATGGCATAGCCGGGACGAATCATTTCGGCGCGCTCGAGTCCCGGAATCGATGCCACCATGCCAAGCTGGACGTCGATGGGCATCGAGGTGGACATCCCGTTGACGTAGATCTCGTAAGTGTCCAGCCCCTCCGGCTCCAGAAAGATCTGGTGCTGCGGCTTGTCGGCGAACTTCACCACCTTGTCTTCGATCGACGGGCAGTAGCGCGGGCCCAGGCTCTTGATGCGGCCCGAATAGAGCGGCGAGCGATGCAGGTTCTCCCGGATCAGACGATGGGTCTGTGCGTTTGTGTAGGCAATCCAGCAGTGCGTCTGCGGCTGGGTGATGGCGCGCGTGCGAAAGCTGAAGGGTGTAGGGATCGGATCCCCCGGCTGCACCTGGAACTGGGAAAAATCGATGGTGCGCGCGTCGAGCCGCGGCGGAGTTCCCGTCTTCAGCCGTCCAACCTCGAAGCCAAGGCCGCGCAGCGCTTCCCCGAGCATCAGCGAGGGCGGCTCGCCGGAACGCCCGGCGGGATAGGTCTCTTCGCCGCAGTGAATGAGCCCGTTCAGGAACGTGCCGGTGGTGATCACGACCGCGCCCGCTTCCACCGTGCGGCCGTCGCGAAGGCGCACGCCGCGCACCTGGCG
>CADDZE010000018.1 GCA_902812465.1 Acidobacteriota bacterium | reverse complement strand
CTACAAGTGGGATAAACGTCTACGGGAGAAAGGCCCGACGCAATCTTTGTCAAACTTCCCACAGCCAACTTGTTGAAAAGATTGGCTCCTCGGGCAGGACTCGAACCTGCAACCCTTCGGTTAACAGCCGAATGCTCTACCATTGAGCTACCGAGGAATGGACTACACCAAAAGTCCCCATCCCAGACACTGGCTGACCCCTTATATCATGCGGGGAGCGGAGGCGTCAACGAACACCCTCGTTTAAACCGTTGGTGATTGTTGGGCATCCCAAACTCCGTTTCAACCATTTGATTATAAGCCAGATAATTTCATCTAGAGAGTCAAAAATGGGCGAAGCATTCGGCTGTATAACTGGCAAAAAATTGGGCGGAAGGTGGCCAAGGCCCGGGGACACTTGGTGGATCCGTCCGACCCGGTAGAGATGTTGATCTGTGCCGAAGTCCTATGCCGAAATATCGGCAGATGACGAAATAGAGGCATCGGTAGTCCAAGCGATGGGATACGGGAACCCGCTGGTTTGGAACAAGTCATTTCCCCTGGAATGACATAACCCGCCCATCTGGAACCGGGAGGAGTGGGCGATATCGTGCCACGGATTCCCCAGACGTCGTTAGGCAGAGGCAGACATGCTGAAGATCAGCTCTGAAGAAACAACAGACGGGCTGGCCATAAAGTTGGCAGGCAGGCTAGCAGGAGCTTGGGTAGATGAGCTCGAGCGTGTTTGGTACGAAAGGGCGCCAAAAGCTGTTGGAAGGCAGATCATTGTCGATTTGTCAGAGGTAACTTTTGTCGATGCAGAGGGCAAAAAGCTCCTGGCCTGGATGTTCCGCCAGGGAGCAGACTTTCGCGCCTCGGGCTGCATGACGCGTTGCATTGTAGAAGAGGTGAAGCAGGCCGCGCAAACCTGCTAATGGAGATTGGCTCAGAAAGTCGCCGGGGGCAAAGACAACGCCGCCAGATGAGCCAGCGGAAAAAGTCGAGGAGACATTTCAAAAAGAGTCATGCTTCGGACGCAACGACCAAACCCAGAGTTGCTGAGGGTGTTGTGGAAGTCATTGCTGGCATGCCTGATCCTGGCGAGCCATCGGACGGTTTGTGGCCAGGCCTCAGCTCCCGAATCTTCGATCTCGATCGAGAGTGTCACTGGAACGCAAAGTCCGTTTCTTGGCAGTGTGCCCCCCGGCCAGGCGACGTCGAAAGTGCTATCGCTTTCCATCAGCGAGGCTATCGAGCGCGGCCTGAAATACAACCTCGGCTTGGTCGAGAGCGACTTGGCCACGCGCACTGCGCGTGCTGAGCGCCTGAAGAGCCTCAGCCAGTTGCTGCCCAATTTAAGCGCCTCCATCTCTCAGAACATTGAGCAGGTCAATCTGCGCGCCGAGGGTCTCAACTTCAACTTTCCGGGCTTTCCGGTGATCGTGGGTCCCTTCAGCTTCCAGGACGCCCGAGCCAGCCTGTCGCAGAGGGTGTTGGATTGGAATGCCTTGCAGAACCTGCGGGCCACCACCGAACGGCTGAAGTCCTCCCAGTTTGCTTACCAGAACGCCCGAGACATCGTGGTGCTGGTGGTGGGAAATGCCTACCTCCAAGCGATCGCGGACGCGGCTACGGTCGAGTCCCAGCAAGCGCAGGTGAAGACGGCACAGGCTCTGTACAAGCGGGCCCAGGACGAACGGACAGCAGGAGTGGCTGCACGGATTGACGAACTGCGGGCCCAAGTGGAGCTTCAAACCCAGCAGCAGCGGCTGATTGCGGCGCAAAATCAGCTCGAAAAGGACAAGCTGAATCTGGCACGCATCATCGGGTTGCCACCCGGCCAACAGTTCACACTCACGGACACGGTTCCTTATTCCCCGCTCGAGGGGGTCACTCTAGAAAAGGCTCTGCAGGACGCCTATGCGAACCGGGCCGACTACCTGAGTGCCAAGGCGGCGATGCGCGCGGCCGAGTTTTCGAGGAAGGCCGCCGTGGCTGAGCGCTATCCTTCCTTGAACACGAACACCACGTACGGTGTGATCGGGCCAAACTTCGCCAGTTCTCACGGGACAGTAACCTTCGCCGGCACGCTGAACATTCCGATTTTTCAGGGCGGGCGCGCCCACGCGGAAATTCTCGAAGCGGACACAGAGCTCCGCCGCCGCCGTGCGCAACTCGAGGATTTGCGCGGCCGAATCGATAGCGAAGTTCGTTCGGCGTTTCTGGACCTGAAGGCAGCGGAAGACCTCGTCAAAGTGGCCAAGAGCAACATGGATCTGGCCAGCCAAACCCTCACCCAGGCTCAAGACCGCTTTGCCGCCGGAGTGACGGACAACATCGAAGTCGTGCAGGCTCAGGAATCCGTGGCTGCCGCCAACCAGTCATACATTTCGAGTCTTTATGCGTACAACATCGCCAAGGTCGAGCTCGCCCGGGCGGCGGGCGTCGCGGAAAAGGCCGTGAAGGCCTACCTGGGAGGAAAGTGACATGTCGCAGGTGAAGGTGACCGAGATTCGCACCAAGGCTGAGGTGGAGGAGCCCCTCGAGGCGAGCCGCGAAGTCGAGCCGCGCCGGGAGCTTTCATCCTACAGGAAGCCGGGCCTGAAGATCCTTGTGCCGATCGCTGCCCTTGTCCTGGTGGCTGCCGGGGCGATGCTGTATCACTATTACATGCAGTGGGAATCAACCGACGACGCGCAGATCGACGGTTACATCAATCCCGTCACCTCGCGCATCGCGGGCTACATCACACGCGTCTACGTGGACGACAACCAGTATGTCAAGGCCGGATTCCTGCTGGCGGAGATCGATCCCAAGGATTACCAGCTGGCCCTGGACAGCGCCAAGGCCGCTCTAGCTAATGATCAGGCCTCCGCCGTGGCCAGCCAGGTGAACGTGCCGATTACTTCGGTGAGCACCACCAGCCAAGTGCGTTCCGCATCGGCGGATGTTAACAACGCCCAGGCTGGCGTGTCAGCCGCCGAAAAGCAGCTGGCGGCGGCCCAGGCATTCCTGGAACAGGCCGAGGCCAACAACGCCAAGGCCCAGGACGACGTGCGCCGTTACAAGCTTCTGGTGGATAAGCAGGAGATTTCCGAGCAGCAGTACACGCAAGCCGTCGAGACAGCCAAGGCGGCAGCGGCGGCTGTCGCTGCGGCGCGCGCTTCCGTGCAGGCCGTGCAGGACCAGGTGAGCCAAGCCCGGGCACGCCTCGCTCAGGCTGAGGCGGCCCTGGAAGCCGCCCGCACAGGGCCCGAGCAGGTTCGGATTCAAAGGGCACGAGCTCAGGCGGCTGCGGCCATGGTGGAGAAAGCAAGGGCCGCCGTCGGGCAGGCAGAACTGAACCTTACGTACACGCGCATCGTGGCGCCGGTGGATGGCGTAGTGGCGAAACGCTCGGTGCAGCCAGGCCAGTACGTGACACCGGGGCAGCAGCTGATGGCCATTGTGCCCTTGGAGAACATCTGGGTGACGGCCAACTTTAAAGAGACCCAGCTCCGCCAGATGCGCCCCGGCCAGCCGGTCAAGATCCATGTGGACGCCTACGGTCGCGATTACAAAGGCCGGGTGGAAAGCATTGCGGGCGGCACAGGCGCCGTGTTCAGTCTGCTCCCTCCCGAAAACGCCACGGGTAACTACGTAAAGATCGTGCAGCGAGTACCGGTGCGAATTCGTTTCGAAACCGGGCAAGATCCCGAGCATTTGCTCCGACCCGGAATGTCAGTGGAACCGAAGGTAAAGGTGCGATGACACCACGATCTGAATTGGCGTCGTCGAAAACGCCGAATGACCGAACCGTTAGTCCTATCAAGGACAGACTCGGCGGCGAGGTGGCGAAAGAACTGATTTTGCGCGAAATCTCCGCCCTCAATTCATGGAGCGACGCAAGCGGGCAGGCATGAGTGAAACAGAAACCAGGTCAGAAAAGGCTCATCGAGAGCTGGGCTGGGACCCCGGTCACAACCCTTGGCTCATCGCCCTGACTGTCACGTTGGCGACGTTTATGGAGGTACTCGATACGAGTGTTGCCAATGTGGCGCTACCGCACATTGCCGGCGGCCTCGCGGCCGGTCAGGACGAAAGCACCTGGGTGCTGACCTCGTATCTAGTTTCCAATGCGGTCGTGCTTCCCCTGTCTGGCTGGTTGTCTTCGGTCTTTGGCCGGAAGCGCTTCTACATGAGTTGCGTAGCCCTGTTTACCCTGAGCTCTTTCCTCTGCGGCATTGCTCCCAGCCTTCCTTTCCTGATTTTCGTTCGGGTGCTTCAGGGGGCTGGCGGGGGAGGATTGCAGCCTAGCGAACAGGCGATCCTGGCGGACACGTTTCCTCCGGCCCAGCGCGGAATGGCGTTCGCCGTTTATGGCATGGCGGTGGTGTTCGCTCCCGCCTTAGGACCGACGGTGGGCGGCTGGATCACCGACAACTACAGCTGGCGCTGGATCTTCTTTATCAATATTCCGGTGGGCGTACTCTCCCTCTTGCTTACTTCGCGGCTAGTTTCTGATCCCCCGTGGCTGAAAGGAAGAAAAGGCGCTGGTGTGAAGATCGATTACATAGGCTTCGCGCTCCTGGCCCTGGGCTTGGGCTCGCTGCAGGTGATTCTGGATAAGGGCGAACGGGAGGATTGGTTCGAGACACATTACATCACGGTGCTGGCCATTGTTTCTGCAGTGTGCCTCGTGGCCGTCTATTTCTGGGAGCGTCGCCACCATGATCCGGTCGTTGAGGTCAGGCTGTTTAGCAACCGAACGTTCTTGATGGCTTGCATCATGCTGTTCATGGTGGGGTTCGTCTTGTACGGAACCACCGTCCTCCTTCCGCAGCTTTCGCAGACGCTCATGGGGTACACGGCCGAACTAGCCGGCCTCATGCTGATGCCCGGCGGCTTTGCCATCATCATCATGCTGCCATTGGTCGGCTATCTACTCGCGCGTTGGGACGCACGCAAGCTGATCGCCTTTGGCCTCACGGCGCTGGCGGTGGCCATGTTCTACATGGCGTACCGGTTCGACCTGGACGTCGACTTCAACACCATGATGTGGGCGCGCGTGTTTCAGGCTTCGGGGCTGGCCTTTCTCTTCATTCCCATCAACACGGCGGCCTACGCGTACCTGCCGCGGGAAAAGAACAACGCGGCCTCTGGACTTATCAACTTGGCACGAAACATCGGGGGCAGTGTGGGTATCTCCTTCGTGACAACCATGTTGGCCCGCCGCTCGCAATTTCACCAGAGCGTGCTGGTGGCCCACGCCTCCGCCTTCGATCCCGGATTCCGCGAGGCGGCCCACCGCGCGGGGCAGATGCTGCTGCAGAGCGGCTCCGTAGGGGGAATCCAGCAGGCTTACGGGCAGCTTTACGGTGCAATCATCCGGCAGGCCTGGATGATGTCTTATCTCGACAATTTCTGGTTGCTGGGCGTGGCGGCCGCCCTGCTGATCCCGCTGTCGTTTCTGATGAGGCGACCGCCCAGAGGAACGGTGGCTAGCGTGCATTGATTGGCGAACGGTGATGCTAGAGAGCCAGGCCCAAATCGCCCGTGCCGAGAAGCGCTTGGAGCTTCCGGTGATGTTTCGTGCCCTGCGCCACCGTAACTACCGGTTGTTTTTCAGCGGCCAAATGATCTCGCTGATCGGCACCTGGATGCAATCGGTAGCCCAATCCTGGCTGGTGTACCGGCTAACAGGGTCGTCCGTACTTTTGGGTCTCGTCGGGTTTGTGGGCCAGATTCCTTCGTTTGTGCTGGCTCCGCTGGGGGGCCTGGCGGCGGACCGCTACAGTCGCCATCGCATTGTGATTGCCACGCAGACATCGATGATGCTGCTGGCCTTTATTCTCGCGGCGCTCACCCTGCTGGGTCGCATCCAGGTATGGCACATCGTTCTGCTGGCGGGCCTGCTGGGAACGGCAAACGCGTTCGACATTCCGGCGCGGCAGGCGTTCATCGTGGAAATGGTGAAGGGGCAGGACCTGGTGAATGCCATTGCCTTGAACTCCTCGATGGTCAATGGCGCGCGCATTATCGGACCGGCGATTGCGGGCATCCTGGTGGCGTCGATTGGCGAGGGATGGTGCTTCTTCGCTAATGGCCTCAGCTACCTCGCGGTGATCGCGGGATTGTTGCTGATGGAAATTGACCCGCCGCCGCGCGGGCAGCAGGCGACGTCGGCGCTGGAGAGCATCGCCGAAGGTTTCCAGTTTGTGGTGCACACCGGGCCCATCCGCGCACTACTGCTGCTCCTGGGGCTGGTAAGCCTCACTGGCATGCCGTATGCCGTCCTTATGCCTATCTTCGCCGACCGGATCCTGCACGGCGGTGCGAGGGGATTGGGGCTGCTCATGGGCGCCTCGGGAGTTGGCGCCCTGGCTGGGACGCTGACGCTGGCGGCCCGCCGCGGCATTCGCGGACTGGGGCGTTGGGTGTCCTTCGCCTCAGCGGGGTTCGGCACTAGCCTGATCCTCTTCGCCCTCTCCCGCCGCTTCTGGTTGTCGGCGCTGCTACTACTGCCGGTAGGGTTTTCGATGATGTTGCAAATGGCTTCATCCAACACGCTCATTCAGCACATGGTGCCGGACGAGCTGCGCGGTCGGGTGATGTCCGTCTACACCATGATGTTTATGGGGATGGCGCCCTTCGGGGCACTGCTAGCCGGCGCGGTCGCAGGCCGCATTGGCGCACCGCTGACGGTCGCCTTGGGCGGCTTGGCCAGCCTGGCCGGTGCGGCCCTCTTCGCCTCGAGTTGGCCGGCCTTGCGCGTGGAGGCACGGCAGTTAGTGATCGCCCACGCCATGGCCGGAGGTGATCCGCCGGAGGAAATGACGGGATCAGCGTTCGCTTTTCAGTCCAGCAAGCCGGAGGAGCGCTGATCCAGAGGGGCTGCCTTTCCCGTCGTGGGGTGGCTCACATGCTGGCCAAGAACGAATCCGAGCAGGTAGGGTCGGAAGAGAGGAGAATCGCAATGCAGTTGAGAACAGGTCGCCAGGTCACCGACGAGAAGACGTTGATCAAGAGGAGCCTCAAGGGTGACAAGAGCGCGCTTGACATGCTTTTTGCGCGCTACGCTACGGTCCTCTACCCCACCGCCCTGAAGTTGATGGGCAATCCGGAAGATGCCGAAGACGCCTTACAGGACGGCCTACTTTCGGCATTCCGCAACTTGCGCCGTTTCGAAGGACGCTCGCAATTCTCAACTTGGCTGACCCGCATCGTGATCAATGCGGCCCTCATGCGGCTGCGCAGCCAGCGGGCTCGTCCCGCCGTTTCGCTGGATGCAGAAGTCCTGGAGCAGGAGGACCTGACCTTGGCGGACCGCGTGCGAGACCACCGGCCCGATCCTGAAGAGGCGTACGCTCACAAGGAGATGGGCGAAATCTACCTGCGCAACTTGCAAGACCTGCCCCCGGCCTTAAGGTCCGCCGTCGAGTTGCGTGACGTCCAGGGGCTTTCGACGGAGGAGGCGGCCCAGGCCCTGGGAGTGCCCGAGGGCACACTCAAGTCGCAGCTTCACCGCGCCCGCTTGCAGTTGGCCGGTCTCCTGAAGAAAGCCCTTCACCGCGAGCGGACCAAGAAGAACGGCTCGGGCACCCGGCTGGCTTTATGCCGGGCTGCCAGCTGAGTGCTGACGGGTGGCGTGGGGCGAAACCCGCGCCACCTCGTCTTCTTTCCAGTCCTTGCATCCCTCCCGCCATTGGCTGATACTCCCTCTGGGCGAGGCACTGGACAACGGCCGTCGCGGCCGGGATTCGGCGCGACCTCTTTGGTGTTCCTTGCGGCGAATCTGCGGAACAGAATGCCAGGCCGTGTTTAGGGTCAGGCCTCGAAACCGGACTATCTGAGCTACTCGCACGCGGGGAGTGCTATGATGCAACCTTGTTTACATTTCTCCGTGCTATCCCTGGCCATGCTAACCGCAGCCCAGAGTTTGCCCGCGCAGGCTCCGGCGGCCCGCTACGACTTGCTGTTGAAGGGCGGCCACGTGCTTGATCCGGCCAATGGCGTGGACGCGGTGATGGACGTAGCCGTGGCGTCCGGAAGGATTGCCGCGGTGGCTAAGGATATTCCGGAGGTCCAGGCAGCCAAGGTCGTGAACGTCAAAGGCCTCTACGTGACACCTGGCCTGATCGACATTCACTTTCATGTTGGCCACGGAGGCGCGCCGCTCAACTGGTTCGCACCGGACGCGCGTTCGCAGCTGGCACCCCTAGGCATCCCGGCGGACCTAGCGCTCCAGGCGGGAGTGACGACCATCGTGGATGCGGGCAGCGCCGGAGCAGACACCTTTTTGCAGGAGAAGGAGGAGGTGATCGACCATGCCAAGGTGCGTGTACTGGCCTTTCTCAACATTGTGGCCGACGGCATGAACGGCGGGCTTGAGCAGAGCATCGATCAGATGGATGTGAAGCGGTGCGCCGAGACCATCGCCAAGCACCGCGATATCCTGGTGGGGGTTAAAACCGCGCACTACTGGACCTATCAGCCTTGGGACGCCGAGCACACACCCTGGGCGGCCGTCGACCGCGCCGAAGAATGCGGCCAGATGGCCGGCGTCCCGGTCATGTTTGACTTCTGGCCACGTCCCGAAAGGCCCTATAGCGAGCTGATTTTGAAGAAGATGCGGCCGGGCGACATTCACACTCACGTCTTTGCCCAGCAGTTCCCCATCCTGCTGCCTGATGGCAAGCTCAATCCGATCCTGACGGAGGCGCGGGCGCGCGGCGTCATCTTCGACGTGGGCCACGGCGAGGCGAGCTTCTGGTTTCGCAATGCGGTGCCGGCCGTCGAGCAGGGCTTCCTTCCCGACTCGATCTCCACCGACTTGCACCACGGCAACTTCACGGTGTTGAATATGACCGAGGTCCTGTCCAAATTCCTAGCCATGGGCGTGCCGCTGGCCGAGCTCATTCGCCGCTCCACCGTTAATCCCGCACGCGAGATTCACCGCCCCGAGCTGGGAACGCTGTCGGTGGGCCGGGAGGCCGACATTGCGGTGCTGGAAGAGCTGCAGGGGCCGTTTAGTTACATCGATTGCGGCTACGCCCGAATGGATGGTCAGGCGAAGCTGGTGGCACGCATGACGATCCGCGGCGGGAGAATTCTCTACGATCCATCCGGCCTCAGCATGGTTGAATGGCGGAAGGCGCCCGCGCAGTACTTTACGACGCCAGCTCTCGGCAATTCTCCGCGTGCGCGGGCTGACAATTATCCGCGGGAATAGAGACATTCGAGGAGGTTGCATGGCTCGAAGCCTGAATCGGCGTCAGCTCCTGCGCAGCAGCGGTGCAGCCCTCATGGCAGGGGCTGCTGCCAGCAAAGCCGCGAACCCCTCCGGTCATCCCCCTACGGCGCGTATTCTGCGGGGCGCAAGGTCCGCGCCGGGGCCTGGCGTTGATTATTACCAAAAGCTGGGCGTGACCCCGTTCATCAACGCCGCGGGTACCTACACTGTCCTCTCCGCCTCGATCATGCCGGATGAAGTCCAGGCGGCCATGGCGCTGGCAGCGCAGCAGCCGGTCAACCTCAACGAACTGCTCGATGCGGCCGGAGAGTACCTCGCTAAACGCTTGCGCTGTGAGGCCGCGCTGGTGACGGCGGGAGCCGCCGCGGCCCTCACCCTAGGAACCGCTGCTTGCGTCACGCTGGGAAATCAGCAGGCCATTGTGAATATTCCAACCGACATGACTGGGCTGAAGAACGAGGTCATCGTGCAGAGGGCCCACCGCTACGAGTATGATCATGGCGTCCGCAACGCTGGCGTGCGCTTTGTCGAAGTCGAGACCCTGGAGGAGTACGAGCAGGCCTTCACGGAACGGACGGTCATGGCTCACTACTTCAACGCGGCGGAGAGCGGGCAAATCAGCCGCGAAGATTGGGTGCGGGTGGCTCACCAGCACGGCGTGCCTTGCTTCAACGACGCCGCCGCCGACATCCCACCCATCTCCAACCTCTGGCATTACACCCAGATGGGATTTGACCTTGTCGCGTTTTCCGGCGGCAAGGGGATACGCGGGCCGCAATGCACGGGCTTGCTGCTGGGGCGCAAGGATCTGATCGCCGCAGCCAAGCTGAACAATTCGCCCAACTCGAATACGATCGGTCGCGGCATGAAGGTGGGCAAGGAAGAGATCGTTGGGCTGGTGGCGGCTGTCGACTGGCTCTTAAGCCAGGACGAGGCGGCGATGGAAAGGGAGTTTCGCAGTCGCGCCGAAAGAATCGCCGCACGCCTGAAAGACCTTCCCACCGTAGAGACAAAAATCTTCGTCCCGCCCGTCGCCAACCACGTGCCTCACCTGCTCATTACTTACGATCTGAGCCGGATCAAGCTCACCGGTCGCGAGGTGATGGAGAGGATGCGGCAGGGTAAGCCGCGGATCGAGCTCAACCCGGCCACCGGTGGCGGACCGGCGAGCGCTGGCCTCCCGGGAGGCAGCAACACGATCGTGGTTGGCGTTTGGATGATGCGTCCGGGCGAGGACCAGATCGTAGCCGACCGCCTCTACGAGGTACTGCGCTCCGCCGTGATTTGATCCCGCCCCCTAGGCCGGCGGCGGTGGTCAGCGCGCGGTGGCCCCGGCCCTAGCCGGCCGCGCCCGGTGCTGCTCAAACCAGCCGGCCACGTAGAGCGTCTTGGCAATCAGGTGGCTGGGCCGCTGGCTGATGCCGTGGGGCTCGCCCGGCACGCGCACTAGCAGCGTGTCGACCTTCCGCAGCTTCAGCGCCTCGTAGAATTGCTCAGCTTCTGAGATGGGCGTGCGGTAATCGTCCTCTCCGGTCATGAGCATGGTGGGCGTCTTCACCTTTTGCACGTGATTGATCACGGAGCGTTCGTAGTACTGCTGCGGATACTCCCAGGGCGGGCCCGGAAACCAGTACTTGACGCCAATGATGGGAATGTCCGCCGTCAGCGTCCAGCTGTACCAGTTAATGACCGGATAGAGGCTCGCCGCGGCGCGAAAACGCGTGCTGCGCTCGACCATCCAGCAGGTAAGGACCCCGCCGCCACTGCCGCCGGTGACAAAGAGATTCTCCGGGTCGATGTATCCCTTGGCCACGGCCGCGCTTACGCCCGAATCGAGGTCGTAGAAATCGTCGCCAGGATAGGCGTGGTGGATGAGGTTGGCGAACTCCTCACCATAGCTCGTACTGCCCCGCGGATTGACGTAAAGCACCACGTAGCCCAGCGCCGCCCAAATCTGTTTCATGATGTCAAACCGGTCGCCATAGTTGGCGAAGGGGCCGCCGTGGATTTCTAGAATCAGCGGGTACTTTTTGGCAGGGTCGAAGTCCGGCGGCTTCACCAGCCAGCCTTCGATCTTGCGCTGGTCCTTGGAGGAGTTGAACCAGAATTCCTCCACCTGCCCCAGTTTCTTCTGTCTCAGCAGCTCGCGGTTTAAGGCGGTGATGATCGGGATCCCCGACTCCCCAGCCCGTCCCACGGCGATGTCGCCGGGCTCGTCGGGCAGCGTATAGGGGATAGCGAAGGTACCGTCGCGGGCCACTGTGAACGCGTGGCCGCCTCCATACGACGAGCCGCCCGTGCCCACGTGGTTCGCGAGAATCGTTACCTTGCCGTCCAGGGAAGCGAAACCCAGCTTGGTATCGCCCTGGTCGTCGTAGAGGAAGTAAACGCCGCTGCCATCCGCCGCCCATTCAGGATTCTCGGCATCACGGTCCAGGCTGGCGGAAAGCGGACGCGGATGGCTGCCGTCGCGGTCCATGACGTAGAGATAGGTTGTCTGGTGCCCCTGGTAGCGGTCGTCGTAGCCGGTGTAGGCGATCCGCTGGCCATCCGGCGAAACTTGGGGCGAGTTGTTGGGCCCTTCGCGATGTGTCAGCTGCTTGATTTGACCATCTGCCAGACGCAGTTCGTAGATCTGCCTGTGGTAGGTGTACTCGTAGTCGGGTTCGAGCTTTGCCGCGAAGATCAAGTATTGCCCGTCGGGTGTCCAAGCCGTGCTGGCACCGCCCAAGGCACTGGTGCCATGGGGAAAATTGCCGGTGGTGAGCTGGCGCGGCGCGCCGCCATCGGCGGACACGACGAAGAGTTGTGTGAATCCCGGTTTGAGGTAGCCTTGGCCGTTGAAGCGGTAAACGAGGCGGTCAAACAGCTTCGGCGGATCAGCCCAGTGTGCGCCCGCCGGGGGTTTGGGCAGCTCGGCAAGCCTCGGTTCCGAGCCGGCCACGAGGGCGGCGAAGCTAATCAGCTTCCCATCCGGCGACCAGGCGATACCGCTGGGCGGGAATTCGAGGTCGGTAATTTTCGCCGTCTGTCCCGTATCCATCCAGCGGACGTAGAGCTGCGGATGCCCGTCGCGATCGGAGACGCAGGCCAGGCGCGTACCGTCGGGTGACCAGCGCGGGGAGGTGTCGCTGAAACTTCCGGTGGTGAGAGGCCGGTTCTGAGTGCCGTCGCGGTTGACGATCCACAGGTTGGATGCGCGCTTATCCGTCATGATGTCGCAGAACTGGCGGACGTAGACGATCTTTGAACCGTCGGGCGAGATCTGGGGGTCGGCCCCGTACTGGATGTTGAAAACGTCCATGGCGGTCAAACGATCCGTGGCCGGATGCTCTCCCGCTGTCACCAGCGCCGCCGCCAGGGTCACCATGAGGCCACAGGCAAAGCTGCGTATTGTCCTTTTCAAGTTCGATCCCTCCTGGATGAAAGTAGGTGGGGTAGTTTTACCCCACGCGACGGCCCTCCGCAAGGCAGGGGGCTTGAATGGCGGGCTGGAGGAATCACGGAAGCACCCGGCCAACATTTCCCTGGCTATAATGTTGGGAGTGAAATCGATTCAGGAAGATGACCGCCGCTCCGCCGAATCGGGCGCTGGCGGGATGTTGCGCGGCTTCTGGTATCCCGCCTTAGTGGCCAACCAGGTAGGCCGCCGGCGGCTGGTGAAGGCCATGCTGCTAGACGTGCCTCTGGTCATCGGCCGCAACACCCGGGGCGAGTGGTTCGCCCTGCGCGACAGCTGTCCGCACCGCGGCATGCCGCTCTCCTACGGCCGCTTTGATGGCACGCGCGTCGAGTGCTCCTACCATGGCTGGTGCTTCGACGCCCAGAGCGGCGAGTGCGTGGAGGTGCCCTCGCGGACCGAACGCGACAAATTGCGGATCGACCGCGTCTTCGCCGCTCACTTCCCCTGCCAAGAGCAGGACGGTTATGTGTGGGTCTACATGCCCGATGCCGCTCAGCGCCACCCCACCCCGCCGCCGGTGCCAAAGCTGCCCGTTCTCCACGGCCGCTATCGCATCACCCGCCTGGCTTGCGAAATGCCCACCACCATCGACCACGGAATCATTGGCTTGATGGATCCGGCGCACGGCCCCTTTGTCCACCAGGCCTGGTGGTGGCGCCGGCGTAACAGCATTCATGAGAAGGAGAAGGTGTTCGAGCCTATTCCCTACGGCTTCCGCATCCGTGCCCATCCACCCTCGGCCAACAGTGCGGCCTACAAGCTTCTGGGTGTTTACGGGCAGCCCATCACGACCACCATCGAGTTCGTGCTCCCCAACATGCGATTCGAGCAGATTCGCTGCGGCGAGTATTGGTTCTCTAGCCGGGCTACCGTGACCCCGCTCACCTCGAACCGCTGCCGCATCGATTTCTGCGCTGCCTGGAACGTTTTCCGTCACGTGCCGTTCATGGTCTCCATCTTCCGCTTCTTCGCCCGCCGTTTCCTCGAGCAGGACCGGCGCACCATGGAACAGCAGGCTGAAGGTTTGAAGTACAACCCGCAGCTGATGCTGATTGATGATGCGGACCGTCCGGCTAAGTGGTATTTCCAGCTAAAGCAGGCCTACCTGGAGTCCAAGGCTACGGGCCAGCCGATGCGGCATCCCTTACCGGGGCCGGTCACGCTCCGCTGGCGCAGCTAGCGCCGCCGTGGTAGCCCCCAGGTAGGCTCGAGGGGACGCTTGGCCTCCCCGTGCGGCTGCAAGGCCGCGCAACTCTTGACTTCAGCTTCGCCCGCGGGCTATCGTGGCTAGCCGGCGAACTTCCAGCCAGCATTCCTCGCGTTTATCGGGTCGCAAAAATTTCTTTATGGAGGTGACATGAACCCGAAGGCTGTGCTTGACTTTGCTGCCGCCAACAACATCAAGGTGGTGGATATTCGCTTTACGGATTTGCCCGGACTGTGGCATCACGTTTCCTTTCCGATTCATGAGTTGACCGAGAAATCCTTCGAGGATGGCTTCGGCATGGACGGCTCCAGCATCCGCGGCTGGGCGGCTATCCACGAGAGCGACATGCTGCTGGTGCCGGACCCCAGCTGGTACATGCAGGATCCCTTCAGCGACGTGCCCACGCTGGTGATGATCGGTGACATTGTCGACCCCGTCACCAAGCAGCACTACCTGAAGGACCCGCGCCACATCGCCAAGAAGGCGGAAGCCTACTTGGCCTACACCGGCATTGCAGACACCGCCTACTTCGGCGCCGAAGCTGAGTTCTTTATCTTTGACAATATCCGGTTCGACCAGGCGCAGCAGCACGGCTACTACTTCATCGATGCCGAGGAAGGCCGCTGGAATTCGGGCCGCGAGCGCGACAACCTCGGCTACCGCCCGCGCTACAAAGAAGGCTATTTCCCCGTGCCGCCCACCGACCATTATCAGGACCTCCGGTCCGAAATGGTGCTCACCATGGAAAAGGTGGGGCTGGAAGTCGAATGCCACCACCACGAGGTGGCCACCGGCGGCCAGTGTGAAATCGACCAGCGGTTTCAGCCGCTGGTAACCGCTGCCGACCGCATGATGATCTACAAGTACATCGTGCGCAACGTCGCCCACCAGTACGGCAAGACGGTGACGTTTATGCCCAAGCCCATTTTCCAGGACAACGGCTCCGGCATGCACACCCACCAGAGCCTGTGGAAGGATGGTAAGCCCCTGTTCGCCGGAGACCAGTACGCTGGCCTCAGCCAAATGGCTCTCTGGTACATCGGCGGACTGCTCAAGCATGCACCCGCCGTCGTCGCTTTGGCCGCCCCTACCACGAATTCGTACAAGCGCCTGGTTCCCGGGTTCGAGGCACCGGTGAACCTAGCCTATTCGCGCCGCAACCGCAGCGCCGCCATCCGCATCCCTATGTATTCGGCCAGCCCCAAGGCCAAGCGGCTTGAGTTCCGTCCCCCGGACCCCTCCAGCAACCCCTATCTCTGCTTCGCTGCCATGCTGATGGCTGGACTGGACGGTATCGAAAACAAAATCGATCCCGGCGAGCCGCTGGACAAAGATATTTACGACCTCGGCCCCGAGGAGCTCAAGAAGGTGCCGTCTCTCCCCGGGTCGCTCGAAGAATCTCTTCGCGCCCTGGAACGCGATCACGACTTCCTGCTCAAGGGTGATGTCTTCAGTGAGGAGCTGATCGAAACCTGGATAGACTACAAGATGAAGAATGAGGTGCAGGCCGTCGGGACGCGCCCCCATCCCTACGAGTTTGCTCTTTACTACGACATTTGAGCTTGGAGGCGCCGCCCGATCATGGTGCCCCTTGGTTTGTTGGCTGATAGCATAATGTAGTGTATTACTTGCGGTGCCATGCCCCTCGCTTGGAGCCCGTTATGGCCATCTCAGGCCGGTCGAAGGTGAGAAAAATCTGGGGTGACAATGAATCCCATTATATTGCTGAAAATAAACATGATATTCGATTTGGCCGCGGTGAATCCCACTATGTTGTTGAAAATTCGTACTGGCCATTTTCGCTCGCCAGCAGTGCCCGCAGCCCCATGGGCTGGAGGTGACCACCAGACATGCGGAAAAGTCTCGATCGTGTAATGTGTGTTTCTTGATCCCCGCCGTTTGAGCCCTCTACCGCACCACCGATTTTTGACAAAAGCAACGCCCCATCGGGCTGGCAGGATGACGACGAGAGAACGGCCAATGGGTTGGCTCCATCCCGGAGGTACACTTAGCGAGTGGTGGCGAGGGACGGCGGAGGCTGGTAGAATATGATAAGTGAGAGGGAAGCCAGGAGTGGGGTTCTCCTGGGCAAGCTGCCATGTCAACGCTGAAAGCCATTCTCCAGAAGTACGTCCGCGAAGGCGACCTCTGGGAGCCGATGGACCGCGGGTTCGTGCGTTGCTTCGCCTGTGGCCATTGCTGCCGCATTCCCGAGGGGCAGCTGGGCGTTTGCAAAGTACGGTTTAACCGTGGCGGCAAGCTCTATGTGCCTTGGGGCTACGTGGGCGGCGTGCAATGCGACCCCATCGAGAAGAAACCTTTCTTCCATGCCTATCCCGGCGCGCTGGCCTACAGTTTCGGCATGCTCGGCTGTGACCTTCACTGCTCCTACTGCCAAAACTGGGTCACGTCACAGGCGTTGCGCGATCCCGCGGCCGTATCGCCGCCGCTTGAAGCCTCCCCAGAGGGGCTGGTGCGCGATGCCTTGCGGCAAGGCGCCAAGGTGATCGTCAGTACCTACAACGAACCGCTGATTACCAGCGAATGGGCTGTGGCGGTGTTTAAAGAAGCGCGCAAGGCGGGCTTGCTGACGGGGTTCGTCTCGAATGGCAACGGCACACCTCAGGTGCTCGAATATCTCCGCCCGTGGATTGATCTCTACAAGGTTGACCTGAAAAGCTTTGATGACCGGCACTACCGGCAGCTGGGTGGCCGCATCGGGCCGATCCTGGACACTATCCGCCGGCTGCATGAGCTCGGCATCTGGCTGGAGATTGTGACCCTGGTGATTCCCGGCTTCAACGACTCGAATGACGAGCTCACCCGGCTGGCGGAATTCCTGGCCGGCGTTTCGCCGGACATTCCGTGGCACGTCACCGCCTTCCACAAGGACTACAAGATGATGGATCCGGAGAACACCAGCCCGGAAACGCTCATGCGTGCGGCGGAGATCGGCAAGAAAGCCGGACTGCGGTTCGTCTACGCGGGCAATCTGCCGGGACAGGTGGGCGACCTTGAAAACACGCGCTGCCCGCAGTGCCATGAGCTGCTTATCGCGCGTTACGGCTACCTGATTACCGATTATCGCCTGACCTCCGACGGCTGCTGCCCATCGTGCCACGCCGCGATTCCGGGACGCTGGGCCGAGTCGTTCCAGGGGCAGATCACGGCCTTCCCCTTCCTGCCGGAGGCACGCCGATCCGGCTGGGTTAGCATTTCCACCTAGCCCCGGCGGTTGTGTCCTGGCGCCCCATCAACGCCCGGATTCCGCGGAGCGGCCGGTTCCCTTTCGCATTCAGTAAACCTATAATGCTGTGGGATCGAGGGTGGAGGCCGCTCATCTGCGGCGGCGGAAGGGACGGATGGTTCGCAAAGAGAGCGATGCCGAAGCGGCCGGGCTGCGCGATCATTTGCAAGCCGAAATTTCCCGGCTCGAATCCGAGCGCCAGGGCCTGTCGGCTTTGATCATCTTCCTGGCCTGCGCCCTGGGTTTCGGTGCCCTCTCCCTTTTTCTGCCGCGCGGCCTCTGGCGTGCCGGTCCGGTCGAGCTCATCATTCCTCCCCAACTGATCTTCGTCGTTCTGGTGGTTGCCCTGGTTGCCTCTATTTACATCGTGCGCCGTGAGGCCGAGCTACGCAAGATCCGCCTGCTCACTTTGCGCCAGCTCATGCGGTCCCAGATGGAGCATTCGGCCAGCATGTTTGATCCAGTCACCAACGTCTTCACCCGGCGCTTTCTGAATGAGTTGCTGCACCGGGAAATCGCCCGGGCTGAACGCAACCGGCGCCCGCTGGGCGTGATGATGTGCGACGTCAACAACTTCAAGCAAGTGAATGATCGCTACGGCCATTTAGTGGGCGACGAAGTGCTGGCGCAGGTGGCGGCTATCCTCAAGTCCTGTGTGAGGGGCTCGGACCACGTGGTGCGCTATGGCGGCGACGAGTTCGTCCTCATCCTTCCGGAGACGGATGACCAGGGCGCCCTGATTGTGCGCGGCCGCATCCAGGAAAAGGTTGCTGAATGGGACCGGGCGCATCGGCTCGGCGACGTGCCCATCTCCGTCAGTGTGGGTTGGTACCTGCACACACCCGGCTGCAGCGCCGAACAAACCCTTTCTGAAGCGGACGCGCGCATGTACGCCGACAAACAGGCCTCGCTGGGACGCTGATCGGAGTGCGGACCCCCAGCGGAGCCTCGACCCGTGCTTTGCCTTGGTGCTTCAGCGAGTTTGGCCCTCCGTCCTGTGCCGAGGCGATTCGCCGAGGTCACGGGCTTCGTACTGGCAGGAGGAGCCAGCCGCCGCATGGGGCAGCCGAAGGCTGTCTTGAAGCTAGGGGGTGAAACTCTACTGGCGCGTCAGCTCAGGCTGCTCAGTTCGGTCTGCGGCTCCGTAGCCGTGGTGGGCTGGCCGCCGGCGAGCTCGGGCGCGCCCTCACCTGCGGAGCAGGTTAGCGGCGGCACTTTCGCCTCCCGCTTGCGCCTCGGGGAAGGGATTCGCGTGCTGGGCGATCGGGTGCCCGGCCGTGGTCCGCTGGGGGGGATCGATAGCGGCCTCCAGTCGACACGTACGGAATTCAACCTCTTCCTGGCTTGTGACCTGCCGTTCATCACGGCGTCCTTCCTGCGCTATCTTTGCCAGAGGGCCCTCGCCACCGCTGCGGATGTGACGGTTCCCGAGTCGCGCCAGCACGGGTTCGAGCCCTTGTGCGCCGTCTACCGCCGGCGGGTGCGCTGGGCCGTGCGCGGCAGCCTCCAGGTAGGCCAGAATAGAGTGGGTGGAATCTTCTCGCGGCTGCGCTGCGAGTTGGTGAGCGAACGTGAAATGCGGCGCGCCGGGTTCAGCCTGAGCATGTTCGATAATATCAACACGCCGGCGGAGTATGAGGCCGCGCTTCAGCGATGCGCGGTCGCTTTGTAGTTCGCGGGCGGCCCGCCTGCACGGGGTAGTCCGCTGGAAGTCTGGAAAAGACCGCGGACGCGTACCACCGCCAAAGAGCGAAAGTTAATGGCCGATCCCTATATCCGCTTTTCGCATGTCTTCAAATCATTCGGCGACCAACCCGTGCTGACCGACGTGAGCTTTGAGGTGCAGCGCGGGGAGATGGTGGTCGTCCTGGGCCGCAGCGGCGTGGGCAAGAGCGTTACTTTGAAGCACATTATGGGATTTCTGAAGCCTGATGCGGGGCAGGTCTTCGTCGCGGGCTACGAAGTCTCACGGATGCCCGAGGAAGAGCTGTTTGAAGTGCGGCGCAAGGTAACTATGGTTTTCCAGTCGGGAGCGCTCTTCGATTCCTTGACCGTAGGCGAAAACGTGGCCTACCCGCTGCGCGAGCGGGCGGCACGCGGCGAGCCGATCTCCGAAGAACAGATTGAGGCCAGGGTCGAGGAATTGCTCGGCCTCGTCGAGCTGGAGGGGGTGCGCGACCTTGCGCCTTCCGATCTCAGCACCGGTATGAAGCGCGCCGTCGCCATCGCCCGAGCCCTCGCCGCCGACCCAGAATGCATCCTCTACGATGAGCCCACCACCATGGTCGACCCGCTGATGGCGGTCACCGTGGGCGACCTGATTTTGAAATTGAAGCGCCGCAGCCAGATTACCAGCGTTGTGGTAACGCACGATATGAAGCTGGCGCGGAAGCTAGCGGACCGTATCGTGTTTCTGGTGGAGGGCCGCGTGGCCTTCTTCGGCTCGGCCGCCGATCTCGACTCTAGCGAAGAACCCCTGATCCAGGGTTTCATCTACCTGGACGAGGCGCCGTTCCTGAGGGAAGGCGCTGCGTAGGTTGGCGAGCTCTGCTGATGCGCCGTTCCCGCCCATTCTCGCGCCATCCCCTGCAAAGGGCCGATGTCCTGCGCACCAGGCAGCCGGCAAAGCCGGTGATGACGCTCGATCGCGTGCTTTCGCGCTTCGGTCTTGCCTCACGCACGGCGGCTCGCGAAGCCATTCGCTCAGGGCGTATCCGAGTGAGCGGACGGGTGGTGCGCGACCCGGCGCACTGGGTGGCGCCCGGCCGCGAAGTGATCGAACTGGACGGCAAGCCCCTCCGGCCCGCCCGCAAGTGCTACCTACTGCTCTACAAGCCCAAGGGCGTCATTACCAGCCACGGCGACCCCGCTGGCCGCAAGACGGTGTATGACTGCCTGGGCCACCCTGCCCACTGGGTTTCACCCGTGGGGCGCCTGGATAAGAACTCGTCGGGCTTACTGCTGCTGACCAACGATACGGAGTTGGCCGAGCTCGTTACCAACCCGCAGTCCCGCATCCCTAAGACCTACCTGGTCAAAGTGAGCGCTCGGCTGAGTGACGAAGCGATTGCCCGGCTGGCGTCGGGGATCGAGTTGAAACGCGGCGGCCGCGCCTCGCCACTCAGCGTCCGGCGCGTCGAAGATCGAGGCAAGCACACTTGGCTGGAGATCGTTCTGACCGAGGGCAAGAACCGCGAGATTCGCCGCATGGTGGAAGCCCTGGGCTTCAGCGTGCTGAAGCTGGTACGAACCCGAATCGGTCCTCTGACCCTGGAAGGTCTCGAAGTAGGGAAGTGGCGCGCGCTCCGCCCGGCAGAAGTTCAGGCGTTGAGGGAACTCGCTCGCCGGAGCAGCCCATGAGGTTAGATCCACTCGAGCGCCCCGCGCTTCCAGATCCAGAAATAGCCAACGATGAGGATGCCAAGAAATACCAGCATCTCCACCAGGCCGAAGAAACCCAACACGCGGTACTGCACCGCCCACGGGAACAGAAAGATGGTCTCCACATCGAAGATCACGAAGAGGATGGCCACCAGGTAGAAGCGGACCGTGTAGCGCCCGCGAGAATCCGACTCCGGCGTGATCCCGCACTCGTAGGGTATCAGCTTCTCGGGGTTGGGGGGAGGAGTGGGACGAACCAGCTTGGCGATCCAGAGGGTGGCCAGCGGAAACACCAGCGCGATGGCAAAGAAGATCAGAACTGGTCCGTACTGTTCGAGCATCGCGAGTCCTCGTTTCGCGATCATACCACGATGACCGGCGCGCGCCTAGCGGCCGCGTCACGCGCGTAGTGTAAAATGGCCTGCAAGCTTTGGCGGTTGGTCCAAAGCGTGCCCTTAAAAGCGCGCTAGCTCGAGTCGCGCTGACCCGATCCGTGGCCCATTCGACTTCGCTGAAAATCGCCGGGGGCTTGCTGGTGCTGGCAGGCTTGGTCGCCTACCTGGGCCTCTCACACCGCGGTAGACCCAGCGTAGGCGGAGAGATCGCTTATGTGCTGCCCGATTCCCTCGAGGTGGTGGACACGCCTGCCGAGGTGCGCCGCGTGGTGGATCGCCTCCAGGCCGGGGACAAGGTTGCCGTCCTGGCGCGGACCGCTCACTGGGCGAGGGTAAGGCTGGGAGACGGGCGCGTCGGCTGGGTGCCAAAGGATGATCTGCTGGATCAAGCGACGCATGACAAGAGCGAACGGCTGGCAAGCGAGCTGGAGAAGAGCTCGCCCCAGGCGGACGGCCACCTGGCGAGCGAAACCAATCTCCATCTCGAGCCCGGCCGCGACCAGCCGGTCCTGCGGAAGCTGCCGGCCAACCAACGGGTGGAAATCTATGGCCGCCGCTTGCTGCCGCGCCCGCTCCGGCCGGAAGAAGAAGCCGCGCCCCCCAAGGCGCGAACCCGCGAAGCTTGGTACTTGGTGCGCGTGGGGAAGCTTGGAGGTTGGCTGCTGGGGCGCTTCGTTGAACTTGACATCCCGCAGGGCATTTCCGCGTACGCCCAGGGCATCAATATGGTAGCGTGGCAGGTGCTGCGCACCGCCGACGACGGCGGGCAGCAGGTGCCGGAATACCTCGTTGCCGATCGCCTGGGCAATCCCAGCGTGGACTTCGATCATATTCGGGTCTTCACTTGGTGGGTTAAGCGTCACCAGTATGTGACCGCCTATGTCGAGAGCAATCTGGAGGGTTACTTTCCGCTCAAGGTCCGACACCTGCTGGACGCCGATTACTTCGCGCAGCCTGCTCCCTATTTCCGGCTTAACCTCATGGATGAGGAGGGCCACAAGTATCAGAAGGTGTACGGCCTGTTCCAGACCATTGTTCGCCCGCTGGGCACCATTGACGGCTGGGAGAGTGAAGCCATGCCCCCCAAGCCAGAGCGCGCCAAACGGAAGGCGGTCCGGGAGCGGACGCGGCGTCACCGCCACTGAGACGAGAGCATGCACGAACAGGAAAGTCCCAGCATTCTCTACCGGGTAGGCCGGAAACTAGTTCGCGTGGTTTGCGGCCTCTTGTTTCACCGCGTACGCGTACTGCATAGCGAAGCGTTGCCGGCGGCATCGGAAGGACCTGCCCTACTGGTGGTGGGCCAGCCCTCGACGCTTCTCGGCGCGGCCCTCCTGGCGGCCTGTTTTGACCGGCCCGTGCAGTGCTTGGTGGAATCGCGCGCCGGCGGTTTGCCAGGTAGCCGACTGCGCCGCGCTCTGGCGCGTTGCCTCAACATGGTGTTCTACGAAGGGGATGCCAGCGCCTGGCAAAAGGCATGGCTAGCCTGCCAGGAAACCATCGAGAATGGAGGCGTCGTCACCGTTTTTCTCGAGCATGCTGTGAGCAACCCGCAAGGAGCAGCCCAGCTGCTCGAAGCCGTGGCCACCCTCGCCGAGTCGATGGCCAACCGTAGTCCTGTAGCGCGACGCCTCCCGGTGGTGCCCGTGCACCTCCTGCTGCCGGTCGCCCGGCTAGCGGCCAGCGAAGCTTTTGTACACTTGGGTGAGCCGCTCCTGATGCCAGTGGCCGCCGCTCCCGCCGATGACCGGCCGCGGCTGGCGTCGGTGCTGGCCGAGGCTCTGAGGCGAAACGTATTCGCCCCGCAGGCGGCCGATACCCAGCGGTTCCTGAACGACCTAGCTGCGTTGTTTCGCCATCGGCTCGAGGAGGAATGGAGCCGGCGCAACGTGTGGCGGCAGGACATCGACTCCTTCGGCTTGAGCGGCTTCGTCAAGGATTGGGCTGAGCGGAGCAATCAGATGGAGCCAGTCCGCCTCATCGATTTGTGCCAGGCCCTGAACGACTATCGCGAGGCCGAGCGGCGATGGTCGTTGTGGCGGCTGCAAGTGGAAGCGGCGGCTTGGCTAAAGTCCGGCTGGCGGCGCGCCTGGGTGGCCGCTGAAAGTCTGGTGGGCCTGCCTGTCGCCCTGTGGGGCTTAGTCAACCATCTCTTCGCTGGAGTGGTATTAAAGCTGGCCAGGCAATGGCCGCGCCGCGGGGTCGAGCTTCAGGCCAGGAATTGGATGTTTCTTGGCTTGGCGATCGCTTTATGCGATGCCCTGCAAGTGGCGGTGGTGGCGCAGAAGGGCGGTCGCGCCACGGCTGGCTTCTACGCCGCCACCCTGCCTGTGGCTGGTCTCTATCTTCTTCGGTACGCCCGGTTAATACCACGCACTCGGCTTTTGTGGTTCTTCTGGTCTCTGGATGCCGGCCAGGCCGATCTCGAGCGGCGGCAGGAAGCATTTGTCGAGCGCTTCAACGCTGCCAGGAATGCTTGGGCCGGGGCGCTGGGAGTGGTCTGTTAGTTTCGCATGAGCATCCTGCGTATTGCCGAGCTCCCCTTCACCCAGCTCGACGGCCTGGAACGGAGCCGCACCGTAGTGCTCTTCGCTGCGAGTCCCCTTGAAGAGCACGGCCCGCACCTTCCCGTGGGCACGGACCTGTTCGAGGCGGAATTCTTTACTCAGGAACTGGCGCTGCGGATCGAGGAAGCCAAACCAGACTGGAGCGTGCTGATTGGCCCGCCGCTCCCCATCGGTGCTTCCGCCTTCGAACAAGCAGGGACCTTGCTAGTGCGGGCGCGGACCATCCGCAACGCGGTCCTGGATTACGGGGCCGCGCTGGCGCGCCAAGGCTTTCGCTACATCTTGGTGATCAACGCGCATGGTGGACCGCGCCACATCGTCGCACTGGAGGAAGCAGCCGCTGTTGTAAGCCGGCGCTACGGGGTGCGCATGCTCTCGGTAAGTGGGCCAATCCTTCTGAAGGTGCTGTGCGGAAAGTTCGTTAATCAGGTGGAATCGTCACTGGGCCGGCCGCTCACGCCGGCCGAGCGGGAGGCCCTGGAGGGCGATGCCCATGCGGGGCTGTGGGAAACGTCGCTGCTGTTGCGGGCCAGGCCCGAGCTCGTCGATCCTGGCTTCCGTCATCTCGCCCCGCAGCGATTTCTGCTGCTGGACGTGCTGCGCAAAAATTACCCGTTGCGACTGGGAAACAAGATGGGCTATATCGGGTCGCCCGCTGCGGCCAGCCGCGAGTTCGGGGAAGCGGCGCGGCGGTTGCTCGTGGAAGCAGCGTGGGAGCTTGCCTGCCCAGCGCTTGACCCTGAGGACGAGAATTGGCAGACAACTTCCGTGCTCTACAAGGTGCCATTCTTGCGCACCGCGTTGCCCTATGTGGCGTCCCTGGCAGGTGCCCTGTTGGTCCTCTTCGCGATCGCGACCTGGTGGCACCGTTAAGCCCTGCCGCCAAGGGCGCAGGGCCGGCGGTGCGGCATTGCTTACTTTGCGCGGGAGTGAAAGTCATGGCGCTGTTTCTTACCGAACAGGACGTGCTGGACCTTCTGCCCATGGAACGGGCCCTGGAGCGCATCGAATGGACGTTTCGCGAGCAACATCGTGGAGAAGCCGTGAATCGTTCCCGCGAGCGGATCTTTCTGCCTCATTCCTCTCTCCATTACATGGCGGCGGCTCTTCCAGCGGAAGATCTTCTGGGCATGAAGATCTACACCGTCACGCGGGAAGCTCTGCGGTTTCTAGTGCTGCTTTACCATGCAACAACCGGCGCGCTGCTCGCCATCCTGGAAGCTGATCAGTTGGGGCGGATTCGTACGGGTGCGGCCAGCGGCGTCGCCACCAAGTATCTTGCACGAGCGGATTCGGAACGGGTAGGCCTCATCGGGGCAGGGCGCCAGGCGGAGACCCAGTTGGCAGCGATCGCCTTGGTGAGCCCGCTCAAAGGCGTGAAGGTCTACAGCCGCGAGGAGGCGCGACGCGGTGAATTCTGCCAGCGCATGTCCGCGCGCCTACGGCTGGAGGTGGCACCCGCCCACAGCGCCGAAGAGGCAGCACGCTTTGGCGACATCGTGGTGACGGCTACGACGGCCAGCCAGCCCGTGCTCCACGGCGACTGGCTACGGCCCGGCACGCATGTGAATGCCATCGGAGCCAACATGCTGAGCCGCCGCGAGCTTGATTCGAGCGTGCTGGGGCGTGCCAGCTTGATTGCCGTGGACACGCTCGAGCAGGCACGCGAAGAGGCAGGCGATCTGGTGCAGGGCCTCGAGGCGATCCGCGATGGCTGGCAGGGCGTGGTAGAGCTGCACGAGGTCGTGGCGGGACGGCGCCGCCGTACGTCGAGTGACGAAATCACCCTCTTCAAGTCTTCAGGGATCGCGCTTTGGGACGTGGCGGTCGCCGGCTACGTCTACCGCCAGGCGGTGCGCGCCGGACGAGGCCGCGAATTCAAAGTGTGGGGCGAGCCATAGGACACCGGGCGGCGCTCCTGATCGGCATAGACTTTTGCCGCTCCCACATTGATGCGCCGGCGGGCCCGTGCCCCGAAATCCTATCCCTTGTGAAGTCCGTTCAAGTCCTTGCCAGGCCCTGCGAGGCTATCACGGATGGATGAAGATGTTACCCCGATAGGAACGCAGTTCGAGCGTAGCCCTGCCCGTGCTATGCCGGCCGAAGAGGCTGTTCCCGAAGTGGACGGACTGATGGCTGGTGGGCTCGAGAGCGATCGCGTTCTCGACTTTGCCGCGCATGGACCGCGCCCGCAATTCGAACGAGGCGGATGCGGGACAGCGGACGTCCACGCTGCCGCTGTAAGTCCGGAGGTGGTAATCGCTGCCGGGAGGAAAGTCTCCGTCGTAGGAAATCAGCCCGCGGGAAGTGTTAGCATCCAGCTCGGGACTGGACGGCGAAACAAACCGCAGATTGCCTGTGACCGAGGATACTTCGACGCGGCCGCTAGGCCTGATCACCGTGATATCTCCGCCGACCGATCCAAGCGCTACGTGCCCTGCGGCGTCCGTCACGGTGATGGGCGCAGCGACCGACTCCACTCGGATGTCACCCAGCACCTTCTCGATTTCCACGTGGCCTTGCGGGTTGTGGATATCCAGGCTGCACTGCTGCGGCACGTCAAGGATGTAATCCACCGCTCCCGAAGCCCGGGGGATCGAGCTCTGAGTGGAGAAGCGAAGCTTCTCCGCCGCGCCTTGTGCTGGCAGCGCTTCCGAATCCACTTCCAGTCCGGTTGCCGACGCGGAACAAAGGACATGCACCTGGGCCTTATCCCAGCCTCGCACGATCACCTTGCCTTCCAGGTTGAAGATACTGATGTGAGGATTCGAGGTGGTAGCGAACGTCTTCTCGATCTTTCCCGGACCGCTGGCGGCACAGAGGCAGAGAGGAAGGGTAAGGAGAAGCAGGCTACTGCGGAATGGCCTGTTTCGATTCATGGTGTTCTCGATTTATAGACCCCACCCCGACGCTGTTTCACAGTCAGCGGGCCGCGCTCCACTGGCGCGGCCTTCTTTCAGCGCCGTCCCTCAGCGGCCCTCGTATTCGAGCGCCGCTTCCAGCAACCGCGCCTTCTGCGTGTAGGCATTCACCAAGTATTCGCGGGCCAGCGCGTTCGCCGGATCCTCCTGAACCGAGCGCTGGCACTCGCGGATCTCGTCATCTAGTGATTCTAGCCCCTGCGCGTACGCAGCCCGCACTGGGGGATCAAAGGAGGCGGCGCGGGCACGGTAGGCGTTCTCCATGTCGGCGAGCACGTCTGCCACCTGTGCGTCCTGCGGCATGGCTGCGGCAGGGCCAAAGGCGATCGGCGCCCTACGCGAAGCGTGGCGACCAGGCACCTCGATCAGCAGGGCGGCGGCGAGCGCCAGGCACGCCAACGCCGCCGCCGGAATCATTTCCCTTCGCAAGCCAGAGAAGAGCCGTTCCCAGAACCTCCGTCTCGGACGAATGACACCTTCACTGATCAGCACCGCCCGCACGCTCGCCCACAAGGTGGCTGGAGGCTCTTCCCAACCCAGGTCACGGCTGGCCGAGCGAATCTGCTCGAGGTCGGCCAGCATACTGTAGCAGAAGGGGCATTGGCGGGCGTGAGCGCCGATTTCCGGCTGCTCCTCGCCTTCGAGGTAAGCGGCCAGCACGGCATCGAAACGGCGGCACGCCTCCTGGCCCGTGACGCTGGATCGGCGGTCTGGGTATTGCTCTGGCATGGTGCCCTATCCCGCTACCTTTTGGCCCTTACCAGGCGCCTCGCTGCGAGCCTCAGACGCGCGATGGAAGGAGCGCTAGCTGTGCTCCTCCGTCGAGGCTGCTGTCCGCACCAGCGATCCCTCGCCTGCCAGGCGCGAACGGTCGCCGCGGAGGTATTCACGCAACTTCAGCCGCGCCTTGTGCAATTGCGACTTCGAATTGCCCACCGAGCAATTCATCATCTGGGCAATCTCGTTGTGTTCGTAGCCCTCGACGTCGTGGAGCACAAACACCGCCCGATAACCTGGCGGCAGGCGCTCGATCGCACGTGATAGGGTGATGCGGTCAATGGAGCGCAGCAGCCGGCGATCGTCCTCGCCGTATTCGCGCTTGACCGGCTCGTCGCCGCTTGTGTCTGGCTCATCGAGCGAGACCTGCTGCAAGCCCTTCTTCCGCAAGTGCATCAGCACAGCATTCACCACCAGCCGGTGCAGCCAGGTGGAGAACGCTGATTCGCCGCGGAACGTGGAGATCTTGCGGAAGAGCTGCAAAAAAGCTTCCTGTGTCAGGTCCTCCGCTTCCGCCGTACTGCCTGTCATCCGCAAGCAGAGAGAGTAGACGCGGCGCTTGTACATGTCAAACAAGGCCGCGAACGCAGCTTCGTCTCCCCGCTGAGCGCGCGCAATCAGCTGAGTCTCGGAGGCGGCCCTCTGTGCGTTCTCCTGTGTCTTCAAAGGAACCCGCTGGGCCCCGCTTCTCGACTCGTCGGGTGAGATGCGGAGCGCTATAGGGGAGTTGTCTCCCAGTTAACTGCGAGGGAGCGTAAACTGCCGTTACACCGGGCGGTCCGCCCTTCGGGCCTAGGCGGCAGATCCCGTACCCTACCCGGGATGAGCCTGGCGGCCCGCTTACCCTTGACCGCTCGTTCCCAGATTCTCGCCGGAACTTCCCCGCTTCGCTTGGTGCAGAGCTGAGGTTCCGGCCGCCACAAGCGGAAGGAGAACCGAGGACCGACTGCTGGGCACCGATCCCCAAACGCGGCGGCCTTCCCCCCAGGCAACGCCGCCGTCTAGCTGGGCGTGCAGCTTCCGCTGGATTTTACTGCCCGGCCACCCTCACGACGGCCTTGCCCAAGCCAGCATTTCCGGTGGTATTCCAGACGCGCAGCAGGATCAAGTGCTCGCCGGAAGCTAACGGGAGATTCCGGAGTGTGAAGGTTTCGCGCCGGGAGTCCACCACGCCATCGTCGGAGTTGACGCTGTGCCACTCGCCACCGTCGATCGAGACTTCCGCCTTGCGCAAAGGCGAGAGGTTGCTCTCTGCCTCAAAGCTGACATCCGCGCCGTTGGCCAGCACCGATTGCCGGACCACCCGGACGCCAGGCGGAGTATTGTCCACCCAGAAGGGTGCGCTGACGAGCTCGGTCTGGCGAGCGGTCTGTGGTGAATTGGATTCCTCGTCGGATGCCACCAGCCGCACCAGATAGCGGCCGTCTGCCAGGGCATCCGGATCGATGGTATAGCTGGTTTCCCGCAGCCGCCTCTTCAGCAGGTGCCACTCGCGCTCGCCCTCGCCGCGCAAATATAGCGAGTAGACGAGCTGGTCGCCGTTGGGATCCTCCGCCTGCCAGGTAATGACGACGGGGTCCTTTGGGTGGGCGCTGGCAGAGGCCGGCGGGTTGCCGAAGGTTGTAGGAGACGTAGTCACTACGACGCTAGCCCCGCCGGAAGAGGGCGTAAAAGCTGCACCCGTCGCTTCGCTGCGTTCGCCCCCGGAAGTCACGGAAAGGGCGTGGATAACCGGCGGGAGGTTCTGATTCAGATAGGAGATTCTCACCTGATCGAGCGTCGGGCTGGCACTGCCCGGGCCGCGAAAGACCGCCTTCCACTGCAAAAAGCGCGCGGGCGGGCTTTGGATGGTGCTGCCCTCGGGATTGGTATAAGGACCGGCCCAGTCGCTCCAGGTATTATCGGGGCGTTCGGAATTTCCCGACCGCGAGTAAAACTGCAAAGTGCAACCAGGCGGGGTATCCGCGCGCCAGGCGATAGTGCCCCAGTGGGAGATGAACTTCGTATCCTTAACCGGGGACTCGTAAGTACCCTCGGTGGCAAGGCCGCTGCCTACCCGGAAGAGCCGGGCGATGTTGCTGGTGGCGATGTAGAGGTCGCTGCCATGCAACAGCAGCCGCGTCGGCAGGGACTCCGGGGTCTCGGTGAGCAAGGTCAGCTTCGGGCTTCCGTCTGAGCCCGCGGCGGAAGGGCTAAGGCTGAAGATGCGGCCTTCGGCGTCGGTTGAGAAGAGCACGTCATGGCCCCGAACCGCCAGGCCGAAGATGCTCTCCTGGTTCGAGCTCCAGAGGGTCTCGGCAGAGGAGTCCGGCAGAATCTCGATAAGCGACCCCTTGCCTTGGGGGCCGGTTGAGAAGGGCAAGCCGGGCGTGCCCATGGTTGCGCGATTTCGTGAAGCAGGGGGCGCCGACTTTTCTTGTTGCGGTTGCTGCCCTAACTCCGAGGAGTTGGAGCCGGTAGAGGCGACCACCGTAACCGTCGTGACGCCACCCTCTATCGGGGCAGTTGGCTGGGGAGCAGAGAAGGTTTCGGCGCTGCCACGGCCTCCGGCGTTGCCCAGAGCGGCTGCATAGATCCGTCCCTGGTTGTCGACCGCCAGCGAGTGGATTTCGGGAAGGGAGGACTGGTAGATGACGAATGCCTTACCGTGAGGATCGATGCGATAGATTAAGCCGTTAGGTTCGCTGCCTGCCAGCAGGTTGCCGCTGCGGTCGAAAGTCAAGCACATGATGTGCGTCTGCGTGCTGTCAAAGAACACCGTTCCCTTGCCGCTCCGATCCACCCGGAAAATCTGCCCACGGTCACCCGTGCCCACATAAAGCTGGTCTTCCCGATCGAAGGCCAGGGCCCAAATATACTTGGCCTTGGGATCGAAGAAGACACGCCACTTGCCGCTCGCCTCCACGCGGTAGACCTTGCCTTGGGGAGAAGTACCCACGTAGAGAGCACCGTCAGGGCCAAAGGCCAGGGCAAGGACTTCTGGCTCAGGGGCCTGAAACAGCAGGGTGTGCTTCAAATCCCGGTCTAGCCTGAATACTTTCCCCTGGTGTCCCGTTCCGACATAGAGATGACCTTGTGGGTCGGAGGCCAGGGAGAGGGCCACCGTCTCGTCCGGGCTGAAGACTGGTTTGGCCAGGGGAGCTAGCCGCAGCTCGCCTTCCTTGCTCAGTGACACGCCGGAAAGATTTCCACGCAGAAAATCGTCGAAGGTGTCGAGCTGCCAGAAAGCGGTCTCGCTGGCATACAACCAAGACGCCGTCAGCAACGTAAACAATAGTACGAGTCGTTTCATTCCTGCTACGGGCCTTAGGTTCATCGCGGGTGGCAGCCATTGATGCGCAAGGCCAGGGCTGTGGCCCGGCACCTCGCCTCTCGTATTTTCTATAACTTGGTGGCTTCGTTCCTTCAATTTTAGTTTGTGCCTCGTCATTCGTCAGCCAGCGGCCCGCACGATCTGCCTTCCGGGGTGTCGAATCTCCGCTCTCGAGCTAATAGCCCTCTCTTTGCGCCCCTGTTCCAGTCCCTCCTCGTATTTTCAACAACTTGGTGGCTTCGTTCCTTCAAATTTCCGTTTTCGTTCTCGGCCTTAGGGCCGCCCTTCGTTACCCAGGACTTTCAGGTACAGGGTTTGCTGCCCCTCGATGGCGTAGGGCATGGGCTTAGTTTCGTAATCTCCCACCACGGAGCTGCTGCTGAAGGTCACGCTGTTTGAGACCCCCGGGGCGGACATAATCGTCTGCACCAGCGAAGGCGGCGGAGAGGGGAACTCTTCGCCTTGCAGCGTGAACGAGCGTTCGGAGCTCATCAGCAGGGCATAAACCTGATTATCGCGACGCATACGGTTCAGTAGCCTGACCAGTTGGTGGGCGTCACGCGGAGGCGATGCCAAGGGGGTGAAGCGATTCTGCAGGAAATTGATCGAGGTACCACCGCCCACGGTGAGCGATAACGTCTTGTCGTGGACGCTGGCCGGGATCTCGACGGGAATCTTCTGCATGACGCTCCCGCCCGAGGGGGTGCGCAGCACCACCGTCACTTCGATGTGGTCTCCGGGCCGTACTTGGGAGCGGCTGCTCCACGCCTGCTCGAGCCGGGCGGCGGTGTCCTGGTCCTGGGAAATGACCTTCAGGTCTATTCCCGTGATGTGCAAGTCGGGGAAGTCGTTGCTCAACAGGTAAGTCAGAGGTGTGGCCACGGCCGCTCCCGCAGCATTCACCGCACCGAAATCGGAGGACACCACGTCGGTCACGTCGACCGTCTCGCCGGTCGAAAGCCGGATGTTACCGCTCAGGTTGAAGGTGGAAGGCCCCACCGCTCGCTCGGTCGCGCTCAGGGTGGAGATGACCGCCAGGTTGGCCAACAAAGGCGTCAGGACCGGATGGTCGACCAGCTCAAAATGATAGTCCTCCTGACGGTTGAGGGTAGATTCCACCCGCATATGAAATGGAATGGAGGGCGCCTGGCCGCCCAGCACGCCGTAAATGGCTCCAAAGCGGTCCTGGTAAATGCTTCCTACCACCGGCCCCGGCGCATCCACCTTGAATGAGCTGGCGAGGCTGGGAATGGTTGCCAGTACTTCCGCCTTGGCGAAAGGAATCGCTGCCGGGCCAGCCAGCAGAATTTGATGGCCGCAGGCGTAAAGATTCCTAGCATCGCGATAAGTGACCGTACAATCCACGTTCAGATTCAGGTCACCGCGCACCAGCATCAGACTGATCATCGAGCCGGGAACGACTTCGCGCCCATTGTCCGTCCCGCTCGGCGATGGGCTACGTTCCACGTCGGATGGCGGAACGGGCGCACCGGTCAAACCCAGATCACTGGCCACGGGCTCGAATCCGAGCTGACGAAACACCGGCGTGTATTCCCTGATCAGCTCGCTGTTGAAGCCGGCGAAGCGCAAGGGAAGGCGAAAGTCCGCGAGGTAGCCCGAGTCGGGCGCGGGCAGGAATCGAAGCCATCCGGCCGGATCGGTTGGCACGTCAGGAATGAGCCGGCCCGCGCTATCCTGCCCGCCAGGGCTGGGTGCAATCCGCCACCGGAGACCGGTTGCCACAGAACCCGCCACCCGCGGCGGGGCCGGAGCGACCCCCAGCATGTCGCGGATCGGAGTAATGACGGCGTAGGGTTCTTTGGCAAAGGGAAAGGCTATGGCCACCGCCCCTACCAGCTTACCATCCACATAAACCGGGCTGCCGCTCATACCGGCGACGACGCCATTCTTGTCGACGCCGGGACCCGAAAGTCGCGCCAGAATAGCATCGTGCTTAGGGGCAAGGGCATTCTTCAGCACACCCCGAATCTCGACCTGGAACTCCTCGATCCTGTTGCCCTCAAAGATGGTTCGTCCCACGCCCTTCAGCCCGGGACGGATTTCGCTCAGGGGGAAAAATGCGGCGTTGTCCTGCCCTGGGAGGCGTGCCGGGCACAGAGCCAAACTGGCCGAGACGAGCGCGAAGGCGCAGAAACGGCGGTAATTCATCACAAGCTCCCCTTCCCCGGCTCTGTCACCAGTCTAGGAACAAACCGAGGGTGCGTCAAGCGACGCCGCGCCGCCCCGCCGCACAGGGCGCGATTTCTGGCTTGCGCATGCGCGTCTCGCGGGCACTGCTGGGCGTCGAAGAGCGCCTACCCCGGAGAGTGGTCGCTGCGCGCCATGAGTATAATGTCGGGCAGCCCAGCATGAAACGCGCCTGCCTTGCTGCCGCCCTGGCTTTCTTCGCCTTTGCTGCAGTCATCTCGGCCGCACCGCAGCATGGAGTTCTCTCCGCCCTGGCGGCAGCGCCCCTTTTTCTGCGCTGGGCCGGGTTGATCGGGCTGTTCGCTTACGCGGCGTTGCGCCAGTCGCTCACCACCTGGATGCTGGTTTCCATCGTGGCGGGTGCCGAGGTGGGTTATGACGCGCCCGGTTTTGCCGTCAAGCTGCAGTTCCTCGGCCAGATTTTCCTGCGCCTTATCAAGACAGTCGTCGCTCCCCTGCTTTTCGGGACACTGGTGAGCGGTATTGCCGTGCACGCCGACCTGAAGAAGGTAGGCCGTATGGGCCTTAAGGCCCTGCTTTACTTCGAGCTGGTCACCACGGCCGCACTGGTCATCGGGCTGGCCGCGATCCACATCAGCAAGGCGGGCGTTGGCGTGCGCCTGCCAGGGAACGTGGCCCTGACAGCCGCCAACCCGCAGCTTGCGGCTGAGCGGCCAACTGCCGCCGAAACCATCTTGCAGGCTTTCCCGGAGAACATCGCGCGTTCGGTTGCCGAGGGCCAGGTGCTGCAAGTGGTGATCTTCAGCATTATTTTTGCCATCGCGCTCGGGATGCTTCCCGAGGCGCGGCGGAGGCCGCTGCTTGCTTTCGCCGAGAGCTTGGCGGAAACGATGTTCAAGTTCACCTCCATCGTCATGCTGTACGCGCCGGTCGGCGTGGGCGCGGCGGTCGCCTACACCGTCGGGCACACGGGCTTCGGGATACTTTTCAACCTGCTCAAGCTGCTGGCGACCCTCCATGTAGCATTGATTGTGTTCCTGCTGGCAGTCCTGCTGCCGGTGGCGGCGGTGGCCGGCATTCCAGGGCGTGCCTTTGTGAGGGCCATCGCCGAGCCGGTATCGATCGCCTTTGCCACATCGAGTTCCGAGGCCGCTTTGCCGAGCGCCTTGAAGGCCATGGAGTCATTAGGCGTGCCGCGCTCGATCGCCGGGTTTGTCATCCCGACGGGTTACAGCTTCAATCTGGATGGCAGCACCCTTTACTTATCACTAGCCTCGATCTTCCTCGCACAAGCAGCGGGAATTTCGATGTCCTGGGGGCGGGAACTGATGCTCATGCTGACGCTGATGCTGGCCAGCAAGGGTCTGGCCGGGGTCTCGCGGGCGGCGATCGTGGTCCTGCTGGCGATCGCCCCTTCCTTCGGGTTGCCCACCGAGCCCATCTTTATCCTGCTGGGTATCGATCAACTCATGGATATGGCGCGCACCTCCGTCAACGTCATCGGTAACTGCCTGGCCAGCGTGGTGGTGGCGCGATGGGAAGGCGAGTTTCCTAGCCGAGTGCCTGCGATGGTCAAAGCTGATGCGTCGGCTGGATGCCGATAGCACACGAAGAAATCGCAGCTAGCGCGCCGCGGCTCCTCTTCGCCTTGGTCCTCCAAGCCGCAGAGCCGCAAACGGATCGGCGCTAGCCGGGCTACTCAGTCTCGATATATTCGGCATCAAGCGCGGAGGCCGGAATGACCGTACTCCCAGCCCTTCCCTTGCCATGGTGAGGATATTTCTGCCGTCGTGGTTCTTACCACGGCCGCATCCCTGGTTTCGGGCTTTAGGACGAAGGCCATCAGGCACCGTGCGAAGCGTCACCCCGGCGAAAATTCTCGATGAGATATTCGCTGGTGCGCAGAGAGAAGGCCAGGATGGAAAGGGTGGTAGTCTTGTCCGTGCAGGAAAGGAAGACGCTTGCGTCGCAGATGTAAAGGTTGGGCACGTCGTGGGTCTGCCCGAAGCGGTTGGTGACGAAACGCGTCGGGTCGTTGCCCATGCGGCAAGTCCCGGTCTCGTGCAGGCTGTAGCCGGGTGTGTTAGGCTTGTCGCCCACTCCCCAGACCTCGCCGCCCGAGGCTTTGATCACCTCCTGGCAGATGTTCTTGGCGTGCTCCCACATCATCAGCTCGTTCGGCCCCCATTGGAAATGAATGCGCACCGCCGGAATGCCGTAGATATCTTTCACTTCGGGGTCGATATCCACGTAGTTGCCAGGGCTGGGCAGCGACGGGATCTGGCAGTAGAACGAAACTGGCGTGGGATAGTAGCGTTTGATGTTGCGCTTCAGCTCAGAGCCGAAACCTTCAAGCTGAGGATGGTACCAGGGAAACTCTTCGCAGCCGCCCGTGGGATAAATCGAGTATCCACGAATGAACTTCTCTTCGTGCGGATCCTGGAGGTTCTGCCAGCGCGGCATCCAAACGACCTGGCTGGCCGAAACGTTGTCGGGAAAGCTTGGCTGGCCGAGGAGCTGCGGCAGGTAACCGTAAGCCGTGGTGCCGTAGAGGTGGTCGCAGAGGTTGCGGCCTAGCTGGCCGCTCGAGTTGGCAAGCCCATTAGGGAACTGCCGAGACTTGGAGTTCAACAGAATCCGTGCCGTCTCAATGCACGACGCCGCTACCACCACGGCTTTCCCGTACACCTCCCTTTCTTGGCGGGTTTCGCGATCGATGTAGGCGACGCCTTTGGCACGTTCGTTGGCGTCCACTAGCACATTCTTGGCCACCGCATTCGTGCGCAGTTCGAGATTACCCGTCCTTTCGGCCAGAGGAAGAAAGAACCAGGGCGTAGAGAAAAACGATCCGGTATCGCAGCCTTCCGTGCAGTTGCCGCAATAGTGGCAAGCGGGATGGCCGGCGTGCGGCACCGTCAGCTGGGCCAGGCGATCCGGCAGGTAGGGCACGCCGAGCTTCTCACAGCCCTTCTGCAGGATATAGTCGAGACAGCGGAACTTCATCGGCGGGAGGTATTCGCCGTCAGGATTACTCGGCCGGTTCTGAACGGTGCTGGCCACACCGATCATGCGCTCCACCCGGCTGTAGTAGGGTGCAATCTCGGCGTAGGTCACCGGCCAGTCCACGTCGAAGCCATCGAGGCTCGCGGCTTTGAAGTCGATATCGCCCATGCGCGCCGCTGACCGCCCCCAGAAGTTGGTCTTACCACCCACGGCGTGGCAGCGTGGCCACTCCCACTCAGTACCCGGAGCGGTGGTGTAGACGATACCGTGCTCCCAGAGGCCCGCCGTGTATTCGTTCTCCACGTGATAGTACTGGTCGCGCTTCCGCGGATCGCCGAAGCCCCGGTACTTCATGTCGTATGCCTGCTTGTGATTGCGGAAGTCCTTGGCAGGATCAAGACGCCGTCCCGAATTCAAGGCGCAGACTTTCAGCCCGGCCTCGCAGAGGGTCTTGATGGCCATACCTCCGCCAGCCCCGGTTCCGATGACGATGACGTCGTAGAGCGATGTGCTCATTGCCTTAGCCGTCAGCCCTCGTTTTCTTTCTCTTCGCTTGCGGGCCGCCCGGCGTCCCTCCGTGGCAGGTGCAGGTGCTCCCGATCATCCACGTGAGGACAGCCGGGGGACCCGGAGTAAAGTCTCAGCCCGGGGTAGTCTAACTCCTGAAGGCCGATGCGCGAGGTATAAAAGCCCATGATCGTGTATTCGCGCATCAGCCGGAAAAATGCGCGGCCCTCCTCCTCGCCCGTCCGGTAGTGATCCTTGTAAGCGAGGTGCCGCAGGATCGAGGTTTGCTGATCCGGCTGCAGGGAGGCAAACCTGGCGCCATACAGGCGCTCCGCGTGGGCATCCAACCAAGTCAACCCGTAACGAAACCGGTACTGGACGGCGGGATCGCTGAAGACCATGAAGTCGATGAACTCGCTCACGCCGGCCTCGCGCGCCCCCGGGGAACCGTCGCTGGGAATGATCAGTTCACAGAGCTGTTCGAGCGTGGCGTACTCTTCCGGCGTAAAGAATTGTGGGGTGTAAGCACCAAGGCTAACGTCGGCCGAGGCGGGTCTGGTGTGGCCGCAGGCAAAGGCCCAGCGACGAAAACCCGGAAACTGGCTCGCGGTGGCCGCCAGGGCCATCACCCGCAGGACTTCGCGCCGCTCGAGACCTTGCCCTGCCATATCAAAAAATGTCCTCCTCGTCGGAGCCGACCAGCTTGCCCATCGCTGCGTTCAGCCAGCGTTCCACGGCGTCCGAGTCCTGAAGCACGGCGCTCAGCGGGCGTTCGCGCAGCTTATATCCCTTAGGCTGCAGCACCTGCAGGACAGCCAGCCCGCGCCGGTTGCTCCACAGTAGCCTTCCATCGGGGTCCCAAAGCTTCATGACGACGGTTGCCGCATCGACCTTGCCGTTGATCGGCAGGATGGGAAAGATGAGGAAGTCCCGGTGTTTCTCACCCACCGGCTCCTGCATGTTGTCCCACGACGCTACCAAGTCATGGACCTTGGCTTTGACCTGGAGCACATCGACCTGGAGTACCGCGTTCACCCGGGTCTGTTCGGCGACAGCGGGAATGAGGCTGGGGCTCTTCTGCAAGTAACGGGAAAGCTCAAACTTGCCCGTGGAAGGGTCCATGGCGGCCAGCGTGCTGATGGATCCCTGACTGTCTTCGCCGTGCCGCCGTCGTACCTCCTCGGCCAGCATGCGTGGCTTGGCCCGCCAGCGAAGGTTCGCCCGCAAGTAATGCTCGATGGCGTCAAACAGGCCGTCCGCATCCGGCACCTCGGATTTGGGCAGGATGACGAACGTCTTGATCTTGTACCGGTAGGTTTCAGGCGGGACAGGGAAGCTCTCGAAGGAATAGTTCAGCGACTCGAGGGTGTCACCCTCTTCCGTATACCGATAGGAGGCGCTGACCTGGGCACCCGCGAGCCCTTCCGCCGTAAGGTCGCGTTCCGTCTTCAGCGTGACCTGAGTGCCGTCGGGGCCGGCAATGGTAATCTGGTGCGCCTGCACACTCACCACTACGCCTTGCACCTGTTGCTTCGCTGAGTGTCTTTCGCCCGCAACCGATGTCGGGTACAACAACGCGGGTGCAACCGCCACCAGGGCGGCGACGGACAGGCAGCTTCTGAAGGGAGCATTCATCCAGCCGGATTGTATTATCCGGTGCGGACCGTGGCAAGCTCCAATGGGCCAACCGGGCCAACCAGGCAGGCGCCCGAAGGGACCAAGACGCCTCCAGCCAGGCAGCGGGCAAGTTACGATGTTCGGCAGCCCCGCCGACTATGCATTCCGGCTAACGTCCAGCGGCGACGAAGACGTGTGGATTCGCAACTTTCTGCTAGGCGGCTCACACTCCCGCACGATTCGCCCCCTCAAAATCAGAAACGTGCCCGCACAAAAGCCGCAAGGCCCCTCCGGGCCTTGCGTTAAAACTATAACCCTGGGAAGGCACCGGGCGGTTGCTGGCTGCGACGCCGTCGCGTTAGCCGGGCCACCAGCTGGGTTTCGGTGGCAGGGCGGCTCGCCACGCGGGCGGCGCCGGGCGCTCGGCCGATGGTTAAGTGGATGGGAGGCGGACGCGCTGCGCTTTTTTGTAGTATTCTGAAGCCATGTCGGCCCAGCCCGGTCAACTGGCGATGGCTGATTCTGGGGCTCTGCTGGAAGCGCTGCAGGAGGCCCACAGACGCACGCTGGAGCTCGTCGATGACCTGGGCGACGAGCAGATGATAGGGCCACGCCTCCCCATTGTGAATCCGTTGCGATGGGAGATCGGGCACGTTGCCTGGTTCCAGGAATTCTGGGTGCTGCGGTATTATCATGGCCAGCCGCCGCTGCGCCCCGAAGGAGACCAGCTTTATGATTCGGCCCGGATCCCCCACGACGCACGGTGGGACTTGCCGCTACCCTCGAAGGCCGATACGCTGTCCTATCTCCGGACCGTTCACGATCGAGTGACCGCTGTGGCATCCTCAGCCGGTCGGAAGGCCCAGGAACGGGTGGGCGGCTACGACCAGCATTACTTTCTCCGCCTGGCCCTCTTTCACGAGTACATGCACGCAGAAGCCATCACCTACACTCGCCAGACGCTTAGCTATCCGCCGCCAAAGCTAAGTCTTGGCGCCAGCACGGCTAACGGCGGAGGCGCCCAGGCTCGCCCACGTTCCGCAGCAGAAGGCGACGCCGAGGTCCCCGGAGGCACCTTCATACTGGGTAGCTCGCCTGGGTCCGGCTTCGTGTTTGACAATGAACAGTGGGCACACCCAGTGACCCTGAAGCCTTTTCGCATCGCACGCTGCGCGGTCAGTAACGCTGAGTACGCTGCCTTCGTTGAGGATGGAGGGTACGGCCGTCGCGAACTATGGTCGGAAGAGGGATGGAAGTGGCGGGAAGCGTCTGGCGCCCGCCACCCGGTGTATTGGCGCCGCGAAAGCAGCGGCCGCTGGCTGCGGCGCAACTTTGATAGTTGGGTGCCGCTCGAGCCTCGGCTGCCGGTGCTGCACGTCAATTGGTACGAAGCCGATGCTTACTGCCGCTGGGCAGGCCGCCGCCTGCCGACGGAGGCTGAATGGGAAGCGGCGGCTGCCGCCGAACCCGCTGGACAGGGCGGACTTTCCGAGCGGAAGCGGATTTTTCCGTGGGGCGACGAGCCTCCCACACCCCAGCGCGCCAACCTCGACTGGCGCAACGGGGGCTGCGTGGAGGTGGACGCCTTGTCAGATGGCGACAGTGCCTTCGGATGCCGCCAGATGATCGGCAACGTCTGGGAGTGGACCGCGAGCGACTTTGGGCCCTATCCGGGATTCTCTCCCGGGCCCTACAAGGAATACTCCGCGCCGTGGTTCGGCGACCACAAGGTGCTGCGCGGTGGCTGCTGGGTGACGCGCTCTGGCTTGATCCGCAACCATTACCGGAATTTCTATCAGCCTCAACGGAGAGATGTGTGGGCCGGCTTCCGCACCTGTGCTCTTTGACAGCACGGAGGGAGCTATTAGGCCCTCGACTTGGGACAGCCAACGCAGTACACTTTGGTGCCGTTCTTCCGTTGTTGACGCTCCGCTGCATTATTCGCCTCGGCTGCTGCCTTCTGGCGCTGCTTCTTGCCGCGACGCCCCTCAGTCGCGCTCAAGGGCTGCGGGCCGGAGTGGCACGAGTGGACATCACGCCTCCGGCGGGCTTGCCCTTACAGGGCTATGGCGGCTCCGAACGGACCGCCACGGGTACGCGCGATCCTTTGTTTGCCCGCATCCTGGTGCTTGAGGCTGGTGCGGCGCGGCTCGCCCTCGTCGACCTCGACCTCATTGCCACCTTCGAGCCGCCTTATCTCGACCGGCTCCGGGCGGCTACTCGCCAGGACGTGCCGTATCTGCTGGTGGCCGCTATCCACACCCACTCCGGCCCCCCCTTGATTCCGGGTTTATCGCCTGCGCCCCAAGATTGGGAGTCGCAAGCCGTGGGCCAAGTGGGGCGCGCTATTCACGAGGCGGCCAGTCACTTGGTTCCCGCGCGGCTCGGCGTGGGTTATGGCGTTGCCTACATCGGCCACAACCGGTTGCTCCATCATCGCGATGGCGAGGTGACGTGGCTCGAGCCGAATTGGACCGGAATGCCTACCGCGCCGCTGGATCCCACGGTGGTGGTTGTACGCGTGGACAGTGCGGACGGCGCGCCGCTCGCCATCCTGGCCAACTATGCGTGCCACCCGGTAATCTACGGTCCGGATAGCCGGCTTTATTCGTCGGACTTCCCCGGCGTGATGGCTAGCGTGGTGGAGAAGGCGTTCGGCAACCATCCGTTATGCTTCTTCCTGCAGGGTGGCGATGGTGACATCAATCCGAATTTCGCCGTCACGCCGCTTCAGCAAGGGGCCGTCGAATTGTGTGAACGAACCGGCGCGGAACTGGGCGGGATCGTGGCTCAGGTTGCCAGGCGCATTCAAACTGAAGCCGAGGCGCAGCCCAGCCTGCGGTTCGCCATGGACTACCTCACCTTTGGGCCCCGCTGGGACCGGCGTCAGTGGGAGGCAGAAGAGCCGCGGAATGCGAAGATCATCGAGCTGGGAACCCAGCCGGAGTATCGCTTGCCGGTTACGACGGTGCTGATTGGCCAGCGAATTGCCATTGCTGCCATGCCGGGCGAGCCTTTCGTCGATTTTCAAATGCAGTGGCGCGCTCGCTGTCCGGTCCGGGACTGCCTCTTTTTGGGCTACACCAACGGGTATTTCGGATACTTTCCCACTCTACGCGCCGCGACCTGGGGCGGGTACGGCGCTTCCCATCCCTCGACAGTCGTCGAGGTGGGGGCCGGCGAGCAGATGCTCAACCAAGCGTTGATCCGTGCCTACGAGATGCTTGGACGCCTCAAGGCGCTTCCCGAGGATCTGCACCCATGAACCTGGCCGTTTTGCTGCTGGTTTTGGCGTCGGCTCTTCCAGCGGGTGCGACGGAAGTCTTTCAGGCGGGTGCGGCGCAAGTTGACATCACTCCGCCTGCCGGCCTGCCGATGTACGGCTACTTCGAGCGACTACAGAAGCACCAGGTGGCGACGGGCACCTTGGATCCTCTCTATGCGCGCGTCCTGGTGCTCGACGCCGGCGGGCACCGGCTGGCGTTGGTGATGCTCGACCTGGGCCGCACCTTCAGCCAGGCTGGGCTGGACCGCTTGCGGGCAGCACTCCGCCGCGACAGCCGCATCGATAATGTAATTGTAACGGCTTCGCACACCCATTCTGGTCCGACCATTCTGGACGAATACCCAGATCAGCGCTTGCCCGAATGGCAGATCACGGCCTTGGACAAGATTCAGGGAGCGGTCCGGCAGGCTGCCGATCGCTTAAGTCCGGCGCGCTGGGGCACGGGTTACGGCAAGGTTTACATCGGCTACAACCGCCGCCGCGTGAATCCCGATGGCACGGTCACGATGTTGTGGTCGAATCCTGAACAGCTGCCAACCGCGCCCCTTGACCCTACGCTGACCGTTATCCGCATCGATCACCTCAACGGAACTCCCGTCGCCATCCTGGTCCACCTGGCTTGCCATCCAGTGATTTTCGGAGCCGATAACCTGCAGTACTCCGCCGATTACGTTGGCGTCGCCCTTACGGACGTGTGCGCGGCGTTCGGCGGCCAGCCCGTTTGCCTCTTTCTGCAAGGCGCGGACGGGGACATTAATCCTTTCTATGCGACAACGCCCTTGAGCCAGGGTGCGATCGCGAAGCGCGACTGGACCGGGCACCAGCTAGGGCGGGAAGCGGCACGCGTGGCGCGCCAGATTCAGACTCATGTGCCTTCGACGCCCAGACTGCAAGTCGCTGACGATGGGCTCACCGTTCCAGTGCGTTGGGACCCTCAGCAGTTTCGGGCTGGCTTGCTCCGGGCCGGAGGACCCGCTATTTTTCAGGACCATGCTGACCTCTTTGGAGGTTCTTCGCCGCCCGGCCAGCTTCTCCTGCATCTCTCCACAGCGCTCATCAACCGCGAAACCGCGCTGGCAGGAATGCCGGGGGAACCGTTTGTGGATCTTCAAGTTAGCCTGCGCGACCAATGTCCCGTTCGGGATTGCCTTTTGCTCGGCTACGCCAACGGGTACTTCGATTACTTCCCTACCATTCGCGCGGCCACGGAGGGCGGATACGGGGCGGCCGATTCAAACACCTACGTCGCCGTGGGAACAGGCGAACGCATGCTGAACCACACCCTGGTGCGGCTCCACGAGATGCTGGGCGAGCTTCGACCCGTGCCCGACTCCGACGCGCAAGTCTTCCGGGTGCGCCTGCGGGCGGGGAGGCGCTCCGGGCCATGACCGAAGCCTTGGGCGTGCGCCGAAGGCGCGGTCGGGTACTATGGTCGCGCTGGAAGGCGCCCCCACTGCGGCGAGAGGAGCCAGCGGGGTATGGAGACCACTGGGGCAGAACCGAAGCTGAGGCCGGGGCAGCTCTGGATTGATGGCAAAGCCGTCGCCGGCACCTCTGGCCAGAAGATCGACGTCATCAATCCGGCCACAGGCGAGTTGTTGACCACGGTCGAGCGCGGCGGACCCGAGGACGTCGATCGTGCCGTAAAGGCCGCACGCCGTGCTTTCGAGGACGGGCCGTGGCCCCGGCTCAATCCTTCCGAGCGGAGCAAGCTCTTGTGGCGGATCGGCGAACTGATTGACGCCCATCGCGACGAGTTGGCGCGCCTGGAGTCCCTGAATACCGGCAAGACGCTGAAGGGCGCGTTGCGTGGCGATCTGAAACCCGCCGCCGATATCTTCTACTATTACGCGGGCTGGGCACGGCACCTCCACAGCGAAGTCATACCCGTGGATGGTCCGTTCCTCAACTACACCCTGCGCGAGCCGATGGGTGTGGTGGGCATGATTACGGCGTGGAACTACCCCCTGCTGCTGGCAGCATGGAAGATTGCTCCGGCGCTCGCCACCGGAAACACCTGCGTGGTAAAGCCGTCGGAACTTACTCCGCTCACCACTTTGCGCCTGGCGGAGCTCTGCCAGGAGGCCGGTGTGCCGCCCGGCGTGGTTAACGTAGTGACGGGATACGGCGCTGAAGCGGGTGAAGCTCTGGGCCGTCATCTCGACGTCGACAAGATCGCCTTTACTGGCAGCATTCGCACCGCGCGCGCGCTGATGAAAGCGTCAGGAGAAAGTAACCTCAAGCGCCTGTCCCTCGAGCTAGGCGGCAAATCCCCTAACATCATCTTCCCGGATGCTGATCTCGAAGCCGCTATTCCTGCAGCCTTCTGGGCTATCTACGCCAACAAGGGCGAGGTGTGCTCAGCGGGCTCGAGGCTGTTGTTACACGAGCGGATTCATGACCAGTTCCTCGAACGTCTGGTGGACAAGGCACGCAAGATGCGCGTCGGCGATCCCCTGGATCCCAAGACGGAGATGGGTGCGCAGATTTCCCAAGCCCAACTCGACCGAATCCTCGGCTACATCCAATCCGGGAAGGCCGAGGGAGCCAAGCTCCTTTGCGGCGGCGAGCGCGATACCGAGGGCGACAAGGCGCGGGGATTCTTCGTCCAGCCCACCATCTTCGCGGAGGTCAAGCCGCAGATGAAGATCGCCCAGGAGGAGATTTTCGGGCCCGTGCTGGCCACGATGAAGTTTCACGATGAAGACGAGGCGGTCGCTATCGCCAACGGCACCATTTACGGGCTCGTCTCTGCCATCTGGACGCGCGAGATTCAGCGAGCCCACCGCCTGGCGAGACAGATAAAGGCCGGCGTCGTGTGGATCAACACTTACAACGGCTTCGACAGCGCTGCGCCTTTCGGCGGCTACAAACAGTCGGGCTTCGGCCGCGAGATGGGCATGCACGCGCTGGAATCGTATACGCAAGTCAAGTCGGTGTGGGTAGCACTGTAGACGGTGGACGGAGTCGGCAGATTCTCCGCGCAACGCCGCCCCGACCTCACAAGGATGCCAGGGCGCGGCCAGCCGTTACCGAGATAGCCCTCATGACTCCTGAAGACGCCGAATTTTTGCTTTCCCAACACAACATCACCCACATCAAAGTGGGCGGGTTCGATATCGACGGTGTCCTGCGCGGGAAATATATCAGCCGCGAGAAGTTTGACTCGGCGGTTGAAAAGGGCCTGGGGTTTTGCGATGTCATTTTCGGCTGGGACTCTTCCGATGTTCTCTACGATGGATGCCAAGTGACGGGTTGGCATACCGGTTACCCGGATGCCCTGGCGAAGATCGACCTTTCCACCTTTCGCGTCATTCCCTGGGAACCGAATACCGCGCTCTTCCTGCTCGACTTCTACGACCGGGAGGGCCAGCCCCTTGGCGTCTCGCCCCGGCAGCTGCTCGCGCGCGTGGTCGCCCGGGCGGAAGCGATGGGATTTCGCCCCATCGTGGCGACGGAATATGAGTACTTCATTTTCCAGGAGAACTCGCACTCGATCCGGGAGAAGCAGTACCGGGGCCTGCGTCCGCTCTCGCCCGGCATGTTCGGGTACAGCGTGCTGCGCACCGGAGTCTTTTCCGAATTGGCACACAGCATCCTAGAGGGCCTGCGCGCTTTCGACGTGGAGCTAGAGGGCTTTCACACCGAGACCGGTCCCGGCGTCTATGAGGCGGCCATCAAATACGATTGCGCTTTGCGCGCGGCGGACAAGGCGGCGCTCTTCAAGACGGGAGTCAAGCAGATCGCGGCTCGCAGCGGGTTGCTGGCCACTTTCATGGCGAAGTGCAACGCAAGTCTTCCCGGCTGCAGCGGCCACTTGCACGAGAGCCTGTGGGGCAAGGAGCGAAACCTCTTCCACGACGCAGCGGGCCACGGCGAAATCTCACCCTTGATGCGCCATTACATAGCGGGGCAATTGGCGCTCATGCCGGAGTTCACGGCGCTTGTCTGTCCCACAGTGAATTCGTACAAGCGCCTCGTACCAGGCCTGTGGGCGCCGACGAATGCCACCTGGGGCATCGACAACCGGACGACAGCGTTGCGAGCCATTCCTGGACCTTCCCCGTCTGCTGTGCGTATCGAGTACCGTCTGGCGGGCGCGGACATCAACCCCTACATTGCCATCGCTGCCACCCTGGCCGCAGGTCTCTATGGCATCGAGCATGGCCTAGAGGCTCCGGAACCCGTGCACGGCAATGCCTACGAGGCCGAGGCCCCGCCCTTGCCCAGGTCGCTACAAGAGGCGACGGCGCTGCTCAAGCAGAGTGCGGCCGCACGCGAGCTGCTGGGGGACGAGTTCGTTGACCACTACGTCCTCACCCGCGAGTGGGAGGTCCGTCAGCACCAGCGCGCGGTGACAGATTGGGAGCTTGAGCGCTACTTCGAGATTATTTGAGCGGCACATTCCTCGTCCCCAGCTGGCAACGCCGGTGCGCTCTACTGGGAGGTGCTGTCGCCGGGACTGCTGGCCAAAAACCAAATGCCAAGCCAGGACGGCTGACTATGCTTTCCACCTGGTCCTTCCCCACTCGAATCCTTTTTGGCCCTGGTGCGATTCAGCCGGTGGGCCACTTAGTGGGCGAAGAACTTAACTTGCGCCGGCCGCTGCTCGTCACGGACCCAGGCATCGTCGCCTGTGGCCTGCTCGACCGGCTGACTGAGCAGCTTCAGCGAGCTAAGGTTGCCTGGGCCCTCTTCGATCGCGTCGAAGGCAATCCCACCGAAGCCAGTGTCTTTCCTGGCGTCGCCGTCTACCATGCCGAGCATTGTGACGGTCTGGTGGCCATGGGCGGAGGAAGCGCGCTGGACGCTGCGAAGGCGATTCGCCTGAAAGTGACCCATCCGCTCTCCCTCGAAGAGTACGACGATCTGAAAGGCGGTTCCAGCCGAATCGCCGCTGACCTGCCGCCGATGATCGCCATTCCCACCACCGCCGGTACCGGTAGCGAGGTGGGCCGCAGTGCCGTGATTACCCTCGAGGCAACGGGACGCAAAACAGTCATTTTCAGCCCTTACCTGATCCCCAGCGTCGCGATTGCCGATCCCGAACTGACCTTCGGGTTGCCGCCGCACCTCACCGCTGCTACGGGCATGGATGCGATGACGCACAACGTGGAAGCATATCTGGCCACGGGCTACCATCCGATGTGCGACGCCATTGCCATTCGCGGTGTCGAGATGGTTCGCAAATACCTGCCGCTGGCGGTGAAGCAGGGGGAGAACCTCGAGGCCCGCACCGCCATGATGGCCGCAGCGATCATGGGCGCGGTGGCTTTCCAGAAGGGCTTGGGCACGGTGCACTCGCTGGCGCATCCTCTCTCCACGGTGGCGGGCATGCACCACGGACTCAGTAACGCCATCCTGCTCCCTCACGTGATGCGATTCAACGCCGCGGCCGCAGCCGACCGGCTGTCGGATGTGGCCGCGGCCCTCGGTGTCGACACCCGAAACCTAGATGCGTGTCAGGCCGCCGAAGCGGCTGCGGTTGCTATCGAGCAGCTCAACGCCACGATCGGAATCCTGCCACGCTTGCGTGACCACGGCGTTCGGGAAGAGATGATCCCGCAGATGGTGCCGCTGGCAATGCAGGATGGCTGCAGGCTGCTCAATCCGCGGCCTACCTCGGCGGCGGACATGGAAGCGCTCTACCGCGCTGCCTTTTGATGAGCCAGCGACAAGCTGGCGCTGCAAGGCTCAGGGCTGCTCGTAGACCGGACTGGATGGCGTGGCCTTGTCGTAATCCCGTTCGTACTTGTTCTTGTGTTGTGCGAGCAGGTCGGCCGACTCCGTTAGAGTGATGCTGCCCAGCGTGCTGCTGTCCGGCGCGATCGTAATCTGGCGCGACAGGTTCTTCAACACCTCCGGCGGCACACGCTCGTGCCATATGTGGAGTTCATATCGGCCGGGAGGAACGTCGGGAATCCGAATTTCGCCGTTGCGACCGGAAACTCCGAAGTATGGAGTATCCAAGACCACGACGACAGCGCTCATCTCCGGGTGGATGTTGCAGAAGATATAACAGATTCCTGGCTTGTTGAAGTGGACCGAACGCGTGGTGCCGGCCTCGTACAGCCCGAGGTCAAAGCGCTTGCCTTCAAACAAGGAGAATACGTTGTGAAAAAAGGGATCAAGGTTAGGAAACTCGACTACTGTACCGATCGGGACCACCAGCAAGTGGGGATCGAAGCGCTTATTTTTCTGGCGCACCCGGGGAGGCTGGCGCGGCGTCCTTCCTGCATGCTGCTGCCGAGCACGGGCTGACTCGGACAACGGAACCAGCCACATCACTGCATTCGAGCTGTCTGGAATCCGCCGGCGCGCGGACGGATTCACCAGCCTGACCTTGCCCGTCACCGTCACGTTTTCGGCACAAACCGCAATCTGCGCCAGCAGCAGAACGAGAGCAGGGCACGTAACGGCAGACCATCGCCGGCTTGAATCTAGAGGGCTGGCATACGCCAACATCAGAACAGGACTCCCGCACTCAGGTTTACCTGGCCGGCGCGAACCGATGGCTTTGAGACGATCCGGGTATGCAGACGGCGGTACTCGAGTGAGAGCAACAGGTTGGAGCGGGCGTGATAAATGCCATTGACGAACATCCCTTGGTTCTGCGCCAGGCCGGCAAAATTATAACTCTCCGGTGACGCGAAGCGATGGAGGTCTTTATCCGAAGGATAGTCCTCGCCAAACGCGCCGTTGAATTCCAGCTTCGCCCGCGGTTTGAATTTGAGTTGCGCCCACCCCCCCAAGGTATTCAAACCGAGTACCGAGCTGGCGGGATTGTACTCAGGCCCGCTGAATAGGACGCTCCGGGCTAGCGCGCCTCCCAGCCCGCCGATGGCTCGGCCGCGGTAGAACTCGCCGGTGAGCGAAAACATGCCGCCCAGCGGTACGCTCCAATCCGCTGTACCCGCCCAGGCGTCGACGTGGCGGTGGAATCCCCAGTCCTGCCGCGAATAATATCCTCCCGCGCCGAGCGTAAGCGGCAGCCCGAAGGCAGTGCGGTTCCAGGCTATTCGCGCTGCATAAGCGGGCTGGCGCGCTGCTTCGCCGGCCGTCGGCGTGCGGAAAAACTGGGTGGCAGGAACTTCGCCCGTCAGGGGATCAAGGACTCCGGCTTGCAGAGTCAGGCTGGATTCATCCGCCAGAGCAAAGCGGTGCTCCATGCGGAGCTGAGGCGTCCAAGTCCACAGGTTCCCTGCGTAGGCCAGGGCCGGCGTGCCCAGAGAAGCAAGTGACGTCGGCGAAAGCGGTGAAAAGAACGGCGCGTCCTGGCCACCCACGACCGAAGTGCGTGCCCAGTCGAGCCGAAGGGTCGCCGTGCGCATGCGCACGATTCCTGCCGTCGTGCCGTCCCATGTAGCCGGGAATCCGCCGAAGAAGTCGAATTGCAGCTCGCCGCTGCTTCGGGCGCCGGCAACTCGCGGCCCGAACACCTCCAGACCCAGCGAAGACTGGCGCACCGTCGCCCCGAAACTGCCGCTGGTAGCCTCGGCGTTCCGTGGTGTTGCCCAGGTGGGAACATCCAGGTTGTCTACGGAACCTTGGTCGCTGAAGAGGTTCAGCAGGGCGATACCCGAAAACCTCACGCGGTACTTGGAGGCGCTCTCCAGCTTGGTCTGGTACTGTTCGTTGACCTTGGCACTGAGCAGCTGCTGGTCCTCCTCAAGTTTAGACAGGCGAGCCTCCGTTGATCCTTGAGAAGCGGCAGGTGGGCCTTCGCTCGCTCGCGGTGAGGGAGCACCCTCGCCCGCGAGGGGGTCGGACACCGCGCCTCGTGATGCCATCGATTGTTCAAACACGCTGATCTGCTGGCGCGTGCTCTCGAGCTCTTTCCGAAGCGCCGCCGTTTCCGCCCGGGAGCGCGCCAACTCACTTCGCATCTCGAGCAGCTGAGCATTCAGTTCGCGGAGCCGGCTTTCGAGGAGTTCGAGCGATTCGGCCAATGGGTTCGCCTGCGTGGCAGGCAACGTTGCAGTCACCGCTTGGCCGAGGACCACTGATTCACCCATCGTCATGGCCACCACCGCTGCGGCGGTCACACCGAGGCGGGAAATCGCGAGTCTCATAAGAACCACCTCCGTTGTTTACGGTCGGCGCAGCTACGCAACAGACTGTATTATGCCCAAAGCTTCGATGAGCGGAGTCTCCCAGGCCGGGCGATTTCGAATTTGCCTTCATGGCCGTGCTACTGGAGGCTTGCCTGCTCACCGCAACTGTGAGAGACCGAGGCGGCGGTGAGTTATTTGGCCTCCGAGAACTGGCGGGCTATCTCGCCAGCGCTCATCTGGCTAGAATTAGCTGAGCCACCAGAAGCCGCGGCCTCAGAAGCAGATCGGGGTCTGAACGCTGGCCCGAAATTCGTTCTTCATGAAATTGCACCTCAAAATTGATTCAGGCGAAGCAACCCCTTCCGAGCATCTGATCGAGCTGGACCTTCCTCGCAGCGATGATGTCGCCATTGGCCAATGCACTGTGGATGGCCAGTCACTGGAGATTGACGGTGTGCAGGTGGCACCCGGCGTCTATTCGATCCTGTGGCAGGGCCGCTCGTTCGAGGTCCGGCTGGCTCGCCCCGGCGCTGGAGAAAAGCCGGGGAGATGGGTGGTGATCGTCGGAAGCCGGCAGTACCTCGTGGAGGTTCAAGATCCAAGGCGGAGTCGGAGATCTGCGGGAGCTGGTAGGCCCAGCGAGCCGCAGGATGTCCTTGCTCCGATGCCAGGCCGGATCGTTAAAATCCTCGCGGCGGAGGGTCAGTCGGTGGCCCAGGGACAGGCGCTGCTGGTGATGGAAGCGATGAAAATGCAGAATGAAATTCGCGCGCCGCGGTCTGGAAACGTCCAGAAGATCTACACCGCCGAAGGGGCGAGCGTCGAGAGCGGAGCAGCCTTAGTACGCCTTGCCTGAGCGGCGGAGTCGCGGGGGCTTGCGGCTGCCACGAATTTCCATCTGCTAACCTCTGCCCCCACGGATCAGAATTGTCGGTAGGTTCCTACTTCACTGCCGCCGGATTTCCGGCGCTCTCCACAATTTTCCGTGCGAGGTAGTTCACCACCTTGGCACGATCACGTAAGTCCTCGATGTAAGCAGCTTTGAGGAGCTGTTCCTTCTCGTTCATCAGATTCTGGCGGATACTATTCTGCACCTGAGGATCCGAGAGCTGCCGCTGTCCCGCTTCTTCCTTGCCGAGAATTTTGAGGATGTGAAACCCGTCGGCCTCGCGAATGATCCCTGAAATCTGCCCTACGTTCAGGGAGCCCAGCGCTTCGCGCACTTGGCGGTCGGAGGCCAAGGCCGAGGCCGGTACGAACCCCATGTCGCCGCCGCCTGCGGCGGTGCGCGGATCCTCCGAGTACTGGCGTGCCAGAGCCGCAAAATCCGCCCCTTCGCGCAGCCGCTTGTACACTGCGTGGATCTTGCGCTGAGCCTCAGCGACGCTGTGAGCTGGTCCTGCGGCGCCGGAAGACTGCGGATCCGTTCTAGTCGACACCATGATTTGTGCCAGGTGGTACTGGGTTTCGGGCACGTTAAAGGTAGCCTTGTTGTGCTCGTAGTAGGCGGTCACTTCGGCGTCAGTCACGGTGAGGCGGGAGCCGATCTCTTTGTTGATCAGCTTTTCGGTAATGAGGCCTCGGCGCACCTCGTTACGCAGATCGGCCATCGTCAGGCCCTGCTCGTGAAGCTTCTTTTCGAACTCCCCTTGTGAATAAGGGCTCTTGAGGTCAGCAATCTTCTTATCGACTTCCGCCTCGGAAACGGTGATCCCGGCCCGCGCCGCGTGATTCAACAAAATCTCGTTGTTGATGAGCTCATTCAGAATGCTGAGCTCGTAAGAAAGGGCCAGCTCCTCCTTCATGGTTCCGGGTGAGGCAGCAGCACGGCTGCGATAATAGCGTTCCACCTGATCGCGGAAGATCGGCTTGCCGTCGACTTCGGCCCAAACTTCCCGGCCGGAGGAGGGAATGCTGGGGGAACAGGCCAAGGCAAGAGCGAGAACACCGCACGGCACCGCCACCGGAGCGAAGCAGCGAACCAAACGTTTCATCGAGCCATTCTATACGAAAACTACCTCGGGGTCGCGCCTGGTGGCCACCAGCCAGTTTTGCTATAATAGGTGGCTCCTGCTGGGCCTTGAGGTCTTTAATGGCTAAAGCGTGTGACATCTGTGGCAAGGGTCCGACTTTTGGCAACCGGATCAGCCATGCGCACAATGTGACCAAGCGGCGCTGGCTGCCCAATCTTCGCCGGGTGCATGCGGTGGTAAATGGCAGCCGGCGGACGCTGCTGGTTTGCACGTCTTGTCTCCGTTCCGGCAAGGTCACCAAGTAACCACCATTGCGGTCCCGGTTGGTCGCCCATTTCTGTTCTGTGAGCCTGCGTTTCTGACCCTGTCTGCCAATCCGCTCCAGTTGTCGCACCGCCTGGTGCGGCCGACCGTGGTTGTCGAGTCGGGTCGGCTCTCACAGCGGCTGGGAGCAGACGTCACGTTGGCCACGGAAACCTTCCAGCACACCGGCAGCTTCAAGTTTCGTGCTGCCTACAATGTAGCAACGCATATCGAGCAGCCGGCACTCATAACAGCCTCCTCCGGGAATTTCGGGCAGGCAATGGCCTATGCCTGCCGCCTGGCCGGCAAGCGCTGCACGGTGGTGATGCCCAACACTTCGGCGCAGGTGAAGATTGACGCGGTGCGAGAATACGGCGCCCAGGTGGATCTCATCGACGTCAGGGCGATCAGCCGCGCCGCACGCCTCCAGGAGCTGGCCCGCCAGCAGCCGGATGCTTATATCGCCAGTGCTTACGACGATCCGCTGGTGATCCAGGGCAACGCCAGTTTGGGGCTAGAACTGGCGGCGTTGGGCCGTGCCTTTGACGTGGTGCTGGTACCGGTGGGCGGCGGGGGATTGAGCTCCGGTGTGATCACCGGACTGCGCCAGGCGGGAAAAAACACCGCGGTTGTGGGAGCAGAACCGGCCCTGGCCAATGACGCCGCGCGCTCGCTCCAGGCAGGCCACATCGTCAGCAACCCTCACGAGCCCCCAACCATCGCTGATGGGGCCCGTACGCTGAGCCTGGGGCGGCATAACTGGGAGATCCTCCGCGTGGGCCTGGCTGGGATCATTGAGGTTTCTGAGGCGCACATCAAGCAAGCGGTGCGCCTGCTGTTCGAGCTCGCGAACCTCAAGGCCGAGCCTACGGGAGCCTTGAGCTTGGGCGCCCTGCTCGAGCAGCCTGAAAGCTTCCAAGGCCGCTCGGTCTGCTGCGTGATCAGCGGAGGGAACGTCGATCCTGAGGTCTACCGGGCCATCCTGGCCGAAGGCGCGTGACCCCGCTCGTTCGCAGCGCACCTGCCGGTTCGTTTCCACGCTCATGCCCGAAGCCGAACCTCCGAAACCCTCCCTGTATTGCCCGCGCTGCCAGAAGACTGTAGAAGACCCGCTGGTCTGCGGCGATTGCGCAGCCATCATCTGCCGCCAATGTGGAACTCCGTTGGAGGAGGTCGACGAGCTGGGAATCGGCTGAACGGGGGATTCCAGGCTCGCGACTCTTGTGATATCCGCCTGGCCTTTTGAGCCAGCCGACACCAAAGCTTTGCCTCAAAAATGGCACTCCCCCTTTCTATCCCCAGGCACTCAGGAGCCTAGGGGGGAGTCAGAGGACGAGGCCGCGGTGGTGTGATTCACGCGTATCAAGTAACTTTGGTCCGTGTAATAAAAGTCCGAGCCTGTCAAGCCTGGCGATGTTGGGCTCGCATTCAGTGTGTAGCCCTGGTAGCTGCCGGTACTGTCGGGCGAATTGGGGACATAAACGAAACTGTACCCGCTCTTCGTGCCGGAGGCCAGTGCGGTGTCGATCAGTCCGGCGGCGGCCGAGGTTGGCGGCGCATTGCCAGCCGGAGGCTGGAGTTGCAGCAGCGTGGAGGAAAACCCCACGCTAAAGGTCGATAGATACGTTACTTCGGCCGCGTTGATCGTCCGACAGCTCTGAACTGCCGATGCTTGGTTCGCGGCCAATCTGCTGCGCATAAAGTTTGGGATGGCGATGGCGGCGATGATGAGAATAATCGCCACCACGATGAGCAGTTCGATGAGCGAGAATCCCTTATCCGTGCCTTTCATAAGCGCTCCTGTTCGCAAGACTTGTCGGAGCAATTACGTCTCCGAAGAAAGGCAACGACGAAGGCAAGTAAAGCCAAGAAAAGCAAGGCTGTAGCAATGGTATATTAACTTGATGTATAACTCAACAGGAAAATCGACCTTTCTTGGCGACAAAAACTGTCACTCCATGCTCCATTCTCACCGCCGGGCTATGCGGCCCCTTTAGGTCTTAGCGGGTGCCTAAAATCCGGCTTTCGAGTCCATCCCTCACAGCACCCATTCAACCGGAATGCCTGGCTTGGGACGCCGCGCATTAGGCAACAGGGGGCTCGCAGGCGTTATGCGTTATCTGGATACGCCTGGCTCGACGGATTAGTCTGCTGAACGTGTTTGGCGTGGCGGACGAGCAAGTTCGGGAATGCCCGACGCTTATTTTTCAACAACATATCCGGTTTGTCTCGTCAAAAATACTCTTAGTTTGCAGCGTGCGCATGGCTTAAGGCAAACGCCCCGTCCAACCGCCGGCTGATCGCTGGCGGTTAGAAATGTTTACAACGTAACGAAGGCAAACACTTCTGACACGATGGGATAGTTGACCGCCCCCGGCCGGATAGCAATACTGCGGCCTTCTGCCGGAGCCTTCCTTCCTCGGTGGCGGTTTCTAACACCGTTTCGTTTTCAAGGAAAGGCGTGGATGGCCCCCTCGAACTGGCCTGACGTACGGTTCAGGTGGAAGCGACGAATTCGAGGTTTCGAACCCGCGTCCGTAACCGTCCAGAGCAGTGTTTCCAGAGACCGGAATCGGCTTAGGTGCAGCGAGGGTCCTTAAGAACAAGGCGGCGAGTTAATCGGGCTGGGGCGGCGAACCAGCGCCCATCAATCCGGGTTTGCTGGCTAGGCCTTTTTCGAAATCACCACGCGGGGAATGCCGGCCAAGTCCGGGCGAACTTCGGTCTCACTCCATGCCTTGCCTAGCAGCCCGCAAACGCGATCGGCCATCTGGTAGCCCACCTCGACCACAACGTAGCCGCCGGGTTTCAGCAGGCTGAACGCCTGAGGGAACAGGCGCGAGTAGACTTCTTCGCCTCGCTCCAGCCCTCCCCAAGCCAGGCGAGGCTCGAACTCGCGCACCTCCCGTTGCAACAGGTCGAGCTCGTCGCGGCCTACGTAAGGAGGATTGCAGGCGACGAAGTCGAAGAGCAGGTTCGGGGTGGAGGCTCGCAAGCCGGCAAGGAGGTCGGTGTGTACGAAGCGCACTCGTCCGGCGAAGCCCAGACGCCAGGCATTTCGCGCGGCGACGCGCAGCGCGGCCCGGGAAATATCTGTCGCCAGAATGAACGCGCGCGGGAACTCGAGCGCGAGGGCCAGAGCAATGGCGCCGGAGCCAGTGCCGACATCAGCGAGCCGAAGTGCCGCCTCCCGCCCGAAGCCCCGCTTAGAGGCCAGTTCGGTGACCGCCTCCACCACGTGCTCGGTCTCGGGACGCGGAATGAGGACGTCAGGCGTCACCTCCAGGTCCAGGCCCCAAAATTCCTGATGCCCCGTAATGTACTGCGTGGGCTTGCCGCTGGCGCGCTCTTGGATCAGGTCACGGTAGCGCTGCAGGGCCTCAGGCGGAAGCTCGAACTCGGGGTGGGAGTAGAGAAAGCTGCGGTCGCATCCGAGAATATGCATGAGCAGAAGCTCCGCGGCCAGTTGGGCCGAAGGAATGTGCAATTCACGGAGTGCTTTCAGCCCTTCCTCGAGGGCCGCACGCAGCCGCATATGTTCCGAATCTAGCACCGTTTCTCTATTCGGGCCCCCGGGCAAGGTTCAGGATGCTGGCGGCCTTATTAGGGGCGATGCGAGCTCTTCCCCCGCGGCGGAAACGTGTGCGCGCCTGAAGGCAGCCTGACCGTCAACGGCTAGGTGACGGTGCAAAAAAGCGCGATGGTCAGAGAGCTGGGGAAACATGAGCTCGCCGCGGGGAAGATGGGATGGGGCGAGCCCCTAACGCGCCCGCCGCCTCCGGCGGAGGCGGCGGGCGTGGAAAAAGGGTTCGCTACTGGAAACTCCCCGTGACCCCTTGGAATCCACGAGCCGCCTGCTTGAGGACCCACTTGATCACTCGGGCGTCGTCGTAGCAGTAGGCGAGGTTGTGGTTCAGGGTTGAGAAGCAGTGGGGCTGGCAGGTTTTCTTCATCTCTTGAAGCTGCTTAGTTTCGAACTTGTGGTGTCCGACGGTACCCCAGTCGTAGGTGGCCGAGTACATGGGGAAGCAGGGAGCGAGTGAGCCGTCGACGCGAATGATGATGTTGTTGTGGCCGGCGCGGCAGTTCCAATCCTGCAGCACGCCGCGCATGTGGCCTTTCATGTCCTCAAGGCGCTGGACGGAGTTCACCATCTTGTAGCCGGAGCGGTTCTTCTCCTTCAACCAGTCGATGAGCTCGTCTACCCGCGGCCAGTCCTCTTTGGTGATGAACGTCGGGTTATCCTGGTAATGCTGGAAGTGAGGCTGCTCGAGCATCGGCGACTCGTTGATGTGGTAATCAGTGGCGATGCCGTGGTCGTGCGCGATTTCGGTGAGCTGCTTAATATCTTCGAGGTTGTTGCGACAGATATTCATGTTGAAGAAAACCGAGTAACCGTACCGGTACTGACGTTTCACCAGGTAGTCAAAGTACTTGGCAACGGGCTTGAACGCCTTGGCTAAGCCGGGCTTTTCCTCGACCACATCGACGGCAAAATTCACCGTGGCCACGCCCGCATCGGCGATTCGGTCGATTACTTCGGGCCGCAGCAGGCGGGCGTTGGTGGGCAGGTACACCCAGAAACCCTTCTTGGCGGCGTAATAGATAACCTTGTGAACGAATTGCGGGCGCAACAGTGGCTCGCCGCCCATGAGAGCCAAAACGCGGCAAGTGGTGGAGTGCAGCCAGTCGATCGACCGCCGGGCCGTGTCTTCGGTCATACCCTTCACGCTGTTGTCGAATGCCCAGCAGTAATGGCAGTCAAGGTTGCACTTCCACTCGGTAAAGAGGTAGGCGATGATCGGGTGAAAGTCTCCAGGGAGCACGCGCGATTTGATGTAGGGAAACAGCCACCCGCGCATGCAACGGTAAATCTGAGGAGCGGTCCAGCGTCGGCGGCCCTTCTTGGCCAGCGTGGCCATGTGTGCCTCGTGTTCGGCAGTGGCCGTGGCGTCATCGCACAGCAGCTCCGGGTGCTGCGGGAAGACGGGTTCGGGCAGCGTTAGGCCGCCCTCAGCAGGCGGAGGCACCGGATAATATTTTTGGGGGCGTGGATTGCTCTTCACCAGCAGCTCGTGAAGGTGCACATCGATCCGGAAAGCCGGTGGCGGAGTCGTCGCGGCTGGACTTGACTGTTGCTGCACTTCGGGCATCGCAATCTCCTCTCTAAGTCTTTGGCCGGTGGGCTGGCACGGAACTTGCCACCCGGCCGGAGCCGCACGGCCGCGTTTTGACCGCATACTATACCACAAGGAGCTAGGGGGAGTAGAGGCCCGGGCTGAAGTGAAGATTCCGCTGTGGGCTCGCTGCCCCGGAGAGGCACCAACCGGCCGGGGGGAGCCGCCGCGGTTGACAATGGCCAGGGCGTGTGTTAACGATGGCACCTTAAGCTGAGATTATCCGTGCGCCTCCGCCGAAGTCGCCTCAACGTCAATGTTTGACGAACCCAAGGGGGGAAGCGGGGAACCGGCTCCCCCTCCTTCACAAACCTCGGGACCTTCTGGATCTGCACCACCTGCAGATTCTGGAGGGTCGGTCCCAGGGAAACCGGCAACGCCTCCGCCAGCGGCCTCGCCGGGCGCGGGCGCCGCAGGAACTTCCCCGCCGGCTGGCAAGTCGGCCACCCTTCCCGGAGGAAAACCTCTTGCAGCTGCCAAACCCGCCACCAAGCCGGAGCCGTGGTCGAGCCCTCTGCTGGATGAGCTGCGGCGCCGCTTTCCGGGAGCCATCAGCGATCCGTTCATCTTCCGTAACCAGCCTTTCTTCACGGTGAAGAAGGAGGCCCTGATCGAGGTCTGCCAGTTTTTGAAAAGTGAGGAAGGCGGCGCCTACGTCTTTTTGACGGACGAAACCGCGGTCGATTATCCCAAGCGGGAGAAGCGCTTCGAGATCAACTACCAGCTGTATTCCTTCAAGCTGAACCAGCGGCTGAGGTTGAAGGTGCTGGCCGCCGAAGGCGAGGCCGTGCCCAGTGTGACCAGCGTCTGGCCCGCGGCCAACTGGCTCGAACGGGAAGTCTATGATATGTTCGGGGTCCTTTACGACGGGCACCCCGACCTGCGGCGCATCCTGCTTCCCGAGGAGTGGACGGGGCATCCGCTCCGCAAGGACTACGACATCCTGCGGCAGGACGATTCCTGGGTCCAGAAGAACCTCGGAATCCCCAGTGGGCAGTAGACTCCGGGTTTCGAATTCAGGACTCTCAATTACAGATGGCAGAAACCACCTTCCTGGACGCCAACGAGCTCGTCATCAACATGGGACCGCAGCACCCGGCCACGCACGGCGTCTTGCGCGTGAAGCTGAAGCTGGACGGGGAAAAGGTGGTCGGGTCCGAGTGCATCATCGGCTACCTCCACCGGGGCGTCGAGAAGATTGCCGAGAACCGGACGTTTGGGCAGTTTGCGCCCTACGTCGACCGCATGGACTACGTGGCGGCGGTCACCAACGGCATGGGCTACTGCGAGGCGGTCGAGAAGCTGTTAGGCGTCGAGCTGCCGCCGCGCGCCCAGTACACGCGGATGATCCTGGCGGAACTGCAGCGCATTGCCAGCCATCTGCTCTGGCTGGGCACTCACGCGCTCGACCTGGGCGCTATGACCCCTGTTTTCTACACCTTCCGCGAGCGCGAAGAGGTGCTGAAGATCTTTGAGAAGTATTGCGGGGCCCGGCTCACCACCCACGCCTTCCGCATCGGCGGCCTGCAGTACGACCTGTACGACGGCTTCGAGCAAGACGTGCGCCAGTTCTGTGATTACTTCCTGCCCAAAGTGGACGAGTACGAAACCCTGCTGACCACCAACCGCATCTGGCTGAACCGGACCAAGGGCGTTGGCGTGCTGAGCGCCGAGGATGCGATCGCCCTGGGGGTCAGCGGACCTGTCCTGCGCGGCTCGGGCGTGAAGTGGGACGTGCGCAAAGCCCAGCCTTACGAAGCCTACGACCAGGTAGAGTTCGAAGTCCCCACGGGGGAGAACGGCGACACCTACGACCGCTACCTGGTGCGCATCCAGGAAATGCGCCAATCCATCCGAATTGTTCGCCAGTGCTTGGACCGCCTAGCGCCTGGCCCTATCTTCGGCAAGGTCGGGAAGGTGCTGAAGCCACCGCCGGCCGAAGTCTACCACTCGATCGAAGCGCCCAAGGGGGAGCTAGGATACTTCGTGGTCAGCGATGGAAGCACTCACCCCTACCGCGTGCGGGTGAGGCCACCGTCGTTTGTCAACTTACAGGCCTTCGACAAGATGGTGCGCGGCCACCTGGTGGCCGACGTGGTGGCCATCATTGGGACGATCGACATTGTTCTAGGCGAGGTGGACCGGTAAGGTGGTGAAAAGGGTGAGGGAGGAAGATGACCGCGCTGGCCCTCGCCCGGTCGTTTGATCGTTACTGTTCTCGTCCGATGCTGCAACCGCTCCAGCTTCTGCGGGCTCATCCGCTGCTTTTGGCCACGATCAAGATTTTGATCGTGTTCCTCATCCTCTCGGGTCTGGTCGCTTACCTGGTCTACCTGGAACGCAAGGTGCTCGCCTTCATGCAGGCTCGGCTGGGGCCCATGCGCGTCGGACCGTGGGGTCTGCTGCAGCCCGTGGCCGACGGGTTGAAGCTGTTGCTGAAGGAAGACATCGTCCCCGCGGGGGCGGACCAATGGGTGTTTCTGCTGGCTCCAGTCATCAGCGTCGTGGCTGCCTTCACCGTGTTTGCCGTCATTCCCTACGCCGGCAACTTCCTGATTACCGACGTGAACATCGGCCTCTTGCTGATCCTGGCCATTTCTTCCCTGGGCATTTACGGCATCATCCTGGGGGGCTGGGCGTCCAACAGCCACTATCCCCTGCTCGGCGCGCTGCGCTCATCGGCCCAGCTGGTCAGCTACGAGGTGGCCGCGGGCATTGCGATCGTCGGGGTGCTGTTGCTGGCGAATTCCTTGAGCATGGTGGAGATTGTTCAGCGCCAGCAGCAGATGGGAGTCTGGTTTGTCTTTCTGCAGCCAGTGGCCTTCGTGATCTATCTGATTGCGTCGGTGGCGGAGACCAATCGTGCACCCTTCGACCTGCCGGAGGCCGAATCCGAGCTGACCGCGGGTTTTCACACCGAGTACAGCGGTTTCCGCTTCGCGCTCTACTTCCTGGCCGAATACACCAATATGGTGCTGGTCTCCTGCATTGCCGTCACGCTGTTCTTCGGCGGTTGGTTGCGCCCCTTTGCCAGCGTTCGCGCGCTCGACTTTTTGGATTATGCGCCGGTTGCGGCCTTGATCGGGGCCGCCGTCTTCGTTCTGTGGCTTGGAATGCCCAGCCGCGTGCGGGGTGAGCGGATCTTCTTTGGCGGTCTGGCGGTGGTCTGCCTGCTACTGGCTGGACTGGTGGCCATGCCGCCCGTGCTGCACGCCATTCAGGGCGTCTTCTGGTTCACCGCCAAGGTACTCGTTTTTCTGTACGCTTTCATCTGGTATCGCGCCACCTTCCCCCGCTACCGCTACGACCAGTTGATGAATGTCGGCTGGCGGTGGATGATACCTATAGCGCTAGCGAACCTCATCGGGACGGCGGCGGTGCTTTACTGGGTGACACCCCGCGGTTAGCAGGGAGGGGTCCGTCGTGGGGAGGCCGGCCTTGGGGAGCCCCGAAGGAAGAAAGGGTGCACAATGGGATTCAAGGAGTTCTTACGCCACATTTTTTTGATTGACCTGATCAAGGGCCTGAAACTGACCTTTTCCTATCAGCGGCCCAGCGCCACCTATACGGAACAATACCCGCTGGAGCGCCCGCCGGTGGCGGAGCGGTACCGCGGCGCTCCGCGTCTCAACAACAATCCCGAAACCGGGGAGACGCTCTGCATTGCGTGCAACCTGTGCTCCCTGGCCTGCCCGGAGAATTTGATTGTGGTGGGCTGGGAGCGTACCGAGGATCGGAAAAAGAAGCTAACCACCTTTACCTACGACCTGTCGCGTTGCATGTTCTGCGGGTTGTGCGAGGACGCCTGTCCGGTCGACGCCCTCGAGCTCACCCAGGACTTCGAGCTGGCGCACTACAACCGCCAGGGCATGATCTGGGACCGGCAAATGCTCGAAGAAGGCCCGCAGCCCGTACGCTACACGAGATAGGCATGGAAGGGTTGAAGCCAGAACTGAGAAGGGGCCGCGTGAGGGAACCCTGGGAGCGGCGCGGCTTCCATCTTCTGACTCCCGGTTGTGAGTGCTGAAACTGCCATGCTCCCATACGCGGGATTCTTTATCCTCGCCGCTACCTCGCTCCTCTCGGCGGTGCTGGTCATCACACGGCGCAACCCCGTGCACAGCGTGATCTGGCTAATCGTCACGCTCTTTTCCGTAGGCGGCATTTACCTTATGCTGCAAGCCGAGTTTCTGTTTGCCGTGCAGGTGATTCTCTACGTGGGCGGCATCATGGTCCTGTTTCTGTTTGTGGTGATGCTGGTGAACTTGGACGTGGCGGTGAAGCGGGCTCAATTCCGGCGGAAATGGCAGGTGGCTCTGCTGACGGCGATTATCCTGGCGGGCGAGCTCGCCTACGCGCTGCTGCGGGGCCGCGCGGCCTTTCCCTTGGCCGCCGCGCGCCCGGCCACGGCCGCCCTGGGCAACACGCAGGCGGTGGCGCTGTCCCTCTACCAGGACTACATGCTGCCCGTCGAGATTGCGAGCGTGCTGCTGCTGGTCGCCATGGTAGGAGCCGTCATTATGGCGAAGAAGGAGCTGGATTAGAGACACCTATGACGATCCCGCCGCACTGGTACCTCGCGCTGGGCACCGGATTGTTCACGGTAGGTGTGGTAGGCGTGCTGACGCGCCGCAACGTGATCGTCATCCTGATGTCCATCGAGCTCATCCTCAACGCCGTCAACATTAACCTGGTGGCCTTCTCGCGTATGTTTCATTCGGTGGACGGTCAGGTATTCGCCATCTTCGTCATCACCGACGCCGCCGCCGAAGCTGCCATCGGCCTTGGCCTGATCATCGCCCTGTTTCGCAACAAGGAGACGGTCAACGCGGACGAGATCGACCTTCTTAAGTGGTGAGAGTTGAATGGTGAGGAAGCGGCCAGGAACCGCCAACTAGCGGGGGTGCCCTCGGCCCACCATTCAACGCTGCGTGTTCAGAATCAAGCATGGCTTTCCTCCGCCACATCTGGCTCATCCCCCTCCTGCCCGCGCTGGGCGCGCTAACCCAGCTCTTGGCAGGGCGCCGGCTCTCCAACCGCGCGGTCAGCATCGTATCGGTGGGGTTGCCAGGACTGGCCTTTCTCTGGGCCCTGGGTTGCTTTGCGGAGCTGCTGAAGCTGGCGGCGCCTACGTACCTCACCAACCTGTACACCTGGCTGCCGGCCGGGCCCTTTCGCTTGGCGAACGGATCGCTGGCGCAGTTGAACGTCCCTGTGGGTTTCCAGCTCGACCCGCTTTCCGCCGTAATGCTGCTGATTGTGACCGGCGTGGGATTCGTCATTCACGTCTACTCGATTGGCTACATGGGGCACGAAGGGGGTTACTACCGCTTCTTCGGCTACATGAACCTGTTTCTCTTCTCCATGCTCATTTTGGTGCTGGCGGACAACTACCTGATGATGTTTGCCGGCTGGGAGGGTGTGGGGCTCTGCTCGTATTTCCTGATTGGCTTCTATTTCCAGCGCAAGTCCGCGGCCGACGCAGGCAAGAAAGCCTTCATCGTTAACCGCATCGGCGATGCGGGCTTCCTGCTGGGCGTCATGTTGATCACCGTGACCTTCGGGACGCTCAACTTCCAGCAGATCACTGAGGCGGCGCGCAGCGGGCAGTTCGCCCTCGGCAACGGCACCCTTACGGCCATCTGTGTCCTGCTGTTCGTGGGCGCCACCGGCAAGTCCGCCCAGATTCCCCTCTACGTTTGGCTACCGGACGCCATGGAGGGGCCTACGCCGGTCAGCGCCCTGATCCATGCTGCCACCATGGTGACGGCCGGTGTTTACATGGTGGCGCGCTCGAACGCGCTCTTCGTGCTAGCGCCCAAGGCGATGCTGCTGGTAGCGGCCATCGGTGCGGCCACCGCGCTCTGGGCGGCCTCCATCGGCCTTGTCCAGAATGACATCAAGCGCGTTTTGGCCTATTCGACCGTCAGCCAACTCGGCTACATGTTCCTGGCGTGCGGCGTCGGGGCTTTTGCCGCGGGGATCTTCCACGTCATGACGCATGCCTTTTTCAAGGCTCTGCTCTTCCTGGGCGCGGGCAGCGTGATCCACGCGCTGGGCGGCGAGCAGGATATGCGCAAGATGGGGGGGCTGAGGCGGAAGATTCCCATTACCTTCGCCACCTTTGTCGTGGGCACGCTGGCCATCAGCGGCATTCCTGGCTTTGCCGGCTTCTTCAGCAAGGACGAAATTCTGTGGCAGGCCTTCTCCAGCCCCTACGGGCACCGCCTGCTGTGGTTCATCGGCTGGGCCACGGCTGGCCTGACCGCCTTTTATATGTTCCGCCTCCTGTTCATGACCTTCGCCGGCGAGTCACGCGTGGATGCTGAGGTGGCACATCACCTCCACGAGTCGCCCTGGACCATGCTGGGCCCGCTCGTGGTGCTGGCAGTTCTGTCGGTAGTGGGCGGCTATATCAACTGGCCCACCGAACGGTTTGGGCACTTCCTGGAGCCAGTGTTCGAAAGTCCGTTTCGTGCTGCCGGCGTGCAGCTGTACGGGCGAAATGACGAGCTGGGTCTGATGGTGCTCTCCGTCGCGGTGGCTCTGGCGGGGCTGGGCTACGCCTGGCTGATCTACGTTAAGCGGCCTGGCTTGCGCGAGCGCCTCGCGGAGCCGCCCGGTATCCTCCATCAGATTCTGCTCAACAAATATTACGTCGACGAGCTGTATGACGCACTGTTCGTCAACCGCGCCAAGAATCTTGGTAACCTGCTGGCGGCCTTCGACCTGGCGGTGGTGGACGGCGGTGTGAACGCTGCCGGCTGGCTCACCCGCACCTCCGGGGACCTGTCGCGCTTTTGGGACAAATGGGTGATCGATGGCCTGGTGAACGTTCTCGGATTCGGGATCAAAGTCCTCAGCTACCCGGTGCGCGTCATCCAGACAGGGGTGGTGCAAACCTATGCCTTCTTTATCGCCTTGGGAGTGGCGATTTTTCTCGGATATTACCTGGTGCATTTCAGGCCGTAATCGAAAGGGGATTGGCAAGGGCAATCTTCGAGCTTCAAGGCGAATGTTGAATTCAGAATTGGTTCGCTTTGGTTGTCGTCTGAGGTGAAGATGAACTTCTTTCACACCCACGTTCTAAGCATCGTTCTCTTTTTTCCGCTTGCGGGCCTCATCCCCTTGCTGTTCATTCCCGGCGAGAATAAGAACGCGCTGCGCTGGTGGGCCAACATCGTCTTCTTGGCCGATTTCCTGCTGGCACTCCTCCTGGTCTTCTGGTTTGGCAAGGAGCCGGCGCAAGAAGGCCTGTTCAAATTTGTCGAGAAGCACACCTGGATTCCCAGCATCGGCGCCCAGTATCACCTCGGGATCGACGGCATCAGCTTCCTGCTGATCATGCTCACCCTGGTGCTCGGCTTCCTTTCTGTGCTCTCTTCCTGGACGGCGATTCAGGAGCGGGTGAAGGAATACTACGCCATGTTCCTGCTGCTGCAGGTAGGAATGCTGGGCGTCTTCATGTCGCTTGACTTCTTCCTCTTCTACGTCTTCTGGGAAGTGATGCTGGTGCCTATGTACTTCATCATCGGCGTGTGGGGCGGGCCACGGAAGCTCTACGCCGCTATCAAGTTCTTTCTCTACACGCTGGCCGGTTCTGTACTGATGCTCTTAGGCATTCTGACGCTCTACTTCCGCTATCACCGCGATACGGGGGTTTACACCTTCAACCTGCTGGACTTGATGCAGCACGCCAACTCCTGGCCCCTGGAGTTGCAATTTTGGGTCTTCTGGGCCTTCATGATCGGCTTCGCCATCAAGGTACCGATGTTTCCTTTCCACACTTGGCTGCCAGACGCTCACGTAGAAGCACCCACGGCCGGCTCGGTGATCCTGGCAGGCGTGCTGCTGAAGATGGGCACCTACGGTTTTATCCGCTTCTCCCTGCCACTGCTGCCCCAGGCTAGCTCAAACCCGAAAGTCGTCAAAATCATGGTGACGCTCTCCATCATCGCCATCATTTATGGAGCGCTCGTCTCCCTGATGCAGCGCGACATGAAGAAGCTGATCGCTTATTCCTCGGTCAGCCACCTGGGCTTCTGCACGCTCGGCATCTTCGCCCTCAATCCGCACGGCCTCTCGGGCAGTGTGATCCAGCAGATCAACCACGGGATCTCAACCGGGGCGCTCTTCCTGATTGTGGGCTTGATTTACGAGCGACGGCATACGCGCGAGATTGCCGAGCTGGGCGGACTGTCCAACGTCATGCCCGTCTATGCGACGCTCTTCATGATCGTGATGCTCTCGAGCATCGGCCTGCCGCTGTTGAACGGCTTTATCGGGGAATTCACCATTCTGCAGGGAGCCTTCGAGGTGAACTGGCGCTGGGCGGCCTGGGCCGTGGTGGGTATCGTGCTGGGCGCGGCATACTTGCTCTGGCTCTACCAGCGCACCATGTTCGGCCCCTGCGACAATCCTAAAAACCAAGTGCTGAAGGACCTTAATCTCCGTGAAGCCATGACCCTGATTCCGCTCATCCTGTGGGCCTTCTGGATCGGGCTCTATCCGAAGCCGTTCTTCAAAGTGCTCGAGCAGCCAGTCACGGCCATCGTTGAACGCGTGAATCCGGGTTTCGGGACCCAGCAAGCTGTCTCCCAGGCCGGTGTTCCCAGTCCGGTGTCAGAAGTGACGGGAGGCAGAGGCGAGTGAGGTAGGGG
>CADDZE010000017.1 GCA_902812465.1 Acidobacteriota bacterium | reverse complement strand
GGAGAGGGGGTGGGTCACTTTCACCGGCAGGCCACGCTCCAGCCCGAGTAGGTGGCCGAGTCTCCCGGGGGGAGCGCGTCCGGACGCGGCAAGGGGGCTACTGCGTCCTCTGGCTGCACGGCCAGCTCCGTAAACCACCAAGCCCAGCTTGCTCGAGCGGTGCAACCGCATTTCGGCTCGTTAGGTGTGGGATCAGGGCTTGCCCCTCCTTACGGGTCGGCAAATTCTGTTGACAAGGCAGCGGGTAACTCTATAATCGGCTCAGAACAAAGACAATTGATCGGAGTCGCGACCCGCGAGATGAATCATTCGGCTAACCCTTCTGTGCCGGTGGTGCTGACCATGGCGGGGTTTGACCCTTCCGGCGGAGCGGGCATCGTCGCCGATCTGAAGACCTTTGCCGCCCACAACTGCTACGGCGTTGCGGCGATCACGGCCCTCACCGTCCAGAATAGCCAGGGGGTTCGGGCTGTCTATCCAGTGGAAACGTCCATCTTTCGGGAAAGTGTCAACGCCTTGCTGGCCGATGGCAACGTGAAGGCGATCAAGATCGGCATGGTTGGTAACCGCGCCAACGCCGAGGTGATTTCGTCGTTCCTCGAGGCCAACCCGGGCATTCCGGCGATCCTCGATCCCATCCAAAACTCTAGTGCCGGCACAGAGTTGACGGACCGCGAGGGTTTTGCCTTTGTGCGCTCGCGTCTGCTGGCCCAGGTATCCCTGGTGACGCCGAATCTGGCGGAAGCTTCGGCACTTAGCGGCCTGCCCGTCAGCAACTTGGAGGAAATGAAAGGGGCAGCGCGCCGACTGATTGAGATGGGAGCTCGCGCCGTGGTGATTACCGGTGGCCACCTGGAAAAGGCGATTGATTTCTACCTGGACGGCAGCGGGTCGGAGGTCTTCACCGGAGACCGACTGCGCCCCGACAACACCCACGGGACGGGCTGTACCTTTTCTTCTGCCATTGCCGCCAACGTTGCGCTCGGCCGGCAGCTGCGTGATGCTGTGGTTTTGGCCAAGGCGTACGTTACTGAAGCGATCCGCAAGGCCTACCCCGTCAGCTCGCACCGCTTGCCGCTGAATCACTTCCATCGCATGCAGCAGGGTCCGCGCCTGGACCTGGTGGCAGTCACCGAGCCCGCGCACTGACTTCCGGCCCTCTCCTGCCTCGGCTAAATACCGCCAAGGCACTATCAAGGCAATATTAGGATGGCTGGCCGCACCAAACGAAGAGGGGATGGCCGCACTTGTGCGCGTCCAGCCTTCCGTCAAGTTTCATCGTCAGACTGCCGAAAAACCCCATTGGAAGTTTCGAATTCGGCTGGCGTCTGTGCCCTATTTCGAGGGCGCACTGCAGGGCGGCAGCAGAAGAGAGGCCAAGACTCGTGGTATCTGGCAGCCCGGTGACGAGCGCGTTCGGAACGTTGGTGTGCTGCGCCATCCTACCGGTTCCTTGCTTCGCCGCATCGCTTGCCCTAGGGGTGGCGGCTCTGGTTGGACTCGCTGCAGGTGGTTTGTTTTGCCTCTTTCTGGTGGCACGGCGCCAACGCGAGCAGGCGGAATTGCTTCGCCGCGGACTCGAGCGCGAGGCGCTCTTGCGCGAACGCTACCGCGAGTTGCTGGATAATACTACTGACACCGTCTACACCCATGACCTCGAGGGCCGCCTGACCTCGATCAACCGCGCGGGCGAACAGACCCTCGGTATTCCCAGTGCTCACCTCTTGCGCATGAACATCTTGGACCTGGCCGCACCAGAGCATCGTGAGGCTGTGCGCGGCTGGCTGGCCGGAGTCGCCTCACGAAAGGCGCCGGCTACGTTCGAGATAGAAATCCTTCGCCCGGATGGACGCCGGGTGATACTCGATCTCAGCACCAGGCTCGTTGCCCAGGGCGGCAAGCTGGTGGGCGTTCTGGGCATCGGGCGCGATATCACGGATCGCAAGCGCAGCGAACAAGCACTGCGGGCTTCGGAGCAGCGGTATCGAACCCTCTTCGAACGCAACCTGGCGGGAGTTTATCGCACGACTCCGGAGGGAGTGATCCTCGACTGCAACGAATCCTTCGCGCGCATCTTCGGCTATGACTCGCCTGAGGAGGTACGGCAGTTGACGGCCTGGGATTTGTACTTCAGCCGCTCGGAGCGTGAGCTGGGTCTAGAACATCTTCGCCGCGAAGGTGCCCTGACTAACTGCGAAGTCCGCTTACGCCGGCGAGACGGCACGGCGGTTTGGGTGCTCGAGAATGCGACCTTGCTGCCCTGCGACAACGATCATCCGGTGGTCATCGAGGGCACGGCCATCGACATCACGGAGCGCAAGCGTGCGGAGGAGGAGTTGCACCGCGCCAAGGAAGCGGCCGAAGCCGCTAACCGCGCCAAGACCGAGTTCCTGGCCAACGTGAGCCACGAAATCCGCACGCCCATGAATGGCATCATCGGTATGACCGAGCTCGCTCTGGAAACCGAACTCCGGCCCGAGCAGCGCCAGTACCTCGAGATGGTGCGCGCTTCTGGCGAATCTCTGCTCTCCTTGATCAATGATATCCTCGACTTCTCCAAAATCGAGGCCGGCCGCCTCGAGCTGGAACGCCTCGAATTCAACCTGCGCGACAAGCTGGATGAAGTGCTGAAAATGCTGGCCTTTCGTGCCCGGCAAAAGGGCCTTTGGCTGAGCTGCAGCGTTGCGGAAAGTGTTCCGGCGGTGGTGACCGGTGACCCCCTGCGCCTGGGCCAAGTACTCATCAACCTGATCGGCAACGCCATCAAGTTTACGGAACATGGCCGTGTGACCTTAAGGGTGGAGGCCGAGTCGCTGGGGGACGAGGAAGCAACGCTGCGCTTCTCGGTAACGGACACCGGTATTGGCATCCCGGCCGAGAAACGAGAAGCTATCTTTGAGGCGTTCACGCAAGGGGACGGGTCGACCACACGCCAATATGGTGGGACCGGGCTCGGCCTGACGATCACCCGCCGCCTCATCGAACTGATGGGCGGCACGCTGAGCGTGGAAAGCGCGGTGGGCCAGGGCAGCACCTTCACCTTCACGCTTCGCTGCGGCCGGCCTAGCACGGCGGCTGGCCAAGTCCCTAGCCGTCCGGAGCCCCCCCTGGCGCGACGCGGACCGCCGCGGGGTTTGTACATCCTGCTTGCCGAGGACAACCCTATCAATCAGGCCTTGGCGGTTCGCCTCTTGCAAAAGTACGGCCACCGCGTGGTGGTGGCCAACAACGGCCGCGAGGCACTGGCCAGGCTGGAGAATGAGCCCTCACCGGGCTTCGACGTCGCCCTCATGGATATCCAGATGCCGGAGATGGACGGCCTCCAAGCCCTTCGCGCCATCCGCCAACGCGAGCAAAGTACCGGCAGACGCCTTCCGGTCATCGCACTAACGGCGCACGCCATGAAAGGCGACCGCGAGCGCTGTATCGCGGCCGGCGCGGACGACTACGTCTCCAAGCCTATCCGTACAGCCGAATTGCTGGCCGCCCTCGACGCGGTGACGCACGCTGGCCTACCTTCGCACCCGGGGGTGAGCGGGGAGCCAGCCTTACAGGAGTCTTCCTAGGACGCGAAGCTATCTGCCAATAGCAGCGGCGCGGCGTCGACGTGCCATCCCTTCCCACGCGCCGAGGAGAGCTGGCGCCGGCAAGCGGCTACGGGACAAAGGGCGGCGGCGCTTCTCCGCCCACGGCATGGGTTCGCTGGTATGTGTCCAGTTTCTGAGCAAAATCGCTCCACATTCGTGCCGAATCTACAGAGGTGATCCAGGTGATCGTTCCGTTGGCCTTGCCAGCCTCGAAGGTGAGGTCACCCTTGAGAGCGGGCCGGGTGTAGGTCCGCTGGGTGGTCATGCCTTGGGCGTACGCGAGCACGATGGTGTCCCAGATGACCCAGGGCCTGGAGAGATCGTTGCCTCGCAGCGGCTTGACGAAGCGGTAGTACCACGCCTGGTATTCCTCCCACAGCCAGCGGCCGACGGATCCGCGCTCGCTAACCAGAGCTTTGGCCTGATCTGGGGTCAGCGAAAGGTGTGCGCGGCAGACGTCGCCGCAGCCAACCACCACCGGCACGCGCGAATTCAGGATTGCCTGCCAAGCGGCGACGTCATTAGCCACATTGAATTCTTCGCCGCCTTCCGGCCAGCTTCGGAAGCCCATAGCCACAATCCGGATTCGGTCCGCCACCGTCGCATCTTCCAGGATCGCGGAGGCAACATCGGTGGCCGCGCCGATGGTGAAGACGGTCAGCCGGTTGTCGGGACAAAAGCGCTTTGAAGTTTGAACGATGAAATCGGCGCCTGGGTTGGGCCGTGGCGTTCGCGAGTCCCTGAGAGGCAGGCTGGAACCCTCGAGAATGGGTGGATGTTCTGCCATCTTCAGGCGGTTCTCGATGACATCGCGGAGAATCAAATAAGTTGTATGAGCGGCGGGAGGGGGCAAGGTTGGGGCATGGGCAGAGATAAGTCCCAGCACGTCGAATTCGGGGCTGGTCATCAGGTAGACAATGGCCCACTGGTCGTCGATCTCGTTGCCGACGTCGGTGGAGAGGATGATAGGTACTCGGGCCGCGGCCAGCGGGTGCGTGACTAGAGGCAGGCAAGAAGGATCACACAAGCACTGCTGCGAAGCGGATTGCAGATACGGGGATGCATCATTTTAGAACGCTCGGTCGCCTGGCAGCTGACGCTCTGCGCACGCCGCGGGCACACCGGCACAACGCCGTGATCGCGGTCTGTGAGCCTTGGACGCACGTCAGTGTGAAATTGGAGCCGCTTCGATGCGGCTCCTCACAGCCTTCGCCGCCGCGAGGTTCGGCTGAATGGCCAGTGCTTCGTTCGCCGTCTTCAATCCCTGTGTCAGGTTGCCCAAGGAGGCTTGGGCAGCGGCGAGGTGGGCGAGGGCGAGGGGGCTGGCCAGGTTCAGGCTGACGAACTCGGCGGCGGTGCTCTGCAGCTTCTGCCGGGCGGCGTCATCGCTGGGCTGCTGCTCCACCTGCGACGTCAGAGCTGTCACCGTGTGGTCGAGGTCGAGGCGTTTCTTCAGCTCCTGCGCCGCCGGCAGCGTCGGGTCAGCCTGCAAGGCCTTTTGCAGGCTGGCTTCTGCAGCCGTGTGGTTCCCTAGAGCAAACTGCGCCTGGCGATCGCCGTCAGGGCCTGGGCGCTGGAGGGCGGACGATCCGCCAGCTGCGCCAGACGCTTCTCGAGGGTGTCGCGCAGCGTGGCGTTAGTCGGATCCTTCTGTAGTTCCGCCGTCGTCTTATCGATACTGAGGACGCCGTCTTTGTACTGCACGGACTTAATGGCGGGAAAGCCCATCATCACGATCGAGAGGCCAAAGAAAGGCAGGAAGGTGCCGAATGGCCTTCCGCGCATCATAAAGGCAGCGAGCGAGATGGTGAGAACAATGAAGAGCAGACCTCCCAGCAGCAGCAGTACCACTTCGTAGGAATGAAGCCCGTCGAGGAAGATCCCCATTGCCGGCCTCCTGAAGCATCACGCTTCCGGCTCGTACCATACTTAGACCACCCCGGCGTGCAAACCATGGGGCAGCCGCGGAGCTTGGGGCGCCGTTTGCTGCCCCGGCGAGAGAACGACTTCCCACCTTGGCGATGCCTGATGACCACCGCCGGACGTCCGGCCGGAGCGATAGAAAACTGGCAGCGTGCCGCTACGCAGGGCTGCTTCTTAACCCCACCCTCTGGACTCAGCCACAGCCGCTCTGCTCGATTAGTTTGGCCACCAAGCCTGTCCAGCCGGTCTGATGGCTGGCACCCAGGCCGGCGCCGGTATCGCCGTGAAAGAACTCGTAGAACAACAGATAGTCGCGCCAGTGCGGATCCGTTTGGAACTTGGTGTTGTTTCCGTACGCCGGGCGCCGCCCGTCGGGCCCGCGTAGGAACAAACGCGTGAGGCGTTGCGAGATTTCTGTAGCCACCTCCCATAGCGTTTTCATCTGCCCGGAGCCGGTGGGGCATTCCACCTTCAGTTCGTTACCGTAATAGTAATGGAACCGTTGCAGTGCCTCGATAAGCAGGAAGTTCAGCGGGAACCAGACGGGGCCACGCCAGTTGGAGTTGCCGCCAAACATGCTGGTCTCCGACTCGGCCGGCTCATAGTCGATGCGATGCTCGTGCCCATTGATCCGGAGGGTGTAAGGGTGGGCGGCGTGGTACCGCGAGAGGGAGCGGATGCCGTAGGGCGAGAGAAATTCCGACTCGTCCAGCATGTAACGTAGGAGGCGCTGCAGCCGGGTGCGGTTGGCGATAGAGAGGAGGCGGCGTGGGCCGCGCTCCGTGCTTTGGGACATGTCGATGTGGTGTTTGGCGTCGGGGTTGTTGTCGAGAAACCACTGCATACGGCGCTTGAACCCTGGAAAGGGATCCACACGCTCCGGCTCGATGGTGGTCACGGCAAAGAGCGGGATGAGTCCGACCATGGAGCGCACCTTCAACGGATGGTGACTACCGTCTGGAAGGTGCAGCACATCGTAATAAAACCCGTCTTCGTCATCCCACAGCTTCAGCCCTTCGGCTCCCATATCGTTCATGGCATGAGCGATGTAAATGAAGTGCTCGAAGAACTTGCTGGCCACGTCTTCATAGGCGGGATCTTCTTGCGCCAGCTCACCGGCGATGGCCAGCATGTTCAGGCAGTACATGGCCATCCAGCTGGTGCCGTCGGACTGCTCGATGAAGCCGCCGGTGGGCAGGGGAGCGGAGCGGTCAAAGAGCCCGATATTGTCCAGTCCGAGGAATCCACCCTGAAAGACGTTGTTGCCCTCAATGTCCTTCCGGTTCACCCACCAGGTGAAGTTAAGCAGCAACTTGTGGAAGACGCGCTCCAGGAAGTCGTGGTCCGCCTTGCCGCGCAGGCGCCGCTCAATCTTGTAGACGCGCCAGGCGGCCCAGGCGTGCAGGGGCGGGTTGGCATCTCCCAAGGACCATTCGTAAGCCGGAAGCTGTCCGTTGGGATGCATGTACCACTCACGCAGGAAGAGGATCAGGAGCTCTTTGGCATAGTCGGGATCGATGAGCGCCAGGGTGATGCAGTGGAAGGCGAGGTCCCAAGCGGCGTACCAGGGATACTCCCACTTGTCCGGCATGGAGATGACATCGTCGTTGTAGAGGTGGACCCAAGCTCGGTTGCGGCCCAGGCGGCGCTGGGGAGGCGGAGGGGGCATGGCCGGGTCGCCCTCGAGCCAGGTTCGCACGTCGTAGTGGTAGGACTGCTTGCACCAGAGCATGCCAGCGAAAGCTTGGCGCTGCACGCGGCGCCCGTCCTCGGAAAGGCCCGGCCTGGCGCGCGCGGCGTAGAACTCATCCGCTTCCGCCATTCGCTGGGCTAAGAGGGCGTCGAAGGGCTGGCCCAGCAGCTCCTCGGCGGTCGAAGACTGCGGCGAGGCGTTCGTGAACCGCAGTCGCAGGGCGATGCTTCCGCCTGGGGCGAGCAGTGCCTGGTAGTGCGCTGATGCCTTGGTGCCGGTTTGGTCGGGATTGACGGCCTCGCGCGCACCGCGCACCACATAGTCGTGGATGCCGTCCTTCACATAGCGCGTGCGGTTGGGCGAACCGAACAAGCGTTGGTTGTTGGTCTCATTTTCGGTGAAGAGCAGGCCCGGTGAGCCGCCGCAGATCAGCCACCGGTCCCCGTACTGAAAGTGTTGAACATAGATAACAGATGTTCCCGCCGGACCTGTTACCCGCGCCAGGCTGGGCCGCCGACTGTCGCGTCCCCAGGACCAGGTATTGCGGAACCATAGGGTGGGCAACAGGTGAAGGTTGGCCACTTCGGGACCGCGGTTGTAAGCCGTCACCAGGATGATCAGGTCTTCCGCGGTGTTCTTGGCATACTCGACGAAGACATCGAAATAGCGGTCCTCGTCGAAGATGCCGGTGTCCATCAGCTCGAACTCCGGCTCCTGCTTGCTCCGCCGGCGATTCTCCTCCAGCAGTTGCCGGTAGGGAAATTCGGCCTGCGGATACTTGTAGAGATATTTCATGTAGGAGTGCGTGGGCGTGGAATCGAGGTAGTAGTAGTACTCTTTCACATCCTCGCCATGATTTCCCTCGTGACCGCTCAAGCCGAACAGGCGCTCCTTCAGGATGGGATCGCGGCCGTTCCACAAGGCCAGAGCAAAGCAGATCAACTGGTGGCGGTCGCAAATACCTCCTAGGCCATCTTCACCCCAGCGATAGGTGCGCGAGGCGGCGTGCGCCTGCTGGAAGTAATTCCAGGCGTCGCCGTCCGCGCTGTAGTCTTCGCGTACAGTGCCCCACTGGCGCTCGCTCAGGTATGGCCCCCAGCGCTTCCAGTGCACTTTGCGCTGGCGCGATTCTTCGAGCCGGATTTGTTCCGCGGTCACAGGCGATAACTTATTGAAAAGAAGAAGGATATCCGAAAATCTATGAACAACTTTGGTGAACTACGTCTTGGGAGTGCTGCTATCAACCTTGGCCCCTCGCCCCCTATTTCCGCCCACTCATGGAGCTGGTATTACAGCGGTGCTACTGCGACCACCAAGTGGGTGTGCGCTCCCAGCGGTGCTGGCGCAGTTCGGCATAGAGGCCAGTGGGCAGCGGACCTGCCTCGGCTGCCTTCACGTTGGCCTCCACGTGTCGTAGCCGACGCATGCCAGGGATCACAGTGGACACATCAGGGTTCTGGAGGATGAAGCGCAAGGCCGTTTCCGGCATCGTCATTCCTGAAGGTACCAGCGCTTTGAGGGCTTCCGCACGCTGGACGCTGGCCCTCAAGTTCTCCCGTACAAAATAGGTGTTCCGCCAGTCGCCTTCCGGCCAGCGGCTCTCTAGGGTGAGCGTCCCAGTGAGCGTCCCTTCATCGAAAGGCACGCGCGCGATGACGGCCACATTCATCTCCCGGCAGGCGGGAAAGAGCTCATCCTCCGGGTTCTGGTCAAAGATGTTGTAGATCACCTGCACAGCGTCCACCAACCCGGAGCGCACGGCGCGGACTCCGTTCCAAGGCTCCCAGCGGTTGAGGCTGATGCCAAAGGCGCGGAAGAGGCCCTGACGGCGGAGCTCATCCACCTTCCTCATCCAGCGGCTGTCTTCCAGCCAGGAGTCTTCCCAGGTGTGGAACTGCACTAAATCAAAGCGCTCGAGGCCCGCATTTTGCAAGCTACTGTGCACGTACTTTTCGATGTGATCAGGAGGAAAGCAGTCATCGATGGTATACTCGCGGCGGCTAGGCCATTGCAGGTTTTTGGGTGGGACCTTGGTGGCGGTGTAGATGCGTTTGTCGGGATTGCGCCGCACGAGGTCTCCCAGCAAGCGTTCGCTGCGCCCATTGCCGTAAGCCCAGGCTGTATCAAAGAAATTCACGCCAAGGTCGGCGGCGCGCTGCAAGGATTGGGCGGATTCTTCGTCGCTCGAACCCGTCCATCCGGCCATGCCCCACATGCCGTAGCCGAGCTCGCTTACGCTCCAGCCAGTACGTCCAAAGCAGCGATACTTCATTGTTGGCAGCCTTGGCGGCGAGCGGAAGGGGCGGAGTTGGCCCCCACCCCGCGTGCGAATATAAACCGGGCAGGTGCCGCCACCCGCGCCCTGTCACGGTTCAGACGATTTCCACCTGACAGTTCTTCACCAACGCCTTGAACTTCTGGGCATCGGCTTCGCTTCCTACGATGGCCCCGTAGTGCATGGGCACAGCGATCTTGGGATTAATGGCGGCTGCCGCTTCAGCGGCCTCCTCGGCGGTCATCACGTAGGTACCGGAGACGGGAAGCAGAGCGATATCGCAACGAATCGACTTCATCTCGGGAATGAAATCGGCGTCGCCGGCGTAATAGACCGTGGTGCCGTCCATGCGGATGAGGAAGCCCAGGCGCTTTTCGCCCTTGGGGTGGAAGGGATGGCCGGGCTCGCGAAACTTATTGATGTTGTATGCGGGCAGCGCCTCAATTTCCACGCTGCCCACTTTGTGCTTGCCTCCAGGATCGATATAGTGGATGTCCTTCACCTTGACGCCGGCCAGACCTTCCTTGCACAGCGGGCTGGCCACAATGGTGGTACCGGGAAAGCAGACCTTTTTCAGGTCGTCTACGCTAAGATGGTCAAAGTGTTCATGGCTGAGCACGACGATGTCCGCCTCGTCACTCTTGGACACCTTGTAGGGATCGGTGTAAATCACCTTGGATCCCGCAATGCGGAAGGTATCGTGAGCGATGCGGGTGATGTCAAGGTTCAGCAGCTTCATGACAGTATCTTCTCCTTAGCAAAGATGGCTTCCAGGTGGCGCGCTGCCTCGTCGGCGCCGGCCACCGGGGTGATGAGATCCATGGCCGTGCTAGGCCCGGCGGAATCCGGGCCGAGCAGAGTCCCTTCCTGCTCGAGACACTGAAGGACGGGTCTCCAGTACGGCTGCCAAACGAGCAAGGGCTTGGGCGTGCCGGCGGGCCGCGCTTTGTTCATGATCTCCCAGGCGACGGCTAGTTCAGCCAGGGTTCCGGTGCCACCGGGAAGAACAATGTAGGCGTCGCCTCGCTCGATCAAGGTCATCAGACGTTCGGGAAAGGAGCGGGTCCGCACTTCCTCGGCAATCCAGGGGTTGGGCGGCTGCGGCCAGATCTGGCATGTGACGCCGATGGTGTGACCGCCGGCTTCGCGCGCGCCGCGCGCCGAGGCTTCCATGACGCCACTGTAACCACCGTTGCACACGGTGAAGCCAGCTTGGGCCAGCAGCCTGCCGAGCCGCCGGGCCTCGCCGTACACAAGGCTGTGTCCGGGCGGCAAGGCGCTGCCGAAAATCGTAACTGTCTTCATGCGCTCTCATCCCCAAAATGCCCTGCACCAGAGGAGCCTGCGTAGCGTTCCTCGGGTTCTGATGCACCTGAGCGAGGGCCTTTGGATTGTTGGTTCCGGTCAGCAGCCGAGCCAGCGCGCCACATCCTTAGCGAAGTAAGTCAGAATCATATCAGCTCCGGCACGCCGGATGGCCATGAGCGATTCGACGATGATGCGCTGCCGGTCGACCCAGCCGTTTTGCGCCGCTGCTTCGATCAGCGCGAATTCCCCACTTACCTGGTAAGCGGCGAGCGGCACGTCAAAGCGCTGGCGAGCCAGGGTGATGATATCCAGATAGGGTAGCGCCGGCTTCACCATGATGATGTCTGCGCCCTCTTCGATGTCGAGCGCGATTTCGCGCAACGCTTCGCGCTGGTTCGCCGGGTCCATCTGGTATGACCGGCGGTCACCGAAGCGGGGTGCGGAATCGGCGGCGGCGCGAAATGGGCCGTAGAAAGCGGAGGCGTATTTGGCGGCATAGGCCAGGATGGGGATTTGCGCGAAGCCGTGGGCATCGAGTTCGCGGCGGATGCGGGCGACGCGGCCGTCCATCATGTCGGAGGGGGCAACCACGTCAGCGCCCGCCTGGGCAAGGGTCAAGGCGGTCTTGGCCAGCAGCTCGAGGGTGGCATCGTTGTCAACGTCCCCATTCTTCACCACGCCGCAATGGCCGTGGCTAGTGTATTCGTCCAGGCAAACGTCGCAGATGACCGCCAGGTCGGGCATTTCGCGCTTGATGGCCCGCACGGCGCGCTGCACGATGCCGTCCGGATCATAGGCACCGGAACCGACTTCGTCCTTGGACTCTGGGATGCCGAAGAGAATGACCGCCGGAATGCCCAGGTCGCGCGCCGATTTGCACTCCTCCACCAGGAGGTCGGTGGACCAGCGGTAATGGCCCGGCATCGGCCCGATTGCGTCCTTCACGCCCTGGCCTGGGCACACGAACAGGGGATAAATCAGCGAGCGCGCACTGAGCGCCGTTTCACGCACCAGGCTGCGTAGCGCTTCGGTGCGGCGCAAGCGGCGCGGCCGATGGATGGGAAAAGGCATAGCGTCCACGCGTAGGTAGCAGCGGTGTTTTCCTCGCCGCCGTTTCACTGGTGAGGACAACGCCGTTGCAGATCAGTAGAGCCGCTCCCGTGGCCTCAGGTTTCCGACCGAGCCGACATTCGCCAGGGAGAGCGCGATACGAAACTGGTTCTCGCGACGCAGCACACCTAGGGCAAAGCGGCGATACTCGAAGTCGAGAGCAAAGCAGCCAAAGTTGTAACTCGCCTGGCTGACTACGCTGTTCGCCAGGCCTTGGGCCAAGTTGTAGTCCAGGCCCAGCGCCGCGCTCAGCCCTTTGCGGTTGATTTCGCCGTAACTCACCACGGTTCGCAACAGGTTGAACGACGGCGGAGTGGCAGGTGAGGCCCCGGCGGAGGGAGGTGTAATCAACCCCGCCGCGGTGCGGTTGATGAAGAAATCCGTAACGCCGACTCCCCACGGCCCGCTCTTGACGCGCGAAGTGATGCCCGCATTCAGCACGCCGCCTCCATTGGGGCTGAAATCCGCCCGCACTTCGGTATCGTAGTTGGAGAACGGGGAAAACTTCAATACGGAGACCACCGGCGACAGCCGCCGGCCTTCGGCGAAGGCAAAACCCGTCAGTGACACGGTAGGGTCCCAGACGATCTTCTGGCCAGGCAGCAACGCTCCGCCAAACGTGGGATCGAAGTAATACTTCTGGGTCAGCCGCAACGAGAGCAGTTCGCGCGCCTGAGGCATCTCGCCCGGGGTGTCCGGAGGGTCTTTTCGCATGAACAACGTATTGGTGAGCGAGTACTCGATTTCGTTAGTCTCCGCCCGGATGTCGACCTGATCGAAGCGCACAATGTCCAGAACCTCTTCCGGGTTGTGGGCGCGCACCAAATCGTAGCGGATGTCGGGCTCGAGGACATGCTTAAAGCGATGATGGCGATACGGCTGGGCGAAAACGCGCTCGAAGGAGGGAGGACGGAGGTCGAAGGAAAACTCCCCGAGCCAGCGCGTGAGCGGATCCCCATTGGGCTTCAAGCTGGTGCCGTAGCGCGTCAGTTCCATGCCCAGGGTGGGCGTGAAGTAGAAGCCCAGCAGCGGGCGGGTCCGCAGCGTCACTTGGGGGTGAGCATCGAGGCGTTCGGAGATATCGGGTGTGGAAAAGCCGGGCTCGATGCGCGCCACGCCGTCCGCTGAAGCGTCCACCGCGAAGTAAAAGGGGGAGCTGCCCACCTGCTGGTCCATTCCGGCGAAAGAAAAGCTGGGTGCCTGGCGGATCACGATGGACTTTCCCGCGGCGCCGCCGGGCACGGCGGGGCAGGTTTGGCCCGGAAGAGCCGCGCAGAGGAAGTCCTGGTAGCGCGAGGCGTAGACGCCCAGAGTGTAGGAGGCGAAGTCCTTGCTCACAAAGCCCTCCTGGCGGGCCTCTGAGGTTACCGCTTGAGTGAAGTTATCGGTGAAGGTCAGTCGAAAGGCGAGCGAGTTGATGTAGTCGACGTCGAGCACGCCACGGAATCCACCACCCAAATTGTCATCGTGCCCGGTGGCGCGGACGCTATCGCCGGGCGCGCGCAGGAGGCGCCCCGCACCGATGCCGCGGTCGTTGATGCCGAAGTAATTCACAGTGAGGTCGCTATCTTTGCTAGGGCGAGCGCGGAGCCGGCCGATGCGCGCTAGGCCGCGCAGGCTATAGTTTTCCAGCCCCAGCAGCAGGTCAGCGCTGGGATTGATGGCCCAGAAGAAAGCATCGCCCAGAATCCAACCCTTTTGGCCAGAATTGCCGATCTCCGGCAGCAGGAAGCCAGTCTGACGCGGATTCCGCGCGAGGGAGTCTACCAGTACCGGGGCATAAAAGATGGGTACGCCCAGTAGGTGAAAGACGTCACCGCGGGTGATCACCCTGTTGCCGGGTTCCAGCCGCGCATACCGGGCGGCCACGGACCAGCCGCGCTTCTCGTCTTCACAGGCGGTGACGCGGCCGCGTTCGAGCGTGTAGACGTTCTCATCTACCTTGTCGACACGTTCCGCCCGCAGGTAAAAGGGATTCTCGGTGATCAGCATGCGCGGCCGGGCCCGCACCGCAGCATGCACGTAACCGCGCGCATGAGTGAGCCATCCGCGCGCCGTTTCGACGTTGTAGTGTGCCTCGTCGGCGTGCAGGTGGGCACGCTGGTCAACGAGGGTGACGTGGCCGCGGGCTACCGCCTCACCGGTCATGTCGTTATAGGTGACATCATCCGCCGTAAGCTGCAGGTCACGGTAACTGACCACCACATGGCCATGCAGTTGGTAGCTGTCTCCCATCTTCCGTTGCGAGTCGGCAAGCAGCGTGACAGTCTGCGCATTCTGCTGGAACTCCGGCGGAAGAGGGGGAGCCTGCCATTCGCGAAGAGTGGAAAGGCCTGGCGGTGCACAGCCATCACTGGCAGCCACCCGCGACCCTGGCGAGGCCGCAAGCGCGCCACTGAGCAGCGCGAGGACCAACGTCGGCATGAGCGGGCGGCGCGGCTCTCTGCCGGTGTCTCGGGTGCGGATGTCGGCAGGTCTAGTCGTTAGCTTAGCTTCCAGTGGGTTGTCCTTTCTGTTCGGTTGATGCCATTGGGTGCATAGGCTGCATAGTAGGTTCCTCTTGGCCAGTCTGATAAGATTAAACCTGATGCAACGCTCATGAGAGGGGCTGCCCAGCGTGACCTGCCCTAAGTGTGGGTTTGTCAGTTTCCCCGGCCTCGCTCGCTGTAAAAAGTGCGGGCATTCCTTCTCGTCGGAAAGGTTAGGTGGGATTCGCCCCAAGGCTAACCCGGAGGAGGCAAGGGCGGCGGATCCCTCTTCGTTCGCCGAGCCGCAGGATGGCGCTTCCGTTCAAATGGCTCGCTTCCGCCGCCGTCGCAGCCGTCCGCCTGAGAGAGACGGTGAAGAGACCGCCCTCGAAATGAACTTCGAGCCGGAGTTAGCGGGGAGCCGCCAGGAGCCGTCGGCTTACCCGGAGCTCGACGCTGTTCTCTACAGACAGGAACCCAGCCCGTTGATCGACTCCTTAGAGCTGAAGGACGCATACCCCGGACGCGGGGTGGTCGCCACCTCCGTCGCATCACCGGAGGTACCGCTCGACTTCACCGGCAACGGCAGTGGGGCCGACAGCGGAGCCTCGCCTTTCGCCGCCGAGGCCGCGCGGTTAGGGCCTCGAGCGGCGGCGGGCGTGATCGACCTGACGGTCATCCTGGCTGCAGTTGCGCTGTTCGCCTCAATCTTTTATTCGGCTGGCGGCCGCATCCATCCGCGTCCGGCCAACCTGGCGGTGGTAACTGCCACCCTGGCTCTGCTTGCGCTCACTTACTTTGGGCTCTTCAACACACTGGCCTTCCGCACGCTGGGTGAGGCGCTTACCGGCCTCGACGTCCGGAGCCTCGATGGCTCGCCACCCACGCTTCCGCAGCGCTGCTGGCGGTCGTTTGGCTATCTGGTTTCCGCCGCCGCCCTGATGCTGGGCTTCGTTTGGGCCGCAGTCGACAGCGACGGGCTGACGTGGCACGACCGGATGTCCGGCACCCACCTAGTGGAGCCTGGACGATCAAAGGGTTGAACAGGCCGTCGTCCGGCAGGCCCCGATGAAAGGCCGGGGCCGTTCTGGACACGGATTGCTGGGGCAGCCAAAACGGGACCGCACGTTCAGCTAATTCTTTCCAATCGATCACGCAGAAGGTTATGATCCTCGCATGCGATTTCTCAATCAAAAGCTCGGCAAGCGCACCAGTCGACGCCTCGGCCAAATTAAATCGCAGGTAAGCTCCGCCCACCGCCCTGCACTTCGGGCGGAGCCTCGCCTGCCCAAGAAGGGCGCTTCGCGCGAGAACCGGGCGCTCTCGCCGGGCCAAGGCAAGAAGCTGTAGACCCCAAGACTAGAGCTTGAGGGACTTGAGGTACTGGCGAAAAGGTTTGCCCAAGTCCGGCCGTTTCAGCGCCAGCTCTACCGTCGCCTGCAAGAACCCGAGTTTGTCGCCCGCGTCGTAACGTTTGCCTTCGAAGATCAGCCCGTAGATGGGCTCGTTTTCGAGCAGGCGGTGCAGTCCGTCGGTCAACTGGATTTCGCCACCTGCCCCGCGCCGCGTTTGCGCGAGCTTGTCGAAGATGGCGGGAGTAAGGATGTACCGTCCGATGATGGCCAGGTTGGAAGGCGCCTTGCGCGGCTCCGGCTTCTCGACCATATCCTCGATGCGGAACAGCCGCCCATGCCAAGCCCTGTCCTCCACCGGGTGGCCCTTGATCACGCCATAGCTGGAGACCGCCGAACGGTCCACCCGCTGAATGGCCACTACGCTACGCCCGTAGTGCTCAAAGACATCCATCATCTGCTTGATGCAGGGCACGCGGCTATCGATGACGTCATCCGAGAGCAGCACCGCAAAGGGTTCCTCCCCCACAAGGTCCCGCGCGGTCAGGATGGCGTGGCCCAGGCCCAAAGGGTGCTTCTGGCGCACGTAGGTCATCTGCAAGAGTCCAGAGATCGAACGAATCTGGCGCCGCAGTTCTTCTTTGCCGCGCCCGGCGAGCTGGCGCTCGAGTTCGAAGGAAACGTCGAAGTGATCCTCGATGGCGTCCTTGCCTCGCCCAGTTACGAAGATGACCAGCGGAATTCCGGAGGCGGCCACCTCCTCGACTGCATACTGCACCAGGGGCTTGTCGACGATGGGCAACATCTCCTTGGGCTGCGCCTTGGTGGCCGGCAAGAAGCGCGTGCCAAGGCCTGCTACCGGCAGGACCGCTTTGCGAATGCTTGTAAACACAGTGTCAACCTCGAGTGATGATGGGCGTCGCTTGCGAGTGCCAGTTTATCTGCAGGCCAGATGCCGCGTCAAAGGCCTGGCGTAGTCGTGTTAGACTTGTAGGAGGAATAGCTCCAGAACTGGACGCGGAAAAGCTCGGCGATGTTGGTATTGGGGATCGAATCCAGTTGTGACGAAACCGCGGCGGCGCTCGTGGCTGACGGGGAGCGAATCCTGTCCAGCGTAGTTGCCTCACAGGTCAAGACCCACGAGAAATACGGCGGTGTGGTGCCAGAGTTAGCGTCGCGCGAGCACCTCAGGAAAATCGTGCCGGTTGTCGACCAAGCCTGCCGGGTGGCTGGAGCGGCGGCTCAGGACGTGGACGCGGTGGCGGTGACGCAGGGGCCGGGCCTCATTGGTTCGCTGTTGGTGGGCGTGGTCTACGCTAAGGCCTGGGCCCTGGCGCTCGGCAAGCCGCTCGTGGGAGTGAATCACCTCGAGGGTCACATCCACGCCGTCTGGCTCGAGAACAAGATCGCGCGCCGGGCGGGGCGAGACGACCCCCCAGCGCGCTTCCCCTGCGTCACTCTAGTGGTGTCCGGCGGCCACACGATTCTGTTTCGTGTCACGACGCGCGAAGACGGCGGTGCACCCATCTTTTCCTACACCCGGCTGGGGCAGACGCGCGATGATGCGGCCGGCGAGGCATTCGACAAGGTGGCCAAGCTCTTGGCCCTTGGCTATCCCGGAGGCCCGGTGATCGACTGTCTGGCGCCCTGGGGCAACGCCGATGCGGTCGAATTCGGACGCATCAAGGTGCGGGGCAATCCTCTCGATTTCAGCTTCAGCGGACTCAAGACCGCGGTGCTATACCGCGTTCGCGGCAACCGCCTGGAGCGGGAAGCCGAAGAACGCCGGGCTTGGCTAACAGCGCAGCAAGGGCAGCGCCCAAGTCTCGAGGAGCTGCGCCAGCGTTGTTCCCAGGAGACGCTCGATCTCGTGGCCTCGTTTCAGCAGTCGGTCGTAACGGACTTGGTGGAGCGCACCCTGTTGGCAGCTCACGCGACGGGAACCGACTGCGTATTCGTCTCCGGCGGCGTGGCGTGCAACTCACTCCTGCGGCGCCGCTTCGCGGAGGCTGGCCAGCGCGAAGGGCTCAGCGTCTTCTTTCCTTCCCTCGCTCTCTCCACCGACAACGCGGCCATGATTGCCGCGGCCGGTTACTTCAAGCTGCTTGCGGGTGAATGCAACGACGCGTCACTCAACGCACATGCGTCACTGCCCCTGGGTTTTTCCACGTGAAGGCCAGGCGATGGTTAGGCCGTTTTCTCCTGGCTTCCTGAAAGTAACCATCCCAAAGTAACTATTGCCAAGGATAGCGCTGCCACACCGTTCCAACGGAAGAATCCCGAAGGCGTTTCCACCAACCGAGCGATTGGCCCCGCGAGGGGTAGAACGAACGCGGCCATCACGTAAGCCAGGGCGTTGCTGCGGAAGAAGACTGCTAAGACCAGCGCAGCAATTGCGAGTGAGACAAGGGCAAGTGCCAGGCCGAATCCGTATTCCCGGAGCGAGTGAGCCCGATAGGGTCCCAGACTCACCAGCAAGAGGGTTACCCCAGTCCAGAACCAGGGCGAACGCTGCTCCCAGCCGCGACGCACAGCCCAAATCACGAGGGCTAACCCGGCCGCGGAAGAGATGGCTGCCAGTAGCGCTTCAAGCCAAACGGTCAGAGCTGGCCAGGCGGGATTATACAAGCTGGCGTTCAGGGCAGATGGGACGCCATAAGCGGGGTACCGCGCATGCAGCAGAGCCCCGAGGCGGCGGGTGCCAAATCCCGCGGCAAGCCCTACAGCCGTCGCCATCGCGGCATCGCGGCGCCAGAGGTGGCGGGCTGCACCCCGCAGCACTTGCCACGCATCGGGATAGAGACTAGTGGCCAGTGCTACCAGCAGCACGCTCAGCAGACCGGCCAGTGCGGAGACTACCAAGAAGCTGATGCTTTCAAAGAGCCGGAAAGTGGCGAGGGGAATCGAAGTGTCATAGCGCTGGTCGGCAATCGGCAGAGCATTTAGTTCGGTAAGTGCAAAAAGGACAGCCGTGAGCGCGCCCACGACCAGCGAGGCCCGCCAGCGAATGCTTCCGCGGCGCACCTGCCGGACGAGGAGAACGATCAGCCCGCCGAAGATGCCTCCCCCCAGCAACAGTCGGATCCCCAGCAGGATGGCGTTAGCCAGACGGGTGGACTCGTAGTGCCGAATCCACTCTTCCGGCAGCTTGAACCTGCGGGTGAACCCTACCACCTGATCACCGGCAATATTGACTTCGAGCCAGTAGTAAGCGCCGGCCACGTTGCGCGGGTCACCCGGCTTGGCTTGCCAGACAAGCGTGTAGTCCTGGCGGGCTTTCCGTTTTTCCGATTCGGATTCCTGCAATTCGAAGTGGTCGGGGGAGTAGCCGCGCCGGATGAGCGCCTGTTCGGCAAGGTGGCGAGCTTGGTCAGGCGTCAGGGACGCACCGGGAGCTGCCTCATCCATGACGTGGCGCTCGTCGACCACTTCGCCTTGAGCGGCGTCGAGGAAGACGAGGTATTCCTCCTTCTGTAGAGGGCGGAAGTAGCGCACCACCCACACCAAGGGGCGCGTGGCCTGGCGGTAGATTTGGTCGGCTTGGGCCAGCGACCGATGCTCCACCAGGTACTGCAGAGCGCGGTCGTCGACGTTTTCCTGCAGCCACGCGACGCTGTGGTAGCTTGCCGCCGGCACGTGCTGGGCTACCAGGCACGCGCGGGCGAGGCGCAAGGCGTCGCTGCGTGTCATTCGGACGCGAAGGCCCTGCCCAAAGCGGTAGACAGGAAGGAGCGCGGTGGAGATAAAGACGGCGATCAAGATGAAGGCCATCGCCACCCTTCCACGCGGCAGAAGCTCGTAGGCCGGGAGGCTGGCCGTTCCCTTCACGGCCTCCGCTCGCGGGGCACGCACCACCCCTACGCTGGCGTTGGTCAGGCCAGCCTCCTCCAGGAAGGTTCCACTTCTCCAGTAAGCGACCGCGGCGAGCAATAGCGGGATGAGCATGATGCCTGCCGTCAGCCCCCCGGACAGCACCAGGTACGAGTTGTGAGAGCGGAGAAGAAGAAAGGCCGTGTAGAGCGCGTCGACGGAGTAGTGCCAGATAAGCGTGGCCAGGATGCCGAAGCGCAGCATCACCGCGCCGATGATGATGCCACCCAGGCCTACTTCCACGCCGCGAATGAAGAACGGCTCATTCGGATAGGCGGAATGCAGGAAACCCCAGTTGAAAGCCGACAGGACAACGGCCAGCGCCCAGGACCGTGTGACCTTCTTCAGAAAAGGCACGGCGAAGGCACGAAACTGCATCTCCTCCAGCACCGCCGGCAGAAAGCCACCGAACAGCACGGATACCCAGGGGATGCGGGTGTTCAGTTCATCTGAGAAGTTGACGTCCGATGGCGCCCAGGCACCAAGGCGGTTGGCCGTAAGATAGAAGCCCACCTGGTAGGCGAAAAAGAAGAAGGTAAGGCCAAGGCCGACCACGTTGGCCATGAAGAACGACCGAGTGCGAAGGCCCTGCCATGTGAAGTAGCTGCGTAACGAGATGAGATGGGGTAGGCCTTCGCGGTAGGCTGGTTCTGAAGCAGCAACGACGAGGAAGATGCCGACCCCCACTCCCAGCGCGCTCAGCAGCCCATCGCGAAAATAGGAGACCACAAAGCTCGCGTACGACGAGGTGGTCGGATAGCTGTATTCGGCTAGTGAGAAGGTGTTTGCCTGGCTAAGCAAGTAGAGCACCGCGGCCGTGACGCCTAGGCCAGCGCACAAGCGCAAAGGGACGTCGCGGTCGCGAAGCCGCATCAGCAGGTTCGCTAGCATCACGACGCTGAGTACCAGCCAGAAGACCTCATCCACGATCTGGGCGGCGTTGTTGCGCGAGCGGAGTTGCTGGTAGCTGCGGGTCCACTGCTCTGGCACCTTAATAAACTCGCGATAGGCGGCTACCTGGTTGCCGTCGACCTCTACTTCCAGGCGGAGGCTGCCTTCACCGAGGTTGACACTTTTCAGCTTCCAAGTGAAGAAGTGGTCGGTGCGCGCCGGGCGTTTGGTGCTCTCCATGTCGAGAAGCTCCAGGTCGTCCAGGTTGCGCTTCAGCGCATCGCGCAGGAAGGACTCAGCGATGGTTCGCGCCGCGGGCGGGTCTAGGTTGGCCCCGGGGGCATCCTCAGCCGTCTCGTGCGTGAAGCCCGCGATCTCGCCCGCGGGCGTCACGTCGGCGCGAAACTCTTCCTTCTGCTGGGGCCGGAACCAGCGGTGCGACCAGCGCCATAAACGCACGGGGCCGCGTGTAAGCTGGTTCATGCGCTCGAGACCCTGCGTTCGCTCGAGATAGAGCTTCGCCTCATCGTCGTAGGTGAACACGGCAGCGTGGCGATACCCTTCTAGATGGAAGCCGCGCGCGGCAAGAAATTGCTGCGCGCGGCGGGCGGATTCATCGCGGTTGACACGCAATTCCAGGCTGGCTTCTGGAAAGGCGCGCGCAAAGTACTTCAGGGTGAAGGCCAGCGAAGCGACGGCCACCAGGGCGGTCAGGGCCATCACCCGATACTGCGGAGAAGTCAGCTTGATCGGCATGGTCTCCTCATCATCCGTCGCTCATTTCCAACCGTCCATCCGGACGGAGCCACTTCACCATCACCCAAGCGGATGCACCGTTGCCGTAGTAGCGTTCCACCGTCCGATAGTACTGGTAGCCAAGGCGACGATAAAAGGCTTGGGCGGGGCGATTGTCCTCGGGGGTCTCGAGGTACATCAGACGCAAGCCCTGCTTGCGAGCCCACTGCTCGGCGACCTTCATGAGGAGCGTGCCCACGCCCCGCCTTCGCCAGGCTTCGACCACATCGATGGTCACCACATGTCCCGCGCGGTCAGGCGACCGGTCTGCCACCAGAAATCCCACGATCTCCGCGCCTGCCTGGGCCACCCAGGTGCACGCCCCTGGATGGGTGATAAAGGCCGCCAGTTCGTCGCGGGAATAAGCAATCCTAGGTGGGAAACAATGCTGGTCAATCTGGTGCAGTCTCTCCAGGTCTTCGGCCCGAAAGGGGCGAAGCACCACCTGGGTCGCTGCCGGCGGCTGGCTCCCACCGAGGTTCTTACGACACTTGGCTTCCGAGTGCCTCTTTCCCATGGAGCAACCGCTTCCTTTTCTCGCCAAGATCGAGGTTAGACCTGGGCGTGCTGGCCTCACAGGTCTTCGCGCAGGCAGCGAAAACCGGTGACCAGCAGCAGTGGTCGCACAGCTTGCGGCGCCGCTTGAAGAACGCCACTCTCCGAGGTTTCGGCTGCTGTGTTTTGGCAACATTCAACGGCTGAGAAGTTGCGCGGCCCTCATGAACTAGGCCCGATTCTATCAGTAATCCGGAGGCTATGGAGCGATGAAAAATCGAGCTGAACGCGGAGACTTGTCCGAATTCCGATTCAAACCTTGGGCGCAACTTTGTAGCATCTTTGGCTGATCCCGCAGGCGCGTTACGACTGGCTCTGGCTGGCGGGGGTCCCTTGACGGGAGGGGTTGGAGGCATGTATAAGCGCTTGCAAAGCCAAGCCAAAATGAAAATTCCGGCTAATTTAGCTAGGGGTGAGATATGACGGCCAAATTCTTGGCCTTAACATGCCTCCTCTTCGCCGCGAGCGCCCGCAGTCAGGACTGTACCGCCTATGCCTACCGCAGTGCCTGTGGCGGAACCGGTCAATGCACTACGCAAGGTGCTGGCACCTGCATCGACGGCGACTGTGGTGCTTGTGCGTCCTGCTGCGACATTTACGGGAATTGTACGATCATCCACTGCGATAGGTGCCAGCCTACACAGTCTCCCGCGGCGTTTGTCGGACTTTCCTCCATCGGACTGGTTACGGCTCATCCCGAGAAAGCAACACTCCTGATTGGCACGCCTCCGCCGTGCGTTCTGCCTCTGGAGGCTTCTATTAAGCTAGTCACCTATAGCACCGGTCAGGGGTCGCAAGGGCAGCGACTTGAGGTGCTCGATACAGGTACGGGCCTCTCGGTCTCTAACCTGAAGGGGGTCGCATCGCCTCACCGGGTGGAGATCAGCGGATTTACACTCGCCAACAACGGCGCTCGTCCCCTCGAGGCCTACAAGGTGAGCTTCCAGGTGCATTCGGCTGCCACTGACGAACCGATGGAAATGGAAAGTTCAAGCGACCTTACGTGGGTTGGCCCAAGCGCCTTCATACCACCGGGGGTCAGGCGGATGTGAAGCTTGATGCGTGGCTCGCCCTGAGTGGACCAATCTCCCGGATGACTGTCGCGGTTTCTTAGGCTGAGTTCGATGACGGTAGCAGAAGGGGGCTGGAAGCGGAAGCCTTCTCCGAGGTGCTTAGCCAAATCCGTACTGTGCGACGAGCGATCTACAGCAGAGTGCTTGCGGCTTACCACGAAGGCGGTCCTCAAGCCGCAATGAAATTGGCCGCCTCTGGCGCAGGGTTTAAGGGCCCCGCTGCCCGAATGGTTAGACAGCGCCTAGCCTACGTCTATTCAACGGGCGGGGCAGATGCCCTCGCCGCGGAGAGCTGGAGAGGATTGCAGAACAGTCAAAGCGGGAGTAACTGCCAAAGAATCCGCCGACCCGTGCGGAGAGCAGGATGGCGCTCGCAATGCACACATCACGCCCTCTCTTGGTTCAGGGTGACGCCGACAAGCGACCGAAGTTCCTGGCCGGCGCTTGAATATCCACGTGCCAGTGCTGATATGGGCCCAACGGTTTGAGTCAAAATCGCTGTGTAGGCATCCTCACGCTCGCTTTAGACCACCAGAATCGTCAGGCCGCAGACCATCAAGGCAGCAAACCAAATCCGATCGAGGTTAAACCAAGCGCGGCGCAGGAAGGCCACCCCCACCTTCTCGTGGACCACCAGCGCCGTGAGTAGCACGAAGGCCAGGTATCCGCTGGCATGCACGGCTACTGCCGCGAACCACGGCAAGGGATGGTTCGCTATGGGTGCGAGGTGCGCTACGGTGTGGGCCGCGTGAACGGGAGGATCCGGGTGGATGCCTGACGGCCAGAGGAACAACATGGGCGCTAGCATCAATCCGGCGCCGTGCGCCGAGGCCATCAGAAAGGACCAAAGCGTAAGGTCGCCGAAGCCGACCCGCATGCCCACCCACGTGGGATGACGGGAGCGGACCAGGCGGTACAGAGCAAAAGCAAACAGAACGGCCGCGGCGCCGTAGCGCAATGGCTGCTCTGGCAACCTCGTTCGCGCCAGCCAAACGAGACACGCAACGCCAAGGATTGACAGCGTGTGCCCCAGGGCGATGGGCGGTATAGCACGCAGCACGCCCCTTCGGCCGCCTTCCTGCAAGCCTAAGGCAACCGCAAACAGCCAGCCCATCGCCGGATTAATACCGTGGTAGGCTCCCAGGCCAAAGAGGATCATCCACGGCCACCAGCTGCTCATGGGTAGCAGAATGAGTCGGACGAGCAGTCGCCACCTTCGAGGCGAACCTGATGCGACCGGTAACCGTCAAATTCGACCAAGAAGTTGGGATCAAGTGTAAGATGGCCAGCCGAATCCGCATCAACCTTCGCCATCCAGCTCCGCACCCCGTCCGGGTAGAATTGTTCGTCCCAGGAGTAATAAAGCGAATTGGTGAAGTAGACTCGCCGCCCGTCGCGGCTTACCTCTACCATCTGCGGACCGCCATTCAGCGGCTGGCTGGGCTTCTTGGGATGAGGTGTGCGGCGCACGATACCACCCAGGTGAACCGAACCCGTGAGCTTAGGGTGATAGGGATCGGAAACGTCATACGCCCGCAGCTCGCCGGTGCCCCAGCAGGAGACGTAGAGCAGGCGGTCATCGAGCGACAGGTTGATGTCCGTGACAAGCGGTGGCACGGCCTTGAATCCCTGCAGCAAAGGCGGCAACTGCTCGGGCTTGGCGGGCTCAGCCGGAATCTCGATGATCTTTCGAGTTGACCAGCCGCCGTTGTCGCGCCGCCACAGCCAGATCGAGCTCGAGAGGTCCTTGAGCGAGACGACGACGTTGACGAAACCATAGGGCTTGGTAGGATCGTGTGCGGCCCGAAGTTCAAGCACCATTTGATGCTCCGCCCCAAGGTCAATTGCCTGAAGGTGCCGCCGCCGGCGCAAATCCCAGAAGTGGAGGTGGCGGCCGTACTTGCTGCTTAGCAGCAGGTCAGGATTCAGGCCGTTTTCGATCATGTTGGGTGTGCCCCACTCGCTGGTGACCATGGTGTCGTAACCCAGGTGCCACCAAAAGTCGTAAGCCAGACCCTGCGGTCCGCGGTGCACCTCCCACTGGCCCAGCACGTCAAAAGAATCGTGGTCGAGCAGAAAGACGCCGCCCGGAGCGTCGCCTTCCGGCGAGCCCAGGCCGCTGACATAAATCCCTTCCGGGCCGCAGTGCGTAGTGTGAAAGCGCGAGTAGCGGGCACGGCCAAGGACTTCCTCCGGTTCGATCACCTTGACCACCTGGGGATGGCGCGGATCAGGTTTCGTGTCAATAATGTGGATTCGCGAAGACCGCAGCCCGGGCACCACCAGGTAGCGGCGCTCGACGTGAGGGTGCGGAGCGTAGGGACAAAGCGCCGAGCTGCACGCGTTCCAGCCGAAGTGATGCAGCTCATCTCCGGGATGAGGCATGTCGACCTTGCCGACTAGCTGCCCGTACGTGGGCGAGCTTGGAGCCAGATCCACCACCGCAATCGCATCCGGCCGGCCGTCCTTCTGGGGATTAAAAACGGCCAGATAGGCCAAGGTTTCGGGCGGAGCTTGCATCGCCATGCGGGGCGAAGGGTAGAACGTGGGGTCCGGTTTCCATTGTGGCATGGCTCACCTGCTTGGTTAAGGTCAGGCAACACTATACTCGGGTCAGCCTCGCTTCGCAATGGGCAGCGGAGTGCATGACTACTAATCCCGGCGGCCTCAGCGCACCCACGGCAACCAGAAGGCAGCCTCCTGCGGCATCAGCGCTGATGAGGAGTCGCGAAGCCTACCGTTGGCGCTTGGCGTTAATTCGCAGCCGCTTGATCTTCTGGTTCAGGGTGGAAAGGGGAATCTTCAACCGCTCGGCTGCCTCCGTCTGGCTCCAGTTGGAGCGCGCCAAGGCGTCGAGGATGACGCGGCGCTCGTACGCCTCGGTAATTTCGAACAGGGAGCGACCGCTCATGTCCTCGAGCGAGGCGGTGACGGCGCGCGACCCATTCTGCGAAATCTGTTCCGGCAGCAGTTCTGGGCCGAGGACCGGACCCGAGGCGAGAACTACGGCACGCTCCACAGCGTTCTCGAGCTCGCGGACGTTGCCTGGCCAGTGATAGTCCATGAGCAACTTCAGAGCCTCGGGGGAAAAGCGCAGGCCCTCGCGCTTGTTCTCGCGGCCGTATTTCTCCAGGAAATGCTCGAGCAGGTAGGGAATGTCTTCTCGCCGTTCGCGCAGGGGCGGCAGGGTCAGACTGATGACGTTGAGCCGGTAGTAGAGGTCCTCGCGGAAGCGGCCCTCTTGGACCAGCTTACGCAGGTCGGCGTTGGTAGCGGCCAGGATGCGCACGTCCACCTTGATCGTCTCCGTGCCTCCCAGACGCATAAACTCGCGCTCCTGGATCACCCGCAACAGCTTGGCCTGCGTCTCGAGGCCGATCGTGCCGATTTCGTCGAAGAAGATGGTACCCTGGTCGGCGACCTCGAAGAGCCCACGCTTGGTGGCAATGGCGGATGTGAAGGCGCCCTTGACGTGGCCAAAGAGTGTGCTCTCCAGCAGGTCAACCGGCATCGAACCCGTGTTCACGGGCACGAAGGGGCGATCGGCGCGCGGGCTGGAGGCGTGGATGGTCTTGGCCACTAACTCCTTGCCTGTCCCGCTTTCGCCGGTGATGAGGACCGTGGCGCGGCTTGGCGCCACCTGCGTGATCAGGTCCAGCACCTTCTGGATCGCCTCGCTCTTGCCCACAATATTGGGCAAGCCGTAGCGCTTAAGCGCGCGGCGCAACTGGGCGTTTTCGGCACGCAGGCGCGAGCGATCCAGCAGGTTGCGGACTTCGAGCAGCAGCTTCTCGTTGTCCCAGGGCTTCGTGACGTAGCTGTCCGCCCCTTCCTTGGATGCCTGGAAGGCGGTCTGGCTCGAGTCATAAGCGGTGATCATGATGACGGCGGCGTCCGAGCCGTCGCGTTTTATCGCCTTCAGCACCTCGAGGCCGCTGCGGTCTGGCAGGTTGACGTCAAGTAGTACCAGCCCGTAAGGCCGCGTCTCGAGCTTCCGGAGACCTTCCTCCGCCGTGGCCGCGCTGTCCGCCTCGTAGCCTTCCATCTGCAGCAGGTCCTCGAGGCTCTCGCGGATTTCCTGCTCATCGTCGATGATCAGGATGGCGCCCTTAGACGACATGGACGGGCTTCCTCGCTGCAGGGAATTCGAGCCGGAAGGTTGTTCCTTGACCTACCCGGCTCTCCACGCGAATCTCTCCCGCATGCTCGCGGATGATGCCGTAGCTGACCGCCAGACCCAAACCGGTGCCGCGGCTGCTGGCCTTGGTGGTGAAGAAGGGGTCAAAGATTTTGTTCAGATGGTCGGCGGGAATACCCACGCCGTTGTCGCACACCTCGGCGCGGATGACGGAATCCTCGCACTCGGTGGCCAAGGTAAGCTCGCCGCCTTGGTGCATAGCATCCCGAGCATTCATGATGAGGTTCATGAAGACTTGCTGTAGCTTGCCGTAGTTCCCGTAAACCGGGGGCAGGCCGGGGCTGAGCTGCAGGTTCAGAGAAATCTTGGAAGACTTCAGCATGGGCTCGGCCAGCGAAAGCGTCTCCTGAATCAGCTTGTTGAGATCGAGCTCGGTGTATTCGCTGCCGGTCACGCGAGAGAATTTCAGCAGGCTGTTGACGATGTCGGAGGCGCGAAAGGCCTGCTTAATGATCTTCTCCAGCGTGCGCGCCGGCGCGCCGTCGGGTGGCAGCTGCTTCAGCAGCATCTGCGCTTGCGAGGCGATGACGGCTAACGGCGTATTGACCTCGTGCGCGACGCCGGCCGCCAGCAGCCCGATTGAGGAGAGTTTTTCCGCCTGGGCCAGCTGGTCCTCGAGGTTGACCCGCTCCGTGAGGTCATTCAGGATTAGCAGCCGACCCATCACGCGGCCATCCCGGCCCACCAGCGGGGCGAACGAGAGGTTAACGATCAACTGGCGGTCATCGGGGGTGCGCAAGCGGAACTTGTACAGGGAAAACGCCTGCCGAGCGTCCCGCGCCTTCTCCAGCTCGGCGAGCAGCTCGTGAGGAAAAATCTCCTCCAGGCGCTTGCCCACCACGGCGCACCGCTCCACTCCGTACAGCCGCTCCATGGCGGAGTTCCAGGACTCAATTCGGCCCTCGAGGTTGGCCGCCAGCACCCCGGCATTGATCGATTCGATGATGCTTTCGCTGAATTCCTTGAGCGCTTCGTTCTGCAGCGCCTTCTGCTCGAGAGACTCGTAGAGGCGGGCGCTCTCCAGTGCGATGCTGACGTAGCCGGTGACCGTGCGGAGCAGGTCGACATCTTCGCTCGAAAGAAAATCGCCTTCCCGCGTCTTGCCGAGCGCCAGATAACCCAGCGTCCGGCCCTTGACCTGGAAGGGAAGGTAATAGTGAAGGTCGAGCCGTTCGATGGTGGCGGCGGCGGCCGGCGAGACACCGTAGGTTCGCCGCACGCTGTCAAAGAACAAGTAACCTTTGCCGAGCTCAGGCCGTGCCGGGTCGAGGAAGCTCAGGTCGAGGGTGCCTAGCATGCCGAGGCCCCGCGCCTTCGCCAGCTGAAAGGTGCCATCCTCGGAGGCCAGAAAGACCGCGGCTCGCTCCACGCGAAGCGTTTCCGCCAGCCGCTCGGTGACCTGGTCAACCAGGCGGTCCACGTGCAGCTCGGAAGTGAGTTCGCGGGCAAACTCCAGCAAGGTGCGGCGGTAGTCGTACTTTTCCGGGTTAAAGAACTGGTCCAGGCGTGCCTGGATCCAGTTCACCCAAGGCTGGAAGAGGATAGCCGTGACGATGATCACCAGCAGCCAGCCCGAACGGCCGGAGAGCGGGAAAGTGGTGCGCACCCAGTCGCCCAGCAGGGCAATCAGAACAAAGTAAGCGGCCACGATGGTCGCCGTAGCCAAAGTGTAAGCGATGCCCCGCCGGAAAATGATATCCACGTCCATTAGGCGGTAATGCAGGATGGCGTAGCCAAAGGTCAGCGGCAAAAACACTAAGGAAAGCACGGAAACGTTCATCCACGGGCGCGGCACGAATCCCAAGCCGTAAGGCACGGCGTACAGCAGCGCAAAGGGTCCTATGGCCAGGAAGGTGCCGCGCGTGAGCCACTTCAGCTGCTGCTTGAGGAGCGGCACACGCGTGCGACGGTACGCCCGCGCCAGCACGACCGCACCCCCCACAAAGCATCCCGCCAGGTAAAAGTACTCCGCGCGATCAGCAAGCCAGCGAGCGCCGATCTCCGGCTGCAGCATCCCGCTCAGGGCGATCACATGGAATCCTCCCAACAGCAGAACGGGAGCGTAGAGCAGCGGTGCGGCGTACCGCCGGCGCAGGATAGCTGGAGGGTCGGAAAAGGTCAGACAGAAGTGAAGGAAGAGCGTTGGCTGCAGAAGGGTGGCAAGGACGTTCAGCCAGTAAACCGCCGAGTCAAAGAGGTTCAGCTTGCCGGTGTAATGCAAGGTGTAGAGAGCGAACGAAGCCAGGCAGAAGGCGTAAAAGTGCACGGCCTTGGGTGCTCCCCAGCGCCGCACGAGGACGTAGGCACCAATGAGGAGGTAAAAGACGCCCAGCAGCTCGAGATAGGCGTGAATCGGCCGGTACTGGGTTTGAGGGGTGAGAACCAGCGAAGTCTCAATCTCTTCACCTTGTCGGTAGAGATCGTAGGTGGCCTGCGACCATACACCGCTTGCCCAAATCTGCTCGATGACCTCCCGCGCGCGCGTGATCGGTACACCGTTGATGGACTTCAGCGTGTCGCCTTCGCGGATGTCTGCCCGCGCCCCGGGGCCGTTGGGAGTCACGATCCATGCCGTGACCCCCTGTGGCGTGTCGACCCAGGTGACGCCGTCCTCTGGCGGCTGGTAGAGGCTCTGCTGGCGGAAGCTGAACCAGGCGCACACCACCAGGGCCGTAGTGAGAAAGAAGAGCAGAACCGAGCTAAAGCGAAGCACCGGTCGCATACGAGCTGGAGCTGGTTTCCCCCAGACCCTTGTTGAAGAGCTGGCCGCTACAGTTCTGTTGTATAGCAAGTATACTTCCAGCCCTATGGCTTCGTGAAGTCAATGAACCCTTGTATTTGCAATATCATGTCGACCACCGTAGGCGACGACGACCGAAGCTCTACTTAATTTGGTAGATGCTCTACCGAGTTTTGTAAACCCTTGAACTCGTTTCCGTTGGCTGGGTTAGGTCCAGGCGCTAGTTGCGCGGAAGCCAGCCAGCTCTCTTTTCAGGCACTCTTCGCATCATCCAAAAAGACCGATCCTTTATTTTCAATTACATATCCGCTTCGTTTGGTCAAAATCACTTCTGCGCAACGCACCCGCTGCGGGCGCAAGTACGATGCCCACCTTGTCGACAATCTGCACGTCGCAGACGCACTTCTGGCTTGTTCACAATGCAATCCTTGGGATCGGGTTGCGGAAGAGGTGCGGAACCGCGCCAGGGCGGTGCCCTCGGCCCGGTCCCGTAATTTCGGCTGGCTAGCCAGGGGGAGCCCTACGGATGCCTGCTTCCATCCCCCAGGGCTCGGGCCAGGCGTACCGCGTCAAATCCAAAGCGACGACGGATCCCGTCGGCGGCCGTAAGCGCGCGTTCCAGCTTCACTCGCTGGGGAGCGTCAAGCAGGTTTCGCTGGAAGCCTGAGCTTGTCAGATTCGAGGCCCGCACGCCGATCAGCCGCACCCAGAGTCGGGGCTGAAAGACCCCGCGGAAGAGTGAGAGAACGGCGGAGAAGATCAAAGAGTCATGGTGAGTAGGCTCTCCGAGGGTGAGGCTGCGCGTTACGGTACGAAACGGGGCGAACCGGATCTTCAGGCTGATTGTGCGCGCGAATAGGCCGTGCTCCCGCAGCCGGTATCCGACCTGCTGGGCCAGTTCGGAAAGTGTCGCGGCTAGTTTCCCGATGTCGTTCGTATCCCGGTCAAACGTCGTCTCGTGGCTTAGGGACTTGGGCTGGTCGGTGTAAGCATAGGCTTCGATATCCTGCCCCAAGGACTTGGTGTGGAGCCATTCTCCGAACTTGCCCAGGCGGTTCTCCATTGCTCCGGGACCCCATCGTTGAACGTCTTGGATTCGGCTGAGTCCCAGGGATCGCAACCGCGCCTCGGCCATCTTACCGACGCCGGGGATGCGGCGGACGGGTAGCGGGGCCAAAAAGGCAGGCTCGCAGCCTGGGAAGACGTAGAGCAGGCCATGGGGTTTGGCCAAGTCGGAGGCGATCTTCGCAACCACGCGTGACGTGGAGAGGCCCGCGGAGCAGTTCAGCCCGGTGCGCTCTTCCACGGTGCGGAGCAGGCAGTCCGCAGCTTGAAGGGCGGAGCCGTGCAGGCGCTCGCAGCCGGTGAGGTCCAGGTAGGCTTCGTCCACGGAGACGGCCTCCACCACGGGCGTGAACTCGTCGAAGATTCGGCGAAGGCGGCGAGAGTATTCGCGATACTTGGAATAGTCCCCGCGCAGAAAGATGGCGTGGGGGCAGCGCTTGCGGGCCACGCTGATGGGTTGCGCCGAGTGAACGCCGAATTGCCGCGCCTCGTAGCTGGCGGAGGTCACCACACCGCGCCCGTTCGGGTCCGCCCCTACGATGACTGGTTTTCCGCGCAATGAGGGGTTCTCGAGCTCCTCCACCGAGACGTAGAAGGCGTCCATGTCAACGTGGAGGATCTGGCGCAGGCGCCGGTCGGTGGCCGCGGGCATAGGCCCATTATAGCGGCTGGGGGCGGGCAACTTCGGTGGCCCCGGGTGTGGCAAGGGAAAGCGCGAGCGCGGTTCACCAGGGGCCGAGCAAGGATGGGCACGGCCGAGACGGGGAAGTCTGCCATTGTATGGAAAGTCTGATGGCGTATGGATTGTCAGAGTCGTATGCGGTTGGAGGCCCTTCCCAGGTCTATCACTTGAGAGTTACTTGACTTATGCTTTATTTACTCGTAGAATAACACTGGGGTTGAGCTCCGCGGCGCACAGGTTCGGCCTGCCCTTGAATCCCTTCGCCCGCCCGAGGCTGTCATGCGCGACTTTCTGATGAAACTGTTCGACGCGGACTTCGTGTTGCACGGAATGTGTTATTTCTGCAATCCGCAGATTGTCTGGCTCGACGTTTCCTCCGATGCGTTGATCTTTCTGGCTTACCTATCCATCTCCTGCACCTTGGCCTACTTTGTGAGGCGCCGCAAGGACCTGCCCTTGACCTGGACCTTGGTCATGTTCGCGGTGTTCATTCTCGGCTGCGGGCTGACCCACCTGGTGGAAGTCTGGACGGTGTGGCACGGGACGTATCGCCTGGCGGGGGTGGTGAAACTCGTGACCGCTCTGGCCTCGGTGGCGACAGCCATTCAGCTGGTGCCGCTGGTACCACGGGCCCTGGCGATTCCGAGCCCGGAGCAGCTGCGCGTCGCCAATGAGCGGCTAGCGCGCCGCACCGAAGAGCTCCAGCGCTCCAACGCTGAACTGCAGCGCTTCGCCTACGCCGCTTCGCACGACTTGCAGGAGCCCTTACGCGCCGTCGCCAGCTATACGCAGCTTCTGGCGCGCCGCTACCGAGGCCAGCTCGACTGCGATGCGGATGAGTTCATTGATTACGCGGTGGCGGGAGCCAAGCGCATGCAGGCCCTCATCGCTGATCTGCTCGCTTATTCGCGGCTCGATGCCAACCCAAAGGGCAAAGGACCGGCCAGCTGCGAGGAGGCACTGGCTCTCGCCCTGGCCGACCTGCACACCTTGGTTAGAGAGACGGGGGCGGAAATCACACACGATCCGCTGCCTGTCGTCCTGGCTGACAGGGCCCAGCTGGCGCAGGTCTTCCAGAACTTGATGGCTAACGCCCTCAAGTATCGCAACCAGGCGCCGCCGCGCGTTCACGTTTCGGCGAGGCATCAAGGATCGATGTGGCTCCTTTCGGTGCGCGACAACGGCGTCGGCATTGACCCCGAGTATGCGGAGCGGGTCTTTCTAATGTTCCAGCGGCTGCACACGGGCGAAAAGTATCCTGGCACCGGAATGGGGCTGGCCATCTGTCGAAAGATCATCGAGCAGCACCGGGGAGCCATTTGGCTAGAGTCCGAACCCGGAAGAGGTTCAACGTTCTACTTCACCCTGCCCGCGCCCGCGGAGGACAGGGACAAGTCTGGGTCGCCGGTGCGTCTGGCGGAAGCCAGGGTTGGCAGCGGGGCTTGATGAGGCGAAGCCAGCCGGCGGTTGCCCGGGGGAGAGGCTTCGATCGCCGCGGTGACAAGGGAGGCCGGCATGCGCGTTAGGCCAGCGGAAATTCTCCTGGTGGAGGACAACGAAGGCGACGTGCGCCTGACAAGGGAGGCGTTGCGCGATTCGAAGGTGGTGAACCACCTCAGCGTGACGCGCGACGGGGTCGAGGCGACCGACTTTCTTTACCGCCGCGGCCCTTACGCCCATGCGCCACGGCCCGATCTCATTTTGTTGGATCTCAACCTGCCGCGCAAAGACGGGCGCGAGGTGCTGGCGGAGATCAAAGCGGATGCTGACCTGCGGCAAATTCCGGTCGTGGTTCTGACGACCTCTGAGGCGGAGGAGGATCTGGCGTGCGCTTACCGGTTGCATGCCAATTGCTACCTCAACAAGCCAGTCGACTTCGACCGCTTTCTAAACGTCGTACAGGCAATCGAAACCTTCTGGCTGTCGATGGTGAAGTTGCCCGGCTATGAAGAGAAACGGGGGACTGAGCGCTAGGCAAAGGGTCAGTCAGACCAGGATGGGAGCGTTCGGTGACGAAAGGGTGGCGCCCGATCGGGTGGGAGCATCGTCCGGAAGCCCGGGACGGACTGCCGCTCCTGCGCGGGAACGAGCTTGGCTGAGACCTTCGGTCATCGTTATGGTGGTTTCGATCCTGCTCATGGCGCTCGCCGGCCTCGTCCAGTTTTTTGCCCTTCTCCGCCTCACCAACGCGAGCCCCGAAGCGCGGCGCAGCGAGGAGATTCTGGCGGAACTCGAAGGGTTGCGCGCGGCCCTGGCGGACGCCGAAGCCGACGTGCGCGGCTACATTCTCACGGGCGACCAAACTTACGTCAGCCTCTATCGCCAGGCGGCTCTGCGAATCAGGCAGGCGACGGCTCACTTGCGGGCGCTCAGCGCCACCAGCCCCACCCGGCTCGACCACATCAACGTGTTAGAGCCTCTTCTAGAGCAGGAGGCGAAGATGCTCGATCAGCCCTTGGAGCCAGGCGGCAGCCGGGGTCCGGAGGCGGCCGCGCGCTGGATGGAAGCCGAGCACGCCTCCGACGCCACTCGGCGGGTGCGAGGCCTGATTGTGGGTATGGAGGGCGAGGAACAGGAACTCGTCCGGCAGAGGCAGGATGGGGCAGAGACGAGCGCGCGCGCCATGATCCCCCTGGTGGGTCTTGGCATCGCCGTGGGAATCAGCTTGGTGGGGCTGGCCGGATGGATGGCCTACCGCGACGCGCAGGCGCGCTGGCGGGCAAACGTTGAGCTCTCAAGCTTCTTCACCCTGGCTCAGGATTTCTTCGTGGTGAGCGATATGGAAGGCCGGCTGCAGCGCGTTAGCTCTTCGTTCCAGCAGGTGATGGGCTTCACCCATCAGGAGCTGCGCTCCCGGCCTCTCACCGACTTTGTGCATCCCGACGATCGCGAGGCCTGCCGGCAGCAGCTCGCTGCGCTGCGGCGAGGAGGCCGCGCGGAGTGTTTCGAGGTGCGTCTGCTTTCCCAAGGCGGCCGCTACAGGTGGACGGCTTGGTCCGCGGTCGCGCAGCCGGGTTCGGGGTGCATCTACGCCGTCGGCCGGGACGTTACCCGCCAGAAGCAGGCCCAGGCCGAACAGAACGCCCTGTTTGCGTCGATGGTGCAATCCACAGACGACGCCATTATTGGAGTCGACGCCCAGGGCACCATCCTGAGCTGGAATCCCGGCGCCGAGCGGATCTACGGCTACACCGCGGAAGAGGCGGTCGGCCAGCCCGCTGGGATCCTCGTCCCGCCCGAGCTGGCCGAGCAGAGAGAGCAGACCCGCGAAAGACTGCGGCGGGGAGAGAGCGTCCACCTCGAGACCACCCGCGTCAGGAAGGACGGGCGCGGCATTCAGGTTTCCGTGGTCATCTCGCCTATCAAGGATGCTGGAGGTGGGGTGATTGGCTCGGTTTCGGTCACGCGCGATATTACCGAGCGCCGCCAGCGGGAAGAAGAACTGTGCCGCTACCGTGAGCGCCTCCAACTGGCGCAAAGAGCCGGCAAGATCGGTGTTTGGGACTGGCACATCCCCTCGGGCGAGGTGTTGTGGGACCCGGAAACGGAGCGCCTCTATGGGTTTTCGCCAGGCGTCTTTAGCGGCCGCTTCGAGGACTGGATGCGCACGCGCCATCCGGACGACCGTCAACAAGCTGAGCAGGCCATGTGGGAGGCGGTGAAAACCGGCCAGGACTACCAGGCGGAGTTCCGTATTCTCCGGCCAGACGGTGGCATCCGCTGGATCGCAGCGCGCGGCACGGTGTTGCACGACGAAGACGGCGAACCGGTGCGGATGGTGGGCGCCTGTGCCGACATTACCGAACGCAAGCTGGCTGAGCGAGAACTGCGGGAGAGCGAAGCTCAGCTGCAGGAGTTCCTCGACAACTCTACGGCCCTCATCTACCTGAAGGACCTCGAGGGCCGGTACTTGCGTACCAATCGCCGCTTGGCCGAAGTATTTGGGTTCGAGGCCGGCCGCGCCGTTGGGAAAACCGACTACGATCTCTTCCGGCGGGAGATTGCGGACCGCTACAAGGCCAACGACCGGCAGGTGATTGAGGCCGGCCAGCCCCTGCACTTCGAAGAGACGGCCCTTCAAGCAGACGGCGTGCACACCTATATTTCGGTCAAGTTTCCCCTCCGCGACCGGGCGGGAAGGATCTACGCGGTGGGCGGCATTTCGACGGATATCACTGACCGCAAGCGCGCTGAGGACGAGATACGGCGTTTCAACGAAGAACTCGAACGGCGAGTGGAGGAGCGCACCAAGGAGCTCCAGATTATCAACCAGGAGCTTGAGGCATTCACCTACTCGGTATCGCACGACCTTCGGGCGCCTATCCGCCACATTAGCGGCTTCAGTCGGATTCTGATGGAGGACTATGCGGCGCAGCTCGAGCCAGAGGCGCTCGCCCACCTCGAACGCATCCGGCACGGCGCACAGCGCATGGCGCGACTCGTGGATGACTTGCTCGAGCTGTCGCGTCTAGGCCGCCGCGAGCTTGCCGTCCAGCCGACCGACCTGAACGACGTGGTACGACTGGCGCTCGAAGAAGTGAAGCCGGAAGCCGAGGGCCGGCGCGTTGAGTGGAAGATTGGACCTCTGCCGCAGGTCGAGTGTGACGCCGGGCTCATGCAGCAGGTCTTTACCAACCTGCTCTCCAACGCCTTGAAGTACACGCGCCCGCGTGAGCCTGCGGTGATCGAAATTGGCCAGGTCACCCAAAATAGGGGGCCTGTCATCTTCGTGCGCGATAACGGCGTGGGTTTCGACATGAAGCATGCGGGCAAGCTCTTTGGGGTCTTCCAGAGGCTGCACCGCGCTGAGGATTTCGAGGGCACAGGCATCGGACTCGCCACGGTGCAGCGCATCCTTCACAAGCACGGCGGCCGTGTGTGGGCCGAGGGGCAGCCCGGCCAGGGGGCTACGTTCTATTTCACCCTTCTGGGGTAAGAGATCATGCAAGACAGCAAAGCGCCTTCCCGGCTTCGCATCCTGCTCATCGAGAATGATAACGATGACGTGCAGCTGATCCGGCGCGAACTCACCTCGTCCGGCTTCCGCTATGAGTGCGATGTCGTGGCGGAACGCGACCGGTTTGAGGAGCTTGCGCGTTCGAGGACCTACGATGTGATTCTGTCGGATTTCAACTTGGTGGGCTGGACGGCGCTGGACGCCTTGGCGTTCGTCAAGGAGCTAGGCGAGAAGGTACCCTTTATCGTGGTTACCGGCACGATCGGCGAGGCAGCGGCGGTGGAGTGCATCAAGCGAGGCGCCGACGACTATGTGCTCAAGGATCAGCTCCAGCGTTTGACCGTCGCGGTGCGCGGAGCGCTCGAGGAGCACCGCTTGCGCCGCGAGCAGGCGCGTGCGGAGGCCGCCCTGCGCGCTTCCGAGGAGCGCTACCGCTTGCTCTTCGAACGCAACTTGGCAGGCGTTTACCGCATGACGCTGGACGGCCGCATGCTCGACCTGAACGAGGCTTGCGCCCGCATCTTCGGCCGCGCCTCGCGCGCCGAAGCCCTGCAGGACACCCTCTGGGATGTGACGCCCGACCCAGGCCCCATTCACCAGCTGATCAGGTCCCTCAAGGAGCAAAAGACGCTGACCAACCTGGAGGTTCAGCTGAAGCGCGCCGACGGCTCTCCCGTTTGGGTATTGGGCAGCGCCAGCCTGATCGAGGGCTGCGACGGCGAACCCCCGGTGATCGAGGGAACCATTCTTGACATTACCGACCGGAAAACGGCCGAGGCGGAAGTGCGGCGCCTCAACGAACAGCTTGAACAGCGGGTGGCGAAGCGCACCCGGCAGCTGGAGCTGGCTAACCGCGAGCTGAAGAACGAGATCGCCGAGCGTCAGCGCGCCGAAGCCGAGCAGGCGCGCTTGCTGCGTCAGACCGAGGCCGCCGAGGAGCGCTTCCGCAACGTACTGGAATCCGCTCCGGACGCCATGGTGCTCTGCAACGGCTCGGGTAGCATCGTGCTGGTCAACCGGCGCACCGAGGAGATCTTTGGCTACCGGCGCGAGGAATTGTTAGGGCGGCCTTTCGAAGCGCTCGTTCCCGAACAGTTCTATGAGCTGCAAGCTGTCTTCCGCTGCGGGGGCAGCGAGTTTCTACCGGGTCCGACCCCCGGCGCCAGTATGGAGATTTTTGCCTGCCGCCGGGACGGAACCGAATTTCCGGTTGAGATCACCCTCAGTCCCATGCGATCCGGCGAGGAAACGCTCATGACGGCGGTGATCCGCGATATCACCGAGCGCAAACGGGCAGAGGAAGCGCTCGAGCGACTGCGCCGCCAGAACGAGCTGATCCTCAACGCGGCCGGAGAGGGAATCTGCGGCATCAATCTGGAGGGGATTACGACGTTTGTGAACCCGGCTGCGGCGCGCATGCTAGGCTGGTCGCCGCAGGAAGTGGTGGGAAGGTCGCTTCACGAAGCGGTTCGCCACTCTTGGTCCGACGGTTCACCTTGTGCGGTGGGGGGGTGCTCCATCTTGCAGGCGATGCGCGAGGCGTGCGTCCGGCAGGGGAGTGACGAAATCTTTTGGAGACGGGATGGCACCTTCTTTCCTGTCGAGTACGTCAGCACACCGCTGCGCGAAAAGGGCCAAATCGTGGGCGCGGTCATCGTCTTCCGTGATATCACGGAGCGGCGCGCCATCGAGCGGATGAAAGACGAGTTTATTTCAGTGGCCGGCCACGAGCTCCGGACGCCTCTCACCTCCATTCGCGGGGCGCTGGGACTGGTAGCCAGCGGGAAGCTCGGAGCGCTCCCACCCAAGTGCCAGCGCATGATCGACATCGCGGTCACTAACACGGATCGCCTGGTCCGCCTGATTAATGACATCCTGGACCTAGAGCGCATCGAGGCCGGCAAGATCCTTATGTCCATGCAGGATTGCGACGCGGCCAATTTGATGTCCCAGGCGGCCGATGTTATGCAGACTATGGCCGAGAAAGCAGGCGTCACGCTGAAAGTCCAGCCCCGGCACGTTCGCCTGCGTGCGGATCCGGACCGCATCATCCAGACCCTGACCAACCTGCTCAGTAACGCGATCAAGTTCTCTCCCGCCGGCAGCACAGTTCGGCTCAGCGTCAGCCGCGATCACTCGGCGGTTGTTTTCAAGGTCGAGGACCGCGGGCGCGGCATTCCTTCTGACAAGCTGGACAAAATCTTCGGCCGCTTCGAGCAGGTGGATGCCTCCGACTCGCGCGAAAAGGGCGGCACCGGACTAGGCTTGGCCATCTGCCGCAGCATCGCGGACCAGCATGGCGGCCGCATCTGGGTGGAAAGCGAGCTGGGTAAGGGCAGCACCTTCTTCCTTGCCCTTCCGGTCGCCCAAGCCGGTGCTTCCTCGGAAAAACCGCGGAAGCACCGCACCGCAGTTCCGGGCTAAGCTTCAACCCGAAGTGTGGGAGAGGTTGGCCCCGTCACTGCTTCGTCAGCATACCCGTTATGCGCCGCATCCTGATTATCGACGACGAGGACGACATTCGCGAGGTAGCCAAGCTCAGTCTTGCTAGCCTTACGGAATGGGACGTGCTAACGGCACCTTCTGCCAAGGAGGGAATTACTCGCGCCCGCGACGCCCATCCCGACGCCATCCTGCTCGACGTGATGATGCCGGACATGGACGGGCCGGCAGTGCTCGAGCGGCTGAGGCACGATCCAGCTACTCAGCACATTCCCGTGATCTTCCTGACGGCCAAAGTGCAAGCCTCCGACCGCCGGCGCTTCGCCAGCCTGGGCGTTGCCGCGGTGATCTCAAAGCCCTTTGATCCGCTAAAGCTTCCTGGCCAGATCGCGGAAGCGTTGGGATGGCCCGCAGGAGGCGAAGGTTAGAGGACTGAAACCGTAGCCCGGCCAGTAGCGATCGAGATGACTGCAGAAGGTGAGCGCGTAACACGCAACGTTCTCCTCGGCAGTGCCAGCAGGCAGCTGGCCGCGGAGCTCGAGCATCACCTGCCGGGCGCCCGAGTTCGGTTGGCAGCAACGGGCGCGGAAGTGCTTCAGACTCTGCGGCAGGGCAGCGAAGCAACCGCGCTGTTGATCCTCGATGACGACCTCGATCACCCCCCAGCACTCGACGTGCTGCGCCAAGTTCGCTCCGCTGCCGACCCGCTGCGGATACCCATCATCTACTGTCTGGGCGAGGGGCCTCGTGACGCGCCTCGCGCGCTGGTTGAGCAGTACGGCGTCAGCCAGATGCTGTTCCATCCTGTCGAGTGCCGCGAGTTGGCACGGCAGGCAGCCTTCCTGCTCGGCATCCCTTACTGGGAAGAACCCCGTTCAGCCACGAGCTCGACGGAAGGGAACCTGGCTGCCGAGCTGTCCTCGGTCTGGGACCGGTTTGCCGCATCCGCGCTGGCCCGCCTCGAAGTCCTTGAGCAAGCGGGCGCCGACCTGCTGGAGGGGTGGCTGTCGCCAGACCTCCGGCAGCGGGCCGTCTACGAGGCGCATCGACTTGCCGGGTCACTGGGTACCTTCGGGTTTGCTGCCGGGTCGCGCTTCGCCCGCGAGATGGAACACATTCTGGAGCGTGCCTCAGCTCGAGACGATCGCCAGGCCCTGCGGTTTTCGGAACTGACCGTGGCGCTCCGCATCGAACTCGAGCGCGCCGCCCAAACCAGCATGGGCGAGCCTGCGGAAGACTCTCACCCTCGGCTGATGATTATCGAACACGATAGCGAGCTAGCGGACAAGCTGGCCGTCGAGGCTGTTAGCCGTGGCATGCGCGTGGAAACCGTGACCGAGGCGAGCAGGCTGGCAGGCGAGCTTGAAAACCCTCCGGATGCCGTCCTGCTCGACCTGGACTTTGATACTCCGGAGAAGGTGCTGGGGCTCCTCGATCGGTTGGCGGGCGGAGCTGCTTCCACGCCCACTCTTGCGCTTACCGACCGCAACTCCCTCACCGACCGAGTAGAGGTGGCCCGGCGTGGCGCCCAGGGCTTTCTTCCTAAAACCCTTTCGCCTTCTCAAATTGTCGAGGCGGCTGTCCAACTCCTCGAGCGAAGGCGCGATGCGGAGACTCGCGTGATGGCCGTCGATGATGATCCCCAGGTGCTCGCCGCCCTGCGCACCCTGCTCGAGGGGCGGCGAATCCGCGTCTGCACGCTCGACAATCCGCTGCGCTTCTGGGAAACCTTGGAAGAATTTGCCCCGGACTTGTTGATCCTCGACGTGGACATGCCTCATCTCAGCGGCATCGAACTGTGCCGCGTCGTCCGCAACGATCCGAGGTGGAGCGCTGAGCCAGTCCTATTTCTGACCGCGCATAACGACGCGGAAACAGTGCGTCGGGTCTTCGCCGCCGGGGCTGACGACTTCGTCAGCAAGCCTATTGTGGGGCCCGAGCTGCTCACCCGCATCTTCAATCGCCTCGAGCGGAGCCGCCTCCACCGGAGCCTGGCGGAGGAGGATCCCCTGACCGGACTGGCGAACCGGCGCAAGGGTGAACGAACGCTGGCTCAGTTTGAGCGGCTGGCTCAACGCTACTCCCAGCCGCTCACACTGGCCCTGGTGCGCCCCGACGGGTTGAGGACGATGAACGCGCAACACGGTCACGCAGCAGGTGATGCCGTCCTGCGGCGCCTGGGGCAACTTCTGCAAAAGGCCTTTCACAGCGAGGACGTGGTGGCGCGCTGGGGGGGCCAGGAATTCGTAATAGGCATGCTGGGTCTGACGCGCTCGGAAGGAGTGCAGCGGCTTGCCGAAGTGCTGGAGGCCTTGCGAATGGAGTCATTCCACACACCTTCCGGCCCCTCTTTCTGCGCCACTTTCAGTGCCGGCGTAGCGCAGTTTCCCGAGGACGGAGCCACGGTAGCGGCGCTCTACCGCGCGGCGGAGGTGGCGTTAGGCCAGGCAAAAGCCTCGGGACGCGATCGCGTCCTGCCCTACGGCTGGAGCAATGGGGACCGCTCGCCGGCGAGCGTGGACGTGGCCTTGGCAATGAGAGATGAGGCCGAAGCCTGCCTCTTGCTTCATGCTCTCGAAACCCGGGGATATCAGGCGCGCTGGCTGCGCGATGGAAACACTGCCGTGCAACTGCTGTGCGGAAGTCAGCCCGCGCTGAAGCCCAGCGTGATCCTGTTGGAGGTGGACCTGCCAGGCATGGACGGATTGCAGCTCCTCGGACGCCTCGCCGCCGATCGCGTGCTTGAGCGCAGCCGAGTGATCATGATTACCGTGCCTTCGATAGGCGACGAAGCCGCTACGGCGCTGGCGTTAGGCGCCTTCGATCACGTGGTCCGGCCGTTCAGCCCGCCAGCCGTGATGTTTCATATTCGTCGGGCACTGGAAAGCATGAAAGGCCGGGAATCGGAGGCCGCGTATCGGCGCGTGGTTACGCCTCTGCCTGGATGGTCTGGCGCCCGCGGTTTGAGGCAACGCGCTGACTAAGAAAAGGACGACAAAGAGCAGTGGCCACCCGGCAGCGCTGGTCCTGCTTATCGCGTTGGCCAGGAGCACAAGCCATTGGCCGGGCAGAAAAAGCAGCGCCCCTAAGGCTAAGGCCGGCGTTTATACTGTAGCCCTATGACGCAACGCGGTCGCTTCATCCTAGGACTTCTCCTCATGACAGCCTCTACATCTGCCGCGGCCGAGCCGCGCAAGGTAATCATCGACACTGACCCGGGCACGGATGACGCCATGGCCATCCTGCTGGCACTGAATGCGCCGGAACTCGAGGTCAAAGCCCTGACCGTGGTTCCCGGGAACGTAACGGCGGAGCAAGGTCTGGAAAATGCATTGAAGCTTGTTTCTCTGGCGGGACGTTGCGACGTGCCCGTGGCTGGGGGCGCGAAGCATCCGCTGGCGCAGAAGCTGGTGACGGCGGAGTTCTGGCACGGAAGCAACGGCCTGGCGAACATCAACCTGCCGACGGCAAGGTGCCCGGCTGATCCGCGATTCGGGCCCGACCTGATCATTGAATTAGTGCACCAGTTTCCGCACCAGATTACGCTGATTCCCATTGGCCCGGAGACGAATATCGCCCTGGCACTGTCGAAGGATCCGTCGATTGCCAGCCTGGTCAAAGAGGTGGTGATCATGGGCGGATCGATCTCCGGAGGCAACGTGAATGCGGCGGCGGAAGCCAACATCTACGGCGATCCCGAAGCCGCGTCGATCGTCTTTAACGCCGGCTGGCCCATCACCATGGTGGGGCTGGATGTCGGAGACCGTGCTCAGGTGATGCCGCATCATACGGCAGAGCTCGCCAGGACCCATGGTCCGGAGAACGACTTTGTGGTGAGCGTGCTGAAGTTTCTCGAGACCCTGGGCGAAAGGTATGGCTTCAAAGGGGTCTCGATGTACGATCCGCTCGCAGTCGGCGTGGCGATTGATCCCACGCTGGTTACGACCCAGGCCATGCGCGTGGATATCGAGCTGCACGGCCAATGGACACGCGGCGAAACGGTGGCTAACCGCCGGAATCTTGTCGAGCGTAACGTTCCTTATCGGGATCGCCTGCGCATCGAGGCACTGGATAAAGTCGCGCCCAACGCCCGAGTGGCCGTCAGCGTGGACGCGGAGCGCTTCGTGCGCCTCTTCATGGAACGGTTGCGATCCAAGTGAAAGAGACTCGACGTCACCCATCTCCAGGGGCTGCGAAGCCGCGCCGGCGAGCTCGTGGGCTTCTGCGCACACCTGCCTCAGGCCGTTCCGGGTCCGGGGAAGCGCGCATTTTGGTGGTCGACGACGTCGACGAGGTGCGCGAGGTGGTGTGCGAGGTCCTGCGAGCTGCGGGCTTCGCAGTAGAGGCTGCGGCGAACGGCTCGGAGGGGCTCGATTCGCTAGCGCGCGATCGCTTTGATCTGGCCTTGATTGATATCTGGATGCCCGAAATGAACGGGCTGGAGATGCTGGCACGTCTGCGTGAGGTTCACGCGGCGCCGCGGGTCTTGGTCATGACGGCTGATGACACTCCGCAGACGCTGCTTCGCGCGGTGCGCTTTCACGCCTACCGTTGCATCACCAAGCCCTTTGATCCCGAGACCTTGGTAACTCGCGTGCGCGAGGCCTTGGAGGCGCCGCCTTCCCTTCCGCCCGTCGAAGTGGTCTCGGCCACGCACCAGTGGGTGGAACTGCTCGTTCCCTGTGCCATCGAGGTCGCCGAGCGGATTGACGAATTCCTTGCCCATCTGAAGGCGGATCTGCCAGAAGACGTGCGCGAGTCCGTGGGTAAGGCTTTCCGTGAGCTTTTGCTTAATGCCATCGAATGGGGCGGCCGGCTCGATCCGCAGCAGAGAGTGCGGATCGCCTGCCTGCGCACGCCGCGAATTTTGCTCTACCGCATCGCCGATCCGGGCCCCGGCTTTCGCTTCGAAGGTCTGACGCACGCGGCCCTGAGCAACCCTCCCGATCATCCTTCCGACCACCTGCGCGAGCGCGAAGCCAAGGGCCTGCGTCCGGGAGGTTTCGGCTTGCTGATGGCGCGGGCCATGGTGGACGAACTGCTGTATAACGAGGCGCAGAACGAGGTGGTGCTGATCAAGTACTTGCAGGAGCCCTCCGCTCCCTCTCGCTCAACGTAGTCCCCGCGGCGTCTTATCCACCAGGGCTGCTAAACGATGTCAGCAGCACAGGCCCGCAAGAGTTCCTCAGCGTAGAACGCCCCCTCAGGTGTCTCCTCGTGTTTGAAGAACACGAATGACTGCTTGCCGTCGCGTGCCAGTTTCCGAATCTTCGTCGCAATTTCGGTGCGCTCCTCGGCTGAGTACTCGGGCTTGCGCAGGCGGAGGTAGGCGAAGTCGGCCGTCGCTACTTCAGGCACCTGGAGCTTTTCCGACTCCGCCCAGCAAAGAGCAACGTTGTGTTGCTCCAGCAGGCGGTAGACATCCTGGCTGAACCACGATTCATGCCGGAACTCGAAGGTGTACCGCAGGCCCTGCGGCAGTTCCTTCAGAAATGCAGCGAGCACGACCGTATCGCAGCGGAAGTAGGGTGGCAGTTGAAACAGGATGGGTCCCAGGCGGCCCGTAGCCCGTAGTGGATCGATCGAGGCAAGAAAGATGCCGGTGAACTCGGCGCAGTTCTTCAAGCGGTCGAGGTGTGTGATGCGCTGATGGGCCTTGGGGCAAAAGAGGAATCCCTGGGGAGTGGCCTTGATCCAGCTTTCGAGCGTGCTGGTGGCCGGCAGCCGCCGGAACGTGTAATTGATCTCCACGCTGTTGAGGCGGGTCGCGTAGTGCTCGAGGAAACGCCTGGATGGGAGGCCGGGGGGATAGAACGCTGGCTTCCACGCAGGATAGGCAAAGCCGGAAGTACCGGCGTAAAGGCAGGGCTCGGGGCTGCGGGTGAGGCGCAATTGGGGCATGAACGGCAGCAGTATAGCAGAGTGGCTCGCGGTTCGAGGCTCACTGAAAGAGATGGGCCGAAGTGTCGCTTGTGGAGCGCTCCTTGCTGGCCAGAGCCTTGGTCAGGGTCGTCTGCGCGGCGGCAAAGGTGGGATCGATCTCAGAGGCGACGCGAAACTCGGATGCTGCCTCCCTGGCGTGGCCCAGCTTGGCGAGGCACGTGCCCAAATAAAAATGGGCCTCGGGGTTGAAGGCATTAAACTGGATCGCTTTAGCGAAATAGGAGGCGGCCAATGCGTAGTCCCGGCGGGGAAAGTAGAAGGAGCCGAGCACCTGGTAAGCTTCGGCGTGACGGGGCAGCAAGGCAATGGCCTCTTCGAGATAGGAGATGGCGGCCTTCATGTGCCCGCGGCGGTACTCGTTTAAGCCTAGGCCAATGTCGGCCTGATAGGGAATCGTTACCTGCGGCCGGACGTCGTGCCGGTTGAGCTCGAGCGCGCTACGGAATTCTGCATCTGCTCCATCGAGGTCGCCGAAGCGATAGGCGAGAATCCAGCCGCGTACGATGTGCAGCGAAGCGGCCTTGGGCGACTGCTGCACGGAATACTGAATCAGGGTCTCCTCGTCGTGCCAGCGGGTTACTGCGGACCGGGTGGCAACCCCGCCTAGCGCTGCAAGGCCGAGCAAGGCAAGCACTGGGATCGCCAAGCGCAGTGGCGGCTGCTGACGGCTGGCAGCCCACGCGGGAAGCTGCACGAAGGCGATCCATGCGACGCCCAGACAGAGGCCCGCTGAGGGCACGTAGGAGAAGCGGTCCGCAAGGAGAGGATTGCTGAGCTGTCGGATGTCGAGACAGGGAAGCAGCGTGATGGGCCACCACAGCAGGAGAAAACTGAGCATGGGTTTGCGCTTCCGCAATCCCAGGGCTCCTGCGGTGCCCGTTAAAGCAAGCGATGGCCAGACAGAATGCAGGCTAGGTCCTACTTCAAACAGGCGGAATGGATTGAGGTGGGCGGGCCAGAAGAACATACGCGTGTGCTGGCCCAGCAGCCCTAAGGCGGCCTCGACAGCAACCGCCGGGGGTTTCCAGAACTTAGGGGACACCGCCAAGATTCCTAGCGCGATCCGCCGGATGATCAGGTAGAGTCCGAAGGCAGAGAAGTAAGGCGCCAGACGTAGCATCCAGGGAGGAGCAAGAGAAGCCGGGCGCCGTGGGCGCAGCCAGAAATAGCAGAGCAAGAGGAGCGGAAAACTAACGGCCATTTCCTTGAAGAAGAGTGCTGGCAGGTAGGCCAGAGCGGCGAGCACGTGTTTCGCCATCGGCCGCTGCTGGCACTCCTCGGCACGAAGAAAGAGGAGGAACCCAAGGATGTAGAACAGGCCGAAGCCGGTTTCGGGCCAGCCTCCAATCCATGCCACGGCCTCGACGTGCAAGGGGTGAACTGCCCAGAGCAGCGCTCCGGCATACGCTGCCCACTCTGAGCCTAAGAGGCGGGAACCAGCCCGGTAGACGAGCCACACCGTCAGTGCGTATATGAGCACTTGAATTACATGGAAAAGCGCGGGCTGAGGGCCTGCGAGGCGATACAGAAGCCAGTAACTCAACATTTGTAGGGGACGATAGAAGTTGGCGCCGATGGATGTGCCGCGGAACGACCACACCGCCCCGGTGAAGATGCGGTGCCAGAGGTGGGGGTTTACAACAAAGGGGTTCTGCAGGATTTGGTACTCGTCATCGTAGACAAAGCCGTTAGCAAGCGCACCGCCATAACTGGCGAAGGTGACCAGGACTAGGAGACTCGAGGCGATCGCCCGATGGTGGCGCAGTTGCTGGTCCCACCGTTCGAACCCACCGCTCCACCCTGGCGCTGGATTCTCAAACTTGCTCGCGACGGCGATCACACCACTCATTACTACGGCACCTGCGGGGAGGGAACGCAGAAGTTTTGCAGCGCTACGGCTTCGTGCCCGTGAGGAGCAGCGCACCTTCTCGCTTGAACTCGCGCAACTGCGCGGCATCGCGAAACCAGCGTCCGGTATACACGTCGGGCACTGGGGAGGGGTCAGGAATGCGCTGAGGGGTGACATCGCGGAAGCCCGCCTGGCGGAGCAAACTGGTCCACTCTTGGGAGGAGAGCAGGTGGGTGGGAACCGCGAGCAGCGGGCCCCATTGGTGGCAGTGGGGATTATCGCGGTAGTAATTGATGAGGATCCAGGCCGAGCCGCCCGGAGCGAGGACGCGGTTGACTTCGCGCAGGCCGCGCCCTGGATCGGCCCAGTAGTAGGCGGACTCGACGGAGATGACCTTCGTGAAGACGCGATCGGGCTGGGGAATGGCTTCGATGGTTCCCGTAAAGAAGCGGACGTTTGTCATACTCGCGTTCGCTTGCGCAGCACGGCGCACCATCTCGTCCGAAATGTCCATCCCGGCCACTCGTCCGCGCGGTAGGCGCGACGCGATTAAGCGGCACAGCCAGCCGTTGCCGCACCCGGCGTCTAGTACGTGGTCATCCGGGGCGAGACACATTAGTTCGAGGACGGGGAGAGTGATGGGCAGGTGCTCGCGTTCCATTCCCTCGCCGCGTCCGGCTTCGGCCCAGCGATTGAACTCCTGGCGAAGCTGGTCAGCATGAGTCGCGGGATTCACGAGTCAAAGCTCCGGGCTACTTCTTTTTCTCGTTTTTCTCGCGCAACCTTGCCTGGCGTTCCGCTAGGCCAGCACGAATCTCCGCGATAGCGGAGCTGGTTTGTTGCAAAGCCTCGAGTCGCTTCCCGTGGTAAATCCTTGCGGCTTCCTTCAAATGCTCCCTTGCATGCTCGAGCAGCTTCAGCGCCGCATGCATGTGCGGAAAAGGATCGCCCGCCTCGTTCGGCACGGGTTCGATCGGTACGACGTTACGGGGCTCTGACGGATGAGCGGCCAGGTAATTATTGATGGCAGTCTGCACATCGTTAATGGCCAGCTTCACGTGCTCGAGGGCCTTCAGACGGTGACCGTAAAATTGGGGCTCGGCCTGGTTGAGCTGTTGCTCAGCTTCCTTAAGGTAGCTCAACGCCGGATCCATATGCTTAGAAAAGTCAAGCGTAGCTTCCTTCTTCACTGCCGGTTGGGTCCCTTGACTGGGGGCAGCTGTCGTCGCGGCCCCGGCGGGTAGTGTGGCGAGGATGTTAAGAGTCGTCAGGCAGATAACACTAAGTTGTTGGGAGCACGATCCCATGTTGAACGCCTCCTCCCCCCGTTTTAGGTCTGCCCTTCGGACATCACGAAGTGTTTCAGACCTGTTGAGTTGGGTGATGGACACTGCACGTTAGGGGCAATCAGTTTCGTACCCGCGCGAGCAGCTCCGCGTATCTCTGTTCCCGTGCCTTCTGGTCGAGGCCCAAATGCTTTTCCAGTACCTGCGTCGTGTTCATGGAGCAGAATTTGGGGCCGCACATGCTGCAGAAGGCAGCATCTTTGTAGTAGTCATCCGCCAGGGTTTCGTCGTGCATAGCCCGGGCGGTTTCCGGATCGAGGGAAAGCTCAAACTGCTTGTTCCAATCGAACAGGAAACGCGCATAGGAGAGCGCGTCATCGCGGTCGCGCGCGCCGGGGCGATGCCGGGCCACGTCGGCGGCATGCGCGGCGATCTTATAAGCGATGATGCCTTGGTGGACATCGTGGCGGTTGGGCAGCCCGAGGTGCTCCTTGGGGGTCACGTAGCAGAGCATAGAGGCGCCGTACCAGCCGATCATGGCGGCACCGATGGCCGAGGTGATGTGGTCATAGCCGGGGGCGATATCCGTCACCAGCGGACCGAGGGTGTAAAAGGGCGCTTCATGGCAGAGCTCCATCTCCTTGTCCACCTGCAGCTTGATCTGATCCATGGGGATGTGGCCGGGCCCTTCGATCATCACCTGGACGTCGTATTCCCAAGCCTTCTTGGTCAGCTCTCCGAGCGTCTTCAGCTCGGCGAACTGTGCCGTGTCACTCGCGTCGGCGATCGACCCGGGGCGCAGGCCGTCGCCGAGTGAGAACGAGACGTCGTACTTCTGAAAGATGCGGCAGATATCCTCAAAGTGGGTGTAGAGGAAATTCTCCTTGCCGTGCTCGGCACACCACTGCGCCATGATGGCGCCCCCGCGGCTGACGATCCCGGTGATGCGATGACGAGTGAGGGGAATATATTCGCGGAGCACACCGGCATGGATGGTCATGTAGTCTACGCCCTGCTCAGCCTGCTCCTCAATGACCTCGAGCACCAGTTGGGGTGTGAGATCGCGCACGCGGCTGACACGCGTCATTGCCTCATAAATGGGTACCGTGCCCACTGGGACGGGGCTGTTGCGGATATTAGCCTCGCGAATCGCCCGGATGTCGCCGCCGGTCGAGAGGTCCATGACCGTATCGGCGCCGTAACGGATGGCGGTCCGCAGCTTCTCGAGCTCTTCCTCGGCGTTCGAGGTGGTAGCGGAGTTCCCGATGTTGGCGTTGATTTTGCACCGCGACGCGATGCCGATGCACATGGGCTCGAGCTCGACGTGGCGGATATTGGCCGGGATGATCATACGGCCGCGTGCCACCTCTGACCGGACCAGCTCGGGGTCCAGGCGCTCGCGTCGCGCCACATACTCCATCTCTTCGGTAATCACGCCCTGGCGGGCATAGTGCATCTGGGTGACCACCGGGCCAGTGCGCTTCTTCACCCATTCAGCTCGGATTGGAGGTAGCATGGCGCTCTCCCTGGCAAGCAGTGATGCTCTGTCGACAGAATCGGATTCGTCTTCAGTCTAACAACCGGCGCGGACTTAGGCAAGCTTGCGTGAGCGATGCGGTTCTCCCGGCCCTCAGTCAGCAGCCGGAGCCGCCCCGCTTGCCAGCGCCTTCGACGTCGCTCCCGATTTTTCAACAACTTATCCGGTTCGTTTCGTCAAATGAACATTTTCTCCTGAACAGGTGTTCTGCCCTGCCGCAGGAGAGGCGGACCGTATTCCCCGTCAGGCTGCACATTCGTCTCTAGGACTTACCGATCATACGCCGAGTCGCAACGGTTACAAGCCGCACATTGTTTACATGGAAGACCGAAAGCCTATGGGTCGATGGCGCCGATGGCGCGTCTTTTCTTGACGCCGCAGCAGCCGAAGTGATAAGGTGAGCGCCGTTAGTTTCGATCGTGCGAAGTTCCCGTGGTGTCCGCGAGAGGCGGAGTAAAAGGAAAGGCCGTGCAAATCGGCCGCGGTCCCGCCACTGTGATCGGCGAGCCGGATTCTGACAGGGCCTGAGGGCCAGCCACTGTTCCGCAAACGGAATGGGAAGGCTAGGATCCGGTGATGACCCGAAAGCCAGGAAGCCTGCCCGGGAACTCTGACTCAGATTCACTCTTCGACGGAAAGAGTTCTGAGGAGAGCCGGCCGGGCCGCCTACCGAATCCCGCCTGACCATCCTTATCTCTCCGGACTTTTTCCGCGGAGGTCGTCTCGCCGGACGAGCGAGAGGGAGGAGCCTTCGATGAAGACAACAAACCTGACGGGGAAGCCGGAGGGAATCTGGCCAGCGGCGAAGCCAGTTTGGCGTGGGCTGGGCGCTGGTTTACTTTTTGGGGCGCTTTGGCTGCTTGGGGTCCTCGCCCCTGCGGCGGCAGCGCATGCGGCGGCTATTCGCGGCACGGTGGTCGATCCAGCTGGCAAGCCAGTTCCTCAAGCCCGGGTGTGTTTGCTTTCTTCGCTCCGGAAGGTTGCGGAGCGGCAGACCGATGCTGCGGGCCGCTATGAATTCGATGGCATCGCCGCCGGGAGGTATACCTTGTACGCCAGCGCCCCGGGCCTGTCCACCCCTGAAACCGGAATCGTTCTGCAGGACGGGGAAATTCGGCTTGCCGACTTGCGGCTGGCGCTCGATGCCTTGCCGCAGGAGGTGGTGGTCTCGGCCTCGCTAGAAGAGGCCCTCGCCGCGCAACTGGGAGCCTCCGCAAGCGTGGTGGGCCACCAGGAGATCGAGGATCGCGGCGCGCAAAGCGTCCTCGAGGTCCTGCGAGGAGTGCCAGGTGTTGAGGTCAACCAGACCGGGCGGCGCGGCGGCGTGACCGGGGTGTTCATTCGTGGCGGCAATTCCGATTACAACCTAGTGATGTGGGACGGGATGCAGCTGAACCAGTTCGGCGGCGGCTTCGACTTCGCGCCGCTTGCGGTGGACGGCGTCGACCGGGTCGAGGTGATCCGTAACCCGGAGAGTGCCCTCTACGGATCGAACGCGGTTACTGGCGTGGTCAGCATCGTCAGCCGCCAGGGTGAGGGACCCACGCATTTTTCGGGCTTAGCCGAAGGTGGCAGCTTCACGACGCGCCGCTTCGCCACCGGGGGCAGTGGCCTCTACCGTGGCTTGGGCTGGAGCTACGAGCTGATGCGCCTCGATTCGGGTGGGGTGGTTCAGAACGACAACTTCCGCAACCAGTCCGCTACGTTGAGCCTGGATTACTCCCGGAGTCCACGGCGGCAGCTGGCGTTCCACCTCTTCGGTGACGCCAACGATGCTGGCGCGCCCGGACCTTTCGGATCCGACCCCGACCACCTCTACGATGCACCGATTTTCCCGGGGGGGCCCACGCCCCGCCAGGCCGGGCTCAGCTCGCGCGACAAGCAGAACCTGTGGGCCTACGGGGGCACTTACAGCGAACAGTTCACACTGCGGTTCCGGCAAGTGGTCTCCGGCTATGTGACCACCAACGACTATTACTTCATCACTCCCCCGGCGCTGGGAGGCGATTCTTTCTCGAACAACCTGCGAAATGTACTCAACACTCGCAGCGAGGTCGACATCTCGAACCAGGATTTCCTGGTGACCGGATTCGAATACAATCGCGAGCAGATACGCAATACGTTCATCGCCGACGCCAGCAACCACCCATTCCTGCTTCCCCGCACTAGCCTGGGCTACTTCGCGGAGAACCGCTGGACTCCCTCGCGCCGCTGGTTTGTGACTACAGGCCTGCGAGTGGATGACATCCGCACCGGAAAGTTACCGCCTGACGCTTTTGGCTCGCGGCCGCTGCTGCCGCCTAGCTCGGTCGTGAAAGTGAACCCGCGCCTCTCCACCGCCTACCTCATCCACCCAGCCACCGGCGGTGTTTGGGGTGATACCCGGCTGCATAGCAGTTTCGGCACGGGTATTCGCGCCCCGGACGGCTTCGAGCTGGCTTTTCACAACAATCCCCACCTCAAGCCGGAGAGGAGCCTCAGCTTTGACGCGGGCGCCGAGCAGCGCTTCTGGGCTGACCGGGCAGCCCTCGAAGTCACTTACTTCTACAACCGGTTCAAGGATCAGATCGCGGTGCTCGGAGGTTCGCTCGCTAACCTCAGTACCTTTACCTCTGCCAACCTGGGTAATTCGAAAGCCGATGGACTTGAGCTGGCCTTGCACTTCGAACCCACCCGCAGCCTGCAGGTGGTAGGGGAATACACACGGCTCGACACCGCCATCCTGGCTCTCAACGGGACCGACCTGACGGTCTCACCCTTCCGCGTCGGCCAGCCGCTCATCCGCCGCCCGAAGAACACTGGCTTCTACAACATCACCTGGCGGCACCATCAGCTCATCCTCAACAGCAATGCGTATATCCGCGGTGCCATTCTGGACCTCGAGCCGAATGAGGGTGCCGGCGCCTGCTTGCCGCCTCCGCTCGGCCCTGGCTTGCCCTGCCTGTTCACCTCCAAAGGATACGTGGACATCAACGCCGGCTTGGCCTATCGATTCGCTCATGGAGTTGAGCTTTACGGACGGCTGAACAACCTGCTGAACCAGAAGTATGAGGAGTCCTTAGGATTTCCTGCCTTGCACTTCAATTTTCTGGCGGGCGTGCGGTTTGAGTTCCCCGCGGAGTAACTCCGGCTCAACATCGCCGCGACCCCGGAAGGGCGACCACGGTCGGGGGGAGATGCGATGGCCTCGCGTGCTCTGGTCGCCGACTCTTCTCTTGATGGAAAGGGGGCAGGCATCAGACCGATCCGAGGTATTTCCGCCGCCCATTGCCGGCTTGCCACCCCCCCGCGCTCACCTGTAACCTGTAGATGTTGGAGCGCGAGCGCCGTCAGCTGATTCCGCTAGAGTTACTATGGCTCGCCGTGCTGGGCGTGCTAGCCGTGCTGCGCCCGGTTCACGAAATCCACAAGCAGCTGATCCTGCTCGGAATAGGCCTGTTTCAAGTCTTTGAGCACCCGCTTCTGGTGCGGGTTGCGGCTTCGCGGCGCCGCTTCTATGCGGTCGCGATGAAGATTCTTCTGGCCACGCTTCTGGTAGCACACACGGGCGGTATCGACAGCAGCTACTACCTCATTTACTTTTTGCCGGTCATCGACGCGGCCATGCATTTCGGTGCCCTGGGAACCCTGGCGTGGACGGCGCTCGCGCTGGGCGCCTATGCCTCGTTGCTCCTGCCTGAGCTCCCTGAATACGAGCTGACGCTGGCTGGGGCCAACGAGCTGGCGATTCGTGGCTCGTTCTTCTTTCTGGTGGCCATCGTGGTGAACCGCTTCGTGGCAGAGAACCGCCGCCAGGCGTTGCGTTACCAGGTCCTGGCGGAGACTCTGGCTCAGACCAACCGGCAATTGGAGCAGGCGCAAGCCGAGGCGCGGCGCTCCGAGCGGCTGGCGGCCCTCGGCCAGATGGCTGCGGGGCTGGCGCACGAGATACGCAATCCGCTGGCGGTCATCAAGGGATCGGCGGAGACGCTGGCGCGCAAGCTGGAGGGGGCAGACTCGCTGGCGGCCGAGCTGGCCGGCTATATCTCTAGTGAGGTGAACCGGCTCAACGGCCTGGTCAGCCGCTTTCTCGACTTCGTGCGGCCTTCCCGCATCGAAGCTCGCGCCGAAGCAATTGCCCCCATTCTCGAGCGTGCGCTCAAAGCGGCCCAGGACCGCTGGCCGGATGCCCGGATCACCGTGGAACGCGTCTACGCGAGCGATTGCCCGCCGGTATGGGCCGATGCCGATCTCTGCGAGCAGGTCTTCACCAATTTGGTGATCAACGCCTATGAGGCCATGCTTCCCCAGGGTGGCAAGCTGAAAGTAACCGTGGCGGCCGCCCATCACCCGAGGGCTGCTGCCGCCGGCGAGGCCGACGCGGTGAGCACGGTTCAGCCGGACCGCTCAGGCGTTTTCGTCGACATTCAGGATAGCGGCCCGGGCGTGCCGCCCGAGCTGCGGGAGCAGATTTTCAACCCTTTTTTCTCGACCAAACGCGAGGGGGTGGGACTGGGTTTGTCCATCGTCTCGAAGATCGTCGACGACCACGGCGGCTGGATTCGCGTGGTTGACCAGCCTGGCCCCGGTGCTTGCTTTCGCGTCTTTCTGCCGGCCGCGGACGGCGCCCGTGCCCCTACTTCGGCTGCGCGATTGATCCTGAACGGCGGCGCGAGCCGGAAGGCCGAAACTCAGCCTCGGGCCACCAAGCCGGATTTGTGAATGGCCTATGCCGACCCTTCTGATCGTCGAAGACGAAGCCAAGATGCGCCGCCTGCTCGAGCTGAACCTCGCGGAAGAGGGTTACACCATCCACGTGGCGGCGGATGCGGAGGCGGGGCTGAACCAGCTGCGCCAAACCGAAGTCGACCTGGTGCTGACGGACCTCAAGCTGCCCGGCATGAACGGCCTGGAGTTTTTGCAGGCGGTGAAGCGCGCCAACAGTTTGGTGCCGGTGATCGTCATGACCGCGTACGGCTCGGTCGAGACTGCCGTGGAAGCCATGAAGGCCGGGGCTAGCGATTATGTTCTGAAGCCGTTTTCCCTGGAGGAGATCAAGCTGGTGGTGCGCAAGGAACTGGACGTGCGCCACTTGCGCCAGGAAAACCGCTCGCTGCGGGAGGCACTGGGACAGCGCTACCAGTTCAAGAACATCATTGCCCACAGTGCCAAGATGCAGGAGGTGCTGGCCACCGTCGAGCGCGTGGCGCCTACCAACTCGACGGTGTTGCTGGGCGGCGAAAGCGGCGTTGGCAAAGACCTGATCGCCCGCGCCATCCATGAGCACTCGCGCCGCGCCAGCGGTCCCTTCGTGAAGATCAACACCACCGCCATCCCCGAGAACTTGCTGGAGAGCGAGCTGTTCGGCTATGAGAAGGGTGCTTTCACCGGTGCCGTCACCTCCAAGCCCGGCAAGTTTGAGCTGGCCGACAAGGGCACCATTTTCCTGGACGAGATTGGTGACGTGCCCCCAGCCGTCCAGGTGAAGCTGCTGCGGGTGCTGCAGGAGCGCGAATTTGAGCGCCTGGGCGGCACGAAGACCCTGAAGGTGGATGTGCGTTTGGTAGCGGCGACCAACCGCGACCTGCGCGCCGCTCTGGAGGAAGGCGCCTTCCGGGAGGACCTGTATTACCGTCTCAATGTCGTGCCCATCAGTATCCCTCCCTTGCGCGAGCACAAGGAGGACATTCCCTACCTGGCCGAGCACTTTCTGGCACGCTTTGTGGCGGAATCGGGCAAGCCCATCCGCGGCATCACCCCGGCCGCCATGCGCAAGTTGATGGAGTTTCACTGGCCGGGTAACGTGCGCGAGCTGGAAAACATCATCGAGCGCGCCGTCGCGCTCGCCAGGGGCGACACCATCGATGCTGCAGACATCCACCTGGACCTTTCCCCGCCGCCAGCTGCGGCGGGGAGCGTTCCCTTCCTTCCCGAGGGCATGACGCTCGAACAGTACGAAGACGAGTTGATTCGCGAGGCGCTCCGCCGCGCACGTGGCAATAAGAGCCAGGCCGCGCGCCTGCTGGGTCTCTCGCGAAATGCGCTCCGTTACCGGTTATCTAAGATCGGCCTGGCGGAGGAAGTCGGAGAAGAGCCGGGTGAATGATCGGGACGTATGACGGGTTCGTCAGTGAGGTGTGCTGGGCGCTCCCGAAGCAGAAGAGGGCGGCGCCTCGTCGCCGGGCGTCAAATCCAGCGGTGCCAGGACCTCCAGTTCGAGGTTGGTCCCTGGCGGCAGGTTAATTTCCTTGCCTCGCGTAGCGAGCACGTAGATCAATCCTCCCAGCGCACCCGCGCCTCCCCCGATGGCGGCGCCCGTTCCTGTGTGGCGGCTGCTAAGGCCCGCCAGCGACCCAATGGTGGCACCTTCAGCGGCGGTCGCCGCGATGTTGCCGGCGTCCTTGCCCTTTGAGGATGCGCCCTCGATCCGCCCTTCGTCCCGCCGGAAGCCTTCATTGCCATTGCCCGCGTAGCTCGAGAGCGTCGCACGCAGCGGCCGCGTGAGGCCGTCGGGCAGGGTAATCGAGTCGAACTTCAGCCCCAGCTGTGCTCTGCCTTTCACCTTTCCTGGCCGCGCGGCTTGAGTGATCGATCCCTTCACGTAACTTCCCACTGGAATCAGGATGCGGTTGTTGACAGCGATAGGATAGATCGTCTCACAATAGATGTTCTCCCCGACATAGGCAGTACGCGAGCTGATGGTGTTCTTAAGCTGGAGCGGGATGGTGGTGCCCGCCGGAATGACGTGCGGATTCGCCGCCTCGGCCGCACCTGAGGGCGACGGTGCTCCCGCCTGGCATCGTAGCGCAGTTGCGCCGCCAAGCAAGGCCGTTCCGATCGCCACAACTGGGGTGAGTCTCCAGACGCTCACTCGGCCCAACACGGTATCCATCCTTCGCTGGCTAGGCAGTTAGAATCTCATGAGGCAGGAGGGGTTGCAAGCGGTCATGGCGCGCCCAAAGCGCGTGTTTCCCTAGCCGTTGTCACACGGGTTGGCGAGCCAAGGTAGGAGGCTGGCGTGTGGGGGGCAACCAAGGCGGAGGGAAAAGGCGTCTTACACGATGCGTCAGGCGAAGCCCTCTATCCTAGGCGTCAGGCCTCAGACGATTCAGACAGTAGAAAATAAAGAAACCTGGAGAACCAACAATGCGGAATTTTACTCGCACCATCCTTGCTGCCTCGAACCCTGCTGGTAACCTCAAAGCGGTTGAAGCTTTGGTTGAACTGGCTCGTCAAGGCGGCTTTGATGCGCTACTGCTGGCAGGCAACCTCACAGCCAAGAGTGCAGGATCCGCGGGCTATCGCGACCTGTTCAAAATTCTTGCCAAGACCAACCTTCCTACGTTCTATGTTCCTGGGCCGGACGACTTTCCCATTCAGCATTACCTTTTTGAAGCAGCCAGCATTGAAGTAGTATTTCCCTATCTTCACGGTGTGCACGGAGCATTCTGTCTTGCCCCCGGGCATGTCTTGGTGTGTGGCATGGGCGGGATCGTAGACGGGGCGGAGACGGAACGCGAAGAGGGCCAGGCACTCCGCTATCCGGGATGGGAAGTCGTATACCGGCTGAAGTTTCTGCAGGAGCTGCGCGATTACTCGAAGCTCTTTCTTTTTGCCACCCCGCCGGCACATAAAGGACTTCATCGAAGCGGAAGCGAAAGTCTGGCGGAACTGGTCGGGACTTACAAACCTCGGCTGGTTGTCGCGGCTGGCAAAGAGTTCCAGACCGGTTGGTTAGGCAGATCCCTGATTGTTCTCCCTGGACATCTGAGCGACGGCCATTATGCGGTGGTGGATCTCGATGAACAGCGCGCCGAGTTGCGCCAACTGTAGACACTCCTCTAGAGAGGCTCATTTCGATGCCCCGCGCAGCTGACTTGGAATATTGGGAAGAGTGCGAGGAGCGAGAGAGGCGAATCGCGGCGTTGAAGGCTCTGGGGCGCCGGGCGGCAGCGCCCCTCAAGCCGCAGGAGCCAAAGCAGCTGGTTGCCGCGATGGAGGTTCAGGCCTTCGCTTCGCTCGAGGATGTGCGCCGGTTGGCCGAGGCGCGCTATGACGCTCCGGTAGTGAGCCTCTATCTGAGCCTGAGTCCCGACGAGGTTCGCGGCGACCCCAAGGCTTATGCCACCGTTTTCAAGTCTCTCAAGAAGAAAGCGCTCGAGCGGAACGCCCCATGGCTTCAGACGCTCGACCGAAAACACCGTCAGGCTTTGGATAAAGATCTTGCGGAGATCGAGGTGTTTCTGAGCACTTCCTTCTCTCCCGACGGATGCCGCTCCCTAGTGCTGTTTAAATCAGGTGAGAGTCTGAACCGCCTGATCAAGCTCGGCACCCGGACCCATAACGCTCTGGACATCGGGTTTGACGCTTACACCTTACCCCTCGAAGCGATCTTGGAAGAGTACGAAAAGGCGTTGGTCGCTTGCGTGACCAAGGAACGCACCGAGTTCTTAACCTATCACCTGGGATTTGAGGAGCCATTGCCGGGCCTTCGCTCCTTTGTGCCCAGTGAAACCCGCAGTTTGCCCTCCAAAATCCAACGCCACCGCCTGACCCACCTCTATTGGCATCTGAAGGATACGGCGGCTCTCCTGCGCCGCTATCGGCACGAATATCGCTGCCAGCAGGTCATCTTATTCGGGGACCAGCGCGTTCTTGACCTGCTCGAGCCATTTCTCGATGACCTCACGCGACGTAGTGTGATCGCCCGGTTTCCCGAATTGACCCATGCTACGCGGGCCGAGATGCGCAAACTGATCGAACAGGCTATGCATGAGGCCCGCCGGCAACTGGAAACCCGCGCTCTGGAAAGGCTGCCAGATTACCGCGCCCAAGGGCTGCTGGCGGAAGGCCTGGAAGCTGTGCTGGCCGCCGCCAACACTTTCCTGGTGAAAGAGTTCTACATCGACATGAACCTCCATCGAGCTGGATTTGCCTGCCGCACTCATCACTACTTAAGCGTGCAGCTGGAGGAGTGTCCGTTCTGTTCGCAAAAGCTTTTGCCGGTTGATAACATCGTGGATGAGCTTATTGAGCTTGCGCGCGTTCATCGCACAAATCTGCTGCTCGTGCAGCATCGCTCCGACCTGCTCGCGCCGAGCCAGGGCATTGCAGCAGTTCGCTACAACCTACAAAGAGACCTCGAAGTTGAAGATCTGGCCTAGCCGAGCATCCTCGCCATCCTCGCTGGTCGATTGCATTTCACGGGACCACGTGTTAAGCTACAAAATTCTGATTTCCATTCAGGGCATCGCCGCAACAAGAGGAGAACAGCGTGTCCGAGCCGAAGCAGTCCTATCTGTTTACCTCGGAGTCGGTTACGGAAGGTCACCCAGATAAGATTTGCGACCAGATTTCCGACGCGGTCCTGGACGCGGTGTTGGCTGAGGATCCGCAGGGACGGGTGGCGTGCGAGGCGCTGGTCAAGGACCAATCCGTTTATGTGGCGGGCGAGATCACGACGTCGGCGAAACCGGACATCGAAAGACTTGTGCGCGAGACCATCCGCGAAATCGGTTACACGGAGCCCAGTGACGGCTTCACGGCTGACGCTTGTTCGATTGTCATCAACTTGACGCGCCAGGCTCAAGACATCAGCATGGGTGTGGACGTCGGCGGTGCGGGCGATCAAGGACTGATGTTTGGGTATGCCTGCGATGAGACGCCGGAGTTGATGCCCTTCCCCATCATGATGGCGCACAAGCTGTGTTTGCGCCTCGCGGAGGTGCGCCGGCGTGGCATACTGGGTTTCGTTCGTCCCGATGGCAAGGCGCAGGTGACGGTGGAGTACGACGGCTCAAGACCGGTCCGCGTCGACGCCGTGGTGGTCTCCACCCAGCACACTGACGACGTCAGCAACGAAACCCTAAGGGAAGGGATTCGCGAGTGTGTGATCCGGCCAGTGATCCCCGCCCACATGTTGGATGACAGGACTAAGTATCACATCAACCCCACCGGACGCTTTGTGACCGGCGGTCCGGTAGGCGATTCGGGCCTGACAGGGCGCAAAATCATCGTGGACACTTACGGCGGTGTGGCGCACCACGGCGGCGGCTGCTTCTCCGGGAAGGATCCCACTAAAGTGGACCGGAGCGCTACCTACATGGCCCGCTATATTGCCAAGAACATCGTAGCTGCCGGCCTGGCCTCGCGCGCCGAAGTGCAGTTGGCCTACGCCATCGGTGTGGCCGAGCCAGTTTCGGTGATGGTCGAAACCTTCGGTACCGGACGTGTGGATAACTGCAGGTTAAAAGAGATGGTGCGGGCACATTTCGACCTCACACCTCGGGGAATCATCAAATCTCTCCATCTGCTCCGGCCCATTTACAAGAAGACAGCGGCCTATGGGCACTTTGGCCGCCAGGAACCAGAGTTTACGTGGGAAAGGACAGACAAAGCAGCCGTACTGCGAGAGGAGGCAGGCCTGTAGATGGCTACCACGGTAATGCCCGATGTCGCGCACGACGTCAAAGATCTGAGCCTGGCGGCGCGAGGAAAGATCCGCATCGAATGGGCCGACCAGTGGATGCCGGTGCTCCGGCTCATTCGCCAGCGCTTCGCCCAGGAAAAGCCGCTGGCCGGGATAAGGCTCTCCGCCTGCCTGCACGTGACGAGCGAAACCGCCAATCTGGCCATCACGCTGCGCGAGGGCGGCGCCGAGGTGGCGCTTTGCGCCTCCAACCCACTGAGCACCCAGGATGAGGTCGCGGCCTCGCTGGTGAAGGATTATCACATCCCCGTGTTTGCTATCCGGGGAGAGGACCACGAATCCTATTACGCGCACATCCAGTCAGCCCTCGAGCACCAGCCTCACATTACCATGGATGATGGAGCTGACCTGGTGACCACCGTGCTGACGAAACGCCAGGACCTTATTCCCGGCATCCTCGGTGGAACCGAGGAAACCACCACCGGCGTCATCCGCTTGCGCAGTATGGCCAAGAATGGCGTCTTGAAGTTTCCCATCGTGGCGGTGAATGACGCGGATACCAAGCACCTGTTTGACAATCGCTACGGCACCGGGCAGTCCACGATCGACGGCATTATCCGCGCCACCAACGTGCTTTTTGCCGGATTGAAGGTGGTGGTAGCTGGCTACGGCTGGTGCGGCCGCGGTGTCGCTACGCGGGCTCGCGGCCTGGGCGCAGACGTGATCGTAACGGAAGTGAATCCCACGCGTGCCCTCGAGGCGGTCATGGATGGCTTCCGCGTTATGCCTATGGCCGAAGCGGCGAAGATCGGCGACGTCTTTATCACCCTCACCGGCGATAAGTCAGTGCTGACGGCCGAGCACTTCAAGGTCATGAAGGACGGCGCGATCGTATGCAACTCCGGCCACTTCAACGTGGAAATTGATATTCCGGCCCTGGAGGAACTGGCGCTGGGCAAGCGGAAGACGCGCGATTGTGTGGAGGAATATACTCTGCGGAACGGGCGCAAGGTCTACCTGCTGGGAGAGGGCCGCCTTGTGAACCTGGCGGCGGCTGAGGGCCATCCTGCCGTGGTGATGGATATGAGTTTTGCCAACCAGGCCCTTTGCGCCGAGTATATGGCCAAGAACGCCCGAAGGCTGGAAGCGAAGGTCTACCCCGTGCCTCAGGAGATCGACCAGACAGTGGCGCGCCTGAAGCTCGAAGCGCTGGGTGTGGCCATTGATACGCTCACTCCGGAGCAAGAGGCTTACTTGGCGTCTTGGTCCGAAGGAACCTAGGATGAACCGTTGATTGGGAGCGACGGGTCCAGGTGGGCTTTCCGGCGCGCTGGCAGCGAGCAGCAAGTCCGATTTAGGGTTCAGAAGCAGGAGAAGACGTCGGCGATCTTACTCACTGTGTTGATTGACAAACAACCCTATCCAATCACCTGATAGCCCAATCCACCTGATCACCCGAGTGTCTGATCATCCGATGAAGGACGTCGCCCAACAGGCTCTGGATACGGCCACGGCCCGCGGTGCAACTTACGCGGACGTGCGGGTGGTGGATATCCGGCAGCGCTATCTTTCCACCAAGAACATGCAGACGGGCCAGGTGCGCGACTCGGAATCGCTGGGTATTGGGGTACGGGTGATTGCCCGGGGTGCCTGGGGATTTGCTGCCACCGATGACCTCTCCCGCAATTCGGTCGACCGGGTGGCGGCCCGGGCCGTCGAGATCGCGCATGCCAGCGCTCTGTGCAAGACGAAAGACGTCCTCCTGGCACCGGAGTCGAAGATCGTAGATACGTGGTACGCGCCTTGCCGAATTGACCCCTTCTCCATTCCGGTCTCTTCGTGCCTCGACCTGCTGCTAAAGGTCGACGCAGAACTATTGAAGGTGAAGGGTGTGACGCTGGCCGAGGCCGCCATGGACTTCCGCCAGATTGACCAGCTCTTCCTCTCTAGCCTCGGTTCGGAGATTCACCAGGTGAAGACGCAAACAGGCGCGGGCTTTGCGGCCACATCCTTCTCCGGCAATGGAATTCAGCGGCGATCGTATCCCAATTCATTTGGCGGGCAGTACCAAACTAAGGGATACGAACTGGTGGAAGAACTCGATCTCCTGGCACACGCGCCGCGCGTCGGCGAGGAGGCCGTCGCCCTGCATCAGGCTGACCAGTGTCCGCAGGGCGTGAAAGACATCATCCTGGACAGCTCGCAGCTAGGCCTGCAAATCCACGAGTCCATCGGCCACCCCATTGAACTGGACCGCGTCCTGGGCGACGAGGCCAACTATGCCGGCACCAGTTTCCTGACGCCGGACAAGCTGGGCAAGCTGCAGTACGCTTCGGAGATCGTGAACGTAGTGGCGGATGCCACGCCTGCCCACGGCCCAGGCCTGGGCACTTTTGGCTACGACGACGAAGGAGTGCCTGCCCAGGTCACCCCAATCATCCAGAACGGCTTGTTTGTGGGCTACCTCACCTCCCGCGAGTCGGCGGCTGCGCTCTCCTTGCCTCGCTCAAACGGCGCGATGCGCGCCGAGGGCTGGAACCGCATTCCGCTCATCCGCATGACCAACGTCAGCCTGCTGCCCGGCACCTGGAAGCTTGAGGACTTGATTGCCGACACGGATGACGGCATCTACATGGAAACGAACCGAAGCTGGTCGATTGACGACCGGAGGTACAACTTCCAGTTCGGAACCGAGATCGGCTGGGAGATCAGGGGCGGCAAGAAGACCCGCATGCTGAAGAATGCGAGCTACGGCGGAATTACGACCGAGTTTTGGAATTCCTGTGACGCCATCTGCAACGCCGATTACTGGATTCTGTGGGGCACACCCAACTGCGGCAAAGGCCAGCCGATGCAGACGATGGGCACCGGCCACGGAGCGGCGCCGGCTCGGTTCCGGAGAGTCCAGGTCGGCGTGGCGTACGGGTCTGGTTAGTTTGAGACTGAGGCACACGTTACGATAAACCATCTCCATGCTCACTTCAGCTCAGGCCAGCGCCCTCTTCGAAAAAGTACTCAAGTATTCGACAGCTCAGGAGACGGAGGCGATGATCAGCGCCGTCTCGCACGCCCTGACGCGTTTCGCTAACAACACCATTCATCAGAACATGGCGGAGGAAGAGGTTAGCCTCTCGGTACGCGCAGTCGTGGATCAACGCACCGCCCGCGCCAGTACCAACAAGCTGGATGAGGCCTCCATCCGCCAAGTGTGCGAGTCTGCGCTGGCTTTGGCGCGCCTCGAGCCCCCCGATCCCGAGTTGCTGCCGATGCCGCCTGCGCAGGCCTATCGGGGCGTCGATCGCTTCGATCCGAGAACGGCTGACGTTACCCCCCAGGAGCGTGCCGAGGTGGCGCGCCGCATTATCGCGCGTGCTACCAAGGACCACCTCACGGCCGCCGGCGTGGTTTCCCAAGGGGCCTATAGCACATCGCTCTTCAACTCGCGTGGCTTGCACGCGCATCACGAGGAGACGATGTCGGAGATCTCGGTGACGATGATGGGATCGTCCAGCTCGGGCTGGGCGAAGGAGACCTCGCCGAAATGGCAGGAGCTTAACCCTGAGGCGCTGGCCGCCCGGGCGGCGGAGAAGGCCCTCCAGAGCCGGGAGCCGCGCGAACTGGAGCCCGGAAAGTACACTGTGATTCTCGAGCCCTCGGCAGTGCTCGACCTGCTCGGATTCATGATGATGGACTTCGGAGGTCTGGCAGTGGCCGAGCAGCGGAGTTGCTTCACCGGGCGGGTTGGGCGGAAGGTCTTCGGGGACAACATCAGCCTTCGCGACGACGTCTATCACCCGTTGCAGAGTGGAGCGCCCTTTGACGGCGAAGGCATCCCGCGCCAGAGGGTGATCCTGGTGGAGCATGGGGTGGTGAAAAACCTTGTCTACGCGCGGCAGACGGCGCACCGTCTGAAGGCGGAGCCAACCGGCCACGGTTTCCCGCTGCCCAACGAGTTTGGCGAGATGCCGCTCAACGTGGTGATGGATGGGGGAAAGACCTCGGTAGCGGAGATGGTGCGCTCGACGGCGCGCGGTTTGCTCGTCACCCGCCTGTGGTACATCCGTGAGGTCGACCCGTATCAGAAGATCCTCACCGGCATGACCCGTGATGGCACGTTTTGGATTGAAGACGGGCAGGTGCGCCACGGAGTGAAAAACCTGCGCTTTAACCAGAGTCTCATCGCCATGCTGAACGAGGTGGAAGCTATGAGCCCGGCGCAGCGGACCTCCGGCGAGGAGACGTTCGACATGGTGGTGCCAGCCATGAAGGTGCGCGAGTTTACGTTCTCCTCGGCCACCAAATTCTGACAGACGGGTCTTGCTTGGTGTGGGCGGCGCGGCGAGCTGGTGAGCAAGCCTTTGATTCGCAGCATCTCGGATACGGCCCGCTGGGTGGCGGTATACCGGGCGCGGGAGAGCGAACGCCCGGACGCGGTCTTCCGCGATCCTTTCGCCCGGCGCTTGGCCGGGGAGCGCGGCGAACAGATTGCCGCCTCGCTGCCGTTCTCCGAAGAGAACGCCTGGAGCTTTGTCGCGCGGACCTACGCGATCGATCGACTCCTCTTGCGGGAGCTCGGGCAAGGTATCGACCTGGTAGTAAATCTTGCCGCCGGCCTCGACGCGAGGCCGTATCGCCTGCCACTGCCGGCCATGCTGCAATGGGTTGAAGTAGACCTGCCCGAGATACTTGACTACAAGGAAGACATGCTCCGGAACGAGAAGCCAGTGTGCACCCTCGAGCGGGTGCGCATGGACCTGTCGAACGTCAGCGCCCGGCGCCAGCTCTTCGCCCAGCTCGGCCAGCGGGCAACCAAAGCCTTGCTGATCAGCGAGGGCCTCCTCATCTACCTTACTGCGGATCAAGTCTCCTCCCTTGCCCATGATCTTGCAGCTCCAGCCAGCTTTCGGCGCTGGATTCTGGACATCGCCTCGCCAAACTTGCTGCGCCTGCTGCAGCAGAGAATGGGCTTCGAACTGGCCCAGGACCAATCGCCTCTGAAGTTTGCTCCCGCCGAAGGTCCGGAATTCTTCACGCCGCTGGGGTGGAAGCCGGTTGAGGTGCACTCGATCCTGAAGACAGCGGCGCGTTTGAAGTGCCTTCCCTTTCGGCTGCGGCTTTTCGCGATGCTGCCAGAATCCAAGGGTCGTCAGGGCTCGCGCCCCTGGTCGGGCGTTTGCCTTTTTGCGAAAAGCTGAAGACGAGGGAAAATCAGGCTGCGACCCGCCTCGGGGCCCGTCCGAATCCATCATCGTCCTGCAATATAATGGTGAGCGGGGCGTGGAGGGTATCCCCGGGCTGACGCTGGAAGAGCTTCGGCAGGCTTCGTGAAGGCGGTCAACGCGGCGAGCGACTGACTGGCGAGCGTGGATCGGGGCGGTTCTCGACCCCCAGGCGTTGACCTTCGACCCATCCTCGGGATGGGCGTTGGCTCTTCTCCGACTCTTCGAGTGCCACGGTAAGTTCTGATCGAGCCACCGGTATCGAATCCCATGGCCAACCGTTTCACTGAACGCTTTGATGTAGTCGTCGTTGGTGCCGGCCACGCTGGTTGCGAGGCGGCGATGGCCCCGGCGCGCATGGGACTGCGCACCGCGCTCTACACCATGAACCTCGACCTCATCGCCCAGATGTCCTGCAATCCGGCAATAGGCGGCATCGCCAAGGGCCATCTGGTGCGCGAAGTGGACGCGCTGGGCGGCGTCATGGGAGAAGTGATTGATTCGGTGGGCATTCAGTTTCGCCTGCTCAACACCAGCCGCGGACCGGCCGTGTGGTCGCCGCGCGCCCAGGCGGACAAGAAGCAGTATCGCATCCACATGCGCCAGGTGCTCGAGGCCGAACCGAACCTCCGCCTGCTTGATGCGCAGGTT
>CADDZE010000016.1 GCA_902812465.1 Acidobacteriota bacterium | reverse complement strand
GGCGAGGTATGGCTCACGGGCGACGAAGCACGCTTTCTGAATGGGCCTGTCGCCGGGCTGATGTTGGGCGAAGTAAGCCGCGAGTTTGGCCGCGCACTGCACGGCCAGGCTTGGAACGGCCAGCGCTTCCCCATCTTAGCCAAGTACCTCTTCACCAGCGACTGGCTGTCCATTCAAGTGCACCCGGACGACGAATACGCTGGCCGGCACGAGGCGGGCAGCTTCGGTAAATGCGAGATGTGGTACTTCCTGGCGGTCGAGCGGAAGGCCGCCTGCCTGCTCGGTTTGAAGCCCCGCACGTCGCGGGAAGATTGGCGCCAGGCGGTGGCGCAGGGCCGCGCCGCCGGGTCGCTGCAACTCTTCCACCCCAGGGTGGGCGAGAGTGTCTACGTTCCTCCGGGAACAGTGCACGCCTTGGGGCCGGGTCTGGTGCTCTTCGAGGTCGAGCAGAATTCGGACATCACCTACCGCTTGCACGATTTTGGCCGCCTCGGCGCCGACGGCAAGCCCCGGCCGCTGCACGTGGATCGCGGCCTGGCGGTCACCCGCCCCGAACTGAAGGCGGAGCGCAACCTGCCTCGCATCAAGGTGGAGGAGCCTTTTGGCTGGCGGCGATACGTGCTGGCCTGCCCGCACTTCGCCCTCGAGGAGTGGCACGTCAAGCGGCAAGCGGCGCTCGAGGGACACGCCGAGCGCGTGGAGTGTTTGGCCGTCGTCTCCGGCCAAGGCCGCATCGAAACGGCGGCCGGCTGGCTGGCGTACGATCCGGCAGATACGTGGCTCATTCCGCCTGCCACGCCGCCTTTTCGTCTGGTGCCCGAGCGGACCACACGGCTCTTTCGCTTCTACGTGCCCGATGTGGACCGTGATTTCCGGCAGCGGCTGGTGGAGCGGGGAGTGAAACCAGCCCTGATCTGTGCGGTGTGCCGGGATTGATCGGGCTGCTCGTCGTGCGCAGCGGTAAGCATGCCGTTGGGCCAGGGCTGCCCGTAGGTACCGATGGCGAGCGACTCGCCTCAAAGCCGGGCTAGGAAGGGAGAATGACAGCGCCGGCTTCTGCAAGCGCCAATCAGGTTCTCGTTCCCTCTCGCGAGAGAAGCGCATGAAACATCGAGGTCGCCAGCCCGGCCGAGACGCCTTCTGCCATGCCTACGCGGTCATCCTGGCCGGTGGCAGCGGCACGCGGTTCTGGCCGCTCAGCCGGCAAAAGCACCCCAAGCAGTTGTTGAAGCTCTTTGGCGATGGCACGCTGCTGGAGCAGACGGCGCAGCGGGTGCGCGATCTGATTCCGCCGGAGCGGACGTATGTGTTCACCAGCGAGCGGCTGCGCCAGGATGTGACGCGAGCGTTGCCCGGTGTGCCGGCGGACCAGGTGGTGGCTGAGCCGGCGGCGCGCAATACCGCGCCCTGTATCGGCCTGGCCGCGCATGAGGTGCTGCAACGCGATCCGGAAGGCATCATGGTGGTTCTGCCGTCGGACCACGTCATCCGCAAGCCCGCGGCGTTCCGGCGGGCGCTTCGCGCGGCGTGCCAGGTGGCCTTCGCGGAAGGCGTCTCGGTGATTCTCGGAGTCAAACCGACGTCTCCGCACACGGGCTACGGCTACGTGCGCCTCGGTAGGCCCGAGCGGCGTGTGCATGGCGTGGACGTTTACCGCGTCGAGCGCTTCACCGAGAAGCCTGCCTACCCGCTGGCGCGGCGCTACGTGGCTTCGGGCCGCTACTTGTGGAATGGCGGCATGTTCCTCTGGCGAGCCTCGACACTGCTGGAGAACCTGCGCCGCTTCCAGCCGGCGATGGCCCGCTGCCTCGGCCGCATTGCCCGGGCCGGAGGCATTCGTGCCGGCGACGTGCTGGCGCGTCTCTATCCCCGCCTGGAGAAGATCTCCATTGATTACGCGCTGATGGAGCGCGTGCCGAACCTGCTTGCCGTGGCAGCAGACATCGGCTGGAGCGACGTGGGAAGCTGGTCTGCGGCCTACGAGCTGAATCCCAAGGACCGCGACGGGAACGTGCGGCCGGCCAGGAGCCTCTGCGTGCAGTCGCAGGACAACATGATCGTGGCACCCGGCAAGGCCGTCGTCACGCTGGGCGTCAGCGGCTTGGTGATCGTGGATACTCCGGACGCGTTGCTGGTGTGTGATCGGGAACGCGCGCAGGAGGTCGGCAAGGCCGTAGAAGAGATGCAGCGGCTCGGCTGGCACGACGTGCTTTAGGCAGAATAGGATCTCCGCATCCATGGACAGGATCACGTTTGGCACCGACGGCTGGCGGGCCGTGATCGGCGAGGACTTCACCCTGGGGAATGTGCGCCGCGTGGCTCGGGCGATCGCTGGCTATGTGCTGGAGGCGCACACCGGGGAGCGCGCGCCAGCGCTGGTGGTGGGCTACGACACACGGTTTCTCTCGCCGGAGAGTGCCCAAGCAGCGGCTGAGGTCGCGGCCGAAGCGGGCATTCGCGTCTGGCTGGCGGACCGGCCGACGCCGACGCCGGCGGTGAGTTTTGCCGTCGTCAGCCGCCAGGCCGCGGGCGCCATCATGGTGACGGCCAGCCACAATCCCTACCGTTGGAACGGCCTGAAGTTCAAAGCTGCCTATGGAGGCTCAGCGGACCCGGCCATCATGCGGCGTATTGCCACCCAGCTTGCCCGCCTGGACCGCCATCCGGAGAGGCGGCGCCGCCGGGCGCAAGCTTCCATCACCACCGTCGACCTGGTTACCCCGTACCTCGAGCGGCTGAAAGAGCTCGTCCACCTCGACCGCATCCGCGCCGGGGGCCAGCGCTTCGTCATTGACCCCATGTACGGGGCGGCGCGCGGCTGCCTGGCGCGCCTGTTCGGCGAAGCAGGCATTGTCTTTCGGGAGATTCACTCGGAGCATAATCCCCTGTTTCCTGGCTTGAACCCTGAGCCTATCGAGCCCCACGTGGCGGACTTGCGCCGCGCCGTGCGGGAGAGCGGGTACGATGCAGGCTTCGCCACGGACGGGGATGCCGACCGCGTCGGCGCCATCGACCGCGATGGTACCTTCATCGATTCCCATAAGATCTTCGCAATTCTTCTTCGCCACTTGGCCGGCGACCTGGGACTGCGCGGAGAAGTGGTGAAGACTTTCTCGACCACACGCTTGGTGGACAAACTGGCCACGCGCTACGGACTGCCTCTTCACGTCACCCCCATCGGGTTCAAGTACGTCTGCGAATTGATGCGAACCCGCGACGTACTGATTGGCGGCGAGGAGAGCGGCGGGATCGGCGTAAGAGGACACCTGCCAGAGCGGGACGGGATTCTGAATGCTCTCTTGTTAGCCGAAGTGATGGCCGACAAGGGAAAGACTCTGGGCGAGCTGGTCGCCGAACTCCACCGGGAATTTGGAACGCACGCCTACGACCGCGTCGACCTGGAAATCGACCGGCCCGCCATCGAGCGCCTGCAGAGAATGATCCGGGCGCGCAAGGTCAAGAGCGTGGCCGGCCGCCGCGTTCAATCGATCGAGGATCTGGACGGCTACAAGATGCTGTTTGGCGACTCTGCCTGGCTGCTGGTGCGCGCCTCCGGCACCGAGGACCTGCTGCGCCTCTACGCCGAGGCGCCCACGCTCCGCGAGGTGAGGGCCATGCTGGACGAGCTGACGGATCTGGCTCGCCGCTGCGCCCGTCCCCGAACCGGCCACTAACGGTTGCCGATTCTTCTCACCCACCACCCTGGGCCGCGTTGCGAGCGGGAAGCGTCTTGCGGATTCCGTCCAGAATCCCATTGACGAATTCCACCGATTCCTCGGAGGAGAACTTGCGCGCCAGCTCGAGCGCCTCGTTGATCACCACCGCGGCTGGCGTCTCCGGATGGTGCCGCAGCTCGTAGGTGGCCAGCCGCAGAACGTTGCGGTCCACCGCCGCCATGCGTTCGGGTCGCCAGTTTTCGGATTGCTGCCGGATCAGCGCATCCAGCGAGTCTGCCTCGCGCGCCGCTCCTTCGAATAATTCGCGGGCGAAGGCTTCCGCTTCCGCGTCCAGCCGCCTTTCCTTGAGAAAGGTGGCGACCACGTGCTCCGGCGAATGCTGGCCCAGCTCCCACTGAAAGAGCATCTGGAGAGCGAGCTCCCGGGATTTGCGGCGAGAAATCATAAGTTAACAGCCCGACCCCGATGCCTGCGCAGCCCAACCATCCTGGGCTTGCCCAGGTTTAGCCATCCCGTCCGGCTCATCCGCACGGCTCACTTGCCGCTAAATCGGGCCGGGCGTTTCTCCAGAAAGGCGCGCGTCCCCTCCTTCATGTCCTCGGTAGTGCAGCACAGGCCGAAGAGGGTCGCTTCCAGAAACTGCCCTTCCGCAGCCGTCATCTCACAGCCGTGGTTCACCGCTTCCATGGCGAAGCGCACGGCCAGCGGCGCATTGGCCATAATTTTCCTGGCCATCGTTTCGCACGCTGGGATGAGCTCCTGCCGAGCGACTACCTGGTTCACCAGGCCGATGCGGTAGGCTTCCTGGGCGCTGATGGGTTCTCCGGTGAGGATCAGCTCGAGCGCACGCCCCTTGCCGACCAGCCGCGGCAGACGCTGCGTTCCGGCGTAGCCGGGAATGATGCCCAGCTTCACTTCCGGTTGCCCGAAGCGCGCATTGTCAGCGGCGAGGCGGAGCGTGCAGGCCATTGCCAGCTCACAGCCACCGCCCAGCGCGTAGCCGTTCACCGCCGCGATCACTGGCTTTCCCAGGTTTTCGATGGCGTCGAGCAGGCGCTGCCCGCGCCGCGACGTCTCCTTTCCCTGTAGGGGAGTCTGCACGGCCAGCTCGCTGAGGTCGGCTCCAGCCGCAAACGCCTTCTCGCCCGCACCCGTCAGGATGGCCACGCGCACTTCGGCGTCATGGCGAATCCCTTCGAGGCACGCGCTGAGCTCGTCCATCACCTGGCGGTTCAGAGCATTCAGCTTTTCCGGCCGGTTGATGGTGATGTAGGCGATGCCGCCGCGCTTTTCGTAGAGCAATGTTTCGTAGGGCATAACGCCGACCTCCAGCAAAGACGGCCCCCTCACTTCTTCTCGAGCATCGTGTTGGGCTTGGGATTCTTGGGATCGGTGTAGTCGTAAAAGCCGAGACCGCTTTTGCGTCCCAGCATTCCCGCCATCACCATGCGTTTCATCAAAGGCGGCGGTGCAAAGCGCTTTTCGCGGAACTCGCTGAACAGGATCTCGGCGATGTAATAGGTGGTGTCGAGGCCGACGAAATCATTGAGCGTCAAGGGGCCCATGGGATGGCCGCAGCCCAGCTTCATGCCAGTGTCGATATCCTCGATGCTGCCGACTCCTTCTTCGACGGCACGGATCGAATCCAGCAGGTAAGGCACCAGCAGGCGGTTGACGATGAAGCCCCCGCGGTCGGAAGTCAGGATGGGGGTCTTGCCCACTTTTCGTGCATAGGCCAGCCCGGTTTCGATGACCGCCGGATCCGTCACCACCGTCTTCACCACCTCCACCAGCTTCATCAGCGGCACCGGGTTGAAGAAATGTAAGCCGAGAAACCGCGGCCGGCGCCGTGTGGCAGTCATCATCTCGGTGATGGAGAGGGAGGAGGTATTGCTGGCGAAAATCGCCTCGGGCTTGACGATCTGGTCGAGCGCCGCAAACAGCTCCCGCTTGCGCTCGAGGTTCTCGATGATGGCCTCGATCACCAGATCGCAGTCGGCGAAACCGTCGAGCTGTAGCGTGGGTTGCAGCCGGGCGAATGCTTCGGCGGCCTGGCTTGAGGAAAGCACGTTTTTCTCCACCAGCTTGTCGAGCGATTTGCGGATGGAAGCCAGGCCCTTGTCCAGTACTTCCTGCGAAACCTCCCGGACCACGGTGGGAAAGCCGGCCATCGCTGCAACCTGAGCAATGCCCGAGCCCATTAGGCCGCAGCCCACTACGCCTACTTTGCGAATCTCCATCGGCAACTCCTCATTCGAAGCGGTCTGAACCGGAACAGCAACGAAGGAGTTTCGTTGGGTCCGTGCACTTGCTAGACATGGTCGACATCCGAGACAAAATTACAAATCCGCCAAAGTGTGAACACTTTGAGCCTTCTATCCGATGCGCGAAGCTCCACAGTCCATTCTTGACAACCTTGGCCGCTGGCGGCGGGGACAACATAGAATCAACAACTTGGTGGCTTCGTTCCTTCAAATTTCGCTTTGTAGTTCGTGGTCTCCGTGTCGCTGGTCGGCAGCCGGGGTCCAACACCAGCCTTGAATTCCGGCTCGCAGAGCCTGGCGCCGGGGCTGGTGTTTGTTTTCAACGCAAAAAATGCTTTTGCCCACCTCCCGAGATGCATCCGCCTAACCCTTAGAGGCAGCCGTATCCTCGCAACAGTGGCGCTCCCCCCTCCCATAGTAAGCCCTGACCCTCCTCAGGATAGCAGGTCTGGCTGAGACGATGGCGACCACTGCGACCCTGGTTGCCAGCACACCCCTCGAACGGCTCCTCGGCGGGGCAGGGAAAAGCCGATCAACTATGCGGACGACGCCCGGTCACTTCGTAGTCAGCCTTTTGGTTTTCGAGGTCAGCGCCTGGACGACCGCTACCATCGGTATAAGGAACGGAACCAAAAGCAGCAGTGACTGGGCGGTGTAGCGGAGTCCGGACTTGGTTCGGTGAGCCAACTCCCCCTCCACTTCCGCTGGCGTGCTGCGCCGGCGTCCGATGGCGAGGGCGTGCAGCCACAGTGGCACATAGTTGATTCCGAGCGACGCAAAGTATAGGGCCAGAGCCTCCTGCCAGAAAGAATGGCTGCGAAGCAGGATGAAGAGGCTGAGCAGAACGGGCAGCACCACACCGGCGGTGAACTCGGCCAGAATGAACCTGTAGCCCAGGATGGCGATATCCCAAGCGACTAGCTTGCGCACGTTGATCATCGCGAGCCCTCCTCAGCCATGCCAAACTAGCTCCCGCCAGGAGAGGCGCCAGCCGCTTCTGGACGGCGCGAAATTGACAGCATAACGTGCCTTTGTTAGATTGGAAAGGCGCGAACGGCCTCGGGTGGGCGTCGCGGGCGCGGCTCCTGCTTTTCTCCGGCACAGGCAAGTGAACCCTTTGATGGCCGACCCTCGTTTTATCCGCAATTTCTCGATTGTCGCGCACATTGATCACGGGAAGTCGACCCTGGCGGACCGGCTGCTGGAACTTACCGGGGCGTTGTCGAAGCGCGAGATGGCCGAGCAAGTGCTCGACTCGATGGACCTCGAGCGCGAGCGCGGCATTACCATCAAGGCGCACGCGGTGCGGCTGCACTATCATGCCCGGGACGGCCAAGAGTACCAGCTCAACCTCATCGATACGCCCGGCCACGTCGATTTCTCCTACGAAGTCTCGCGCAGTCTCTCAGCGTGTGAAGGGGCACTGCTGGTGGTGGATGCGTCACAGGGTGTGGAAGCGCAGACGCTGGCCAACGCCCAGCTGGCCATGAACAACAAACTGGCCATCATTCCGGTAATCAATAAGATCGATCTGCCGGGCGCCGACATCGAGATGACCAAGCAGCAGATCGAGCATGCCCTGGCTCTGGACCCGAGCGAGGCTTTGCTGATTAGCGCCAAAGCTGGAACGGGTGTGCCCGAGGTCCTGGAAGCCATTGTGCGGCGCATCCCCCCGCCGCGTGGCTCGCCGGAAGCACCGCTGAAGGCCCTGATCTTCGATTCCTGGTACGACAGCTACCGGGGCGTGGTAGTGCTGACGCGCGTCGTGGAGGGAACGCTGCGGGTCGGCGCGCGCATCCGGCTGTGGTCCAACCGTCAGGTGTACGAAGTGGAAGACCTGGGGGTGCTCACACCCAAGCCGGTTCACGTTGACCAGCTCCAGGCAGGCGAAGTAGGCTTCGTGATCGCCAACATCAAGCGGGTGGCCGACACGCGCATCGGCGATACCATCACCGAGGAGGAACGGCCGGCCGCTGAGCCCTTGCCCGGCTTCGAGGAGATCAAGCCGATGGTCTTTGCTGGGCTTTATCCGGTGGACGCCAGCGAGTACGAGAACCTGCGCGACGCGCTGGAGAAGCTGCGGCTCAACGACGCCTCGTTCTTCTACGAGCCGGAGAACTCCGTGGCGCTGGGATTCGGGTTCCGCTGCGGCTTTCTCGGCCTGCTGCACATGGAGATCATCCAGGAGCGGCTGGAGCGCGAATTCAAGCTCAACCTGATCACTACAGCCCCGGGCGTGCGTTTCCGCGTCACCACCAAGAGCGGCCAGGTGCTCTTCGTCGAAAGCCCTACCAAGTTTCCCCCGGCCAGCGACATCGCGCAGATCGAAGAGCCGGTGATCACCGCCATGATCTTCACCCAGGACGAGTACCTGGGTCCTATCCTGGCCCTGCTCGAAGAGAAGCGCGGAGTGCAGAAGGGCTTCGAATATGTCTCTGCTCAGCGGGTGCTCTTGACCTATGAGGTGCCGCTGAACGAGATCGTGCTGGACTTCTACGACCGGCTGAAATCGGTCTCGCGCGGCTACGCCTCGCTCGATTACCACTTTTCCGGCTACTGGGCCTCGGACTTGGTCAAGGTCGATCTGCTGGTGGCGGGGGAGCCCGTGGATGCGCTCTCCTTCATCTGCCACCGCGACCAGGCCTACGGCCGCGCCCGTGCCCTCTGCGAGAAGATGCGCAAGCTGATCCCTCGCCAACTCTTCGAGGTGGCCATCCAGGCCAGTGTGGGCGCCAAGATCATCGCCCGCGAGAACGTTCCGCCCCTGCGGAAAAACGTTCTGGCCAAGTGCTACGGCGGCGACGTCACGCGCAAGCGCAAGCTGCTCGAAAAGCAGAAAGAGGGAAAGAAGCGGATGAAGCGGGTGGGACGCGTGGATATCCCCCAGGAAGCCTTCCTCGCCGTGCTCAAAGTGAGCGAATAAGGTTGCGGTCAACCTATGACTACTGAATCGGCGACGTTTCGGAGTGCGCCGTCGCCCGGGCGGCCGGCCCCCTGGATAGCGCGCGTCTTCCTCGGGCGGCAGGGCGTCCGCTCGGGCTGGCGCGTTCTGGCTTTTGCCCTGGTTGTTTTTGTGATCGCGGTGGTCCTGTGGACGGCCGCGAACCCCCTACGGCACCGGATCCGGGAAGCTCCCGCCTTGGCGTTCAACGAGCCGATCCCGGTTTTAGCCGTGCTGCTGGCCACCTGGATCATGAGCCGTATCGAGAAGCGCTCCATGGGCGCCTACTTTCTGCCAGGACGCGGGGCCTTTGGCGCGCGCTTCTGGCAGGGCGGGGCGTGGGGTTTCGCTGCCTTGGCAACCCTCCTCCTGGTGATTCACCTAGGACACGGGTTCGACGTCGGGGGCCTCCTCCTGCATGGTCAGAGCTTGGCCGGCTACGCGCTGCTTTGGGCCGTCACCTTCGTCTTCGTAGGCCTGTTTGAAGAAACGCTGACGCGAGGCTACGCGCTCGCCACGTTGGCGAGGGGAATACGGTTCTGGCCCGCATCGATTCTCCTCTCCGTGCTTTTTGGCGCCATGCATTACCATAACGGCGGGGAGAACCTTGTGGGATGCACCGCTGCGGGGCTGATCGGCTTGTTCTTCTGCTTCACCGTGCGCCGCACCGGCAGCCTGTGGTTCGCTATTGGCTTCCATGCCTCCTGGGACTACTCTGAGAGCTTCCTGTTTTCTGTTCCCGACAGCGGCACGGTCATCCCCGGCCACCTGCTGCAATCGTCGTTTCACGGTCCGTCTTGGCTAACGGGGGGCAGCGTAGGGCCGGAGGGGAGTGCACTTATCTTCCTCGTGATCCCGGCGCTGTTCCTCCTGTTCAACCGCTTCTACCGATCCCCCGCACCGGCGGGCGCTGGCCCTTGACCGGTGCCAGGAGAGAAACTCAGGAGAGAAACTTATGGAGCTCAGCGTCGTCCAGATTGAGAAGCCGGCCGAGATCAATTTCATTCTGGGGCAGTCGCACTTTATCAAGACGGTCGAAGACCTCTACGAGGCCATTGTGCAAACCGTCCCCGGCATGAAGTTCGGCGTTGCCTTCTGCGAATCATCGGGACCGGCGCTGGTGCGCTACGCCGGCAACGACGCAGCGCTGATCGAGCTGGCGCAGAAGAACGCCCTGGCCCTTTCGTGTGGCCACTGCTTCATCATCTTTCTGCAGGGCGGATTCCCCGTCAACATTCTGAACACCATCAAGAGCGTGCCCGAAGTGTGCCAGGTCTTCTGCGCCACGGCAAATCCCGCGGAGGTCATCGTGGCCGAGACTGCCCAGGGGCGCGGCATTTTGGGTGTAATCGATGGCGTCAAGACCAAGGGAATTGAAACCGAGACGGATATCCAGGCGCGCAAAGAGCTGCTGCGCAAGATTGGGTACAAGCTGTAGCGGAGCCTTGCCTTGAGGCATGTCGCGAGCCGCGCCGTACCCGCGCCGCCAGCGTCAGGATGGCCCACCGCAGTCCGAGTACGCCGTCAGCAACAGCTACGATCCGGAAGGGCACCCGAACCAGCCAGACAAGCGGATAGAGGGCGAGAGCCAGAAGGGCCATCGGCCCGCCGAGCATCCGGAGAGCACCAGAGCAAAAATTGGGTCATCAATAGAGCTCCTCTCCGCGGCGATTAGCCCGCTTCCGCGGACAGACGCCAACCACTCGATTGCCTCACTCGGCCGCCTTCTTCCCGCGCCCGCTCTCGGCTAAGGGTTGGCCGCTACAGGCGGCCCGCTGTGGTTTGCTGTTGTCTTGGATGCGCCGCGTGTGTCAGCCAGGTTTGCGGGCTAGGCTCGCGAAATCTTTTGCACCGCTGCGCCCAGCTCGCCGCGAGCCAGCCGGATAGAAACCTCGCTGCCCACGGCGGCTTGGGAGGCATCGCGGATGATCCTGCCTTCCGCGTCGCGGGTGATTGAGTACCCCCGCTGCAGAATGGCCAGGGGATTGCGCTCCCCGAGCAGCGCCTGGGCATGGCGCAGACGGTTCCGCTGCTCGGCCAGGAAGCGGCTCACCTGCTCCTGAAGGCGGCTGTGGCGGTCCGCCAACTGCATCCGTTTCAACTCGAGCAGGCGGCGCGGGTCAAAGCGCATGACTTCGCCGCGCAGCCGCATCCATTCATTGCGAGCCTGGCCGAGCCGCTGGCGAATGCCCCGTTCCAAGGCGACGAGGTGGTCATCCACGCGCTGGGATCGCTGCCGTACCTGGGCGGCTAGGGCTTCAAACGCTCGGTGCAGCTTCAGCTCGGTCAACCGGGAACGGGCCTCGGAAAGCCTCAGGCGGATGAGCTGGGTCAGGTGCCGGGCGCGATTCTCCAGCTCCGCTTCGAAGTCCTGCTTGGGACGCACCACCCGTTCAGCGGCGGCCGAGGGCGTCGGCGCACGGAGGTCGGCGACCAGGTCGGCAATAGTGAAATCGGTCTCGTGCCCGACGCCAGAGATGACGGGGATGGCCGAGGCGGCGATGGCACGGGCCACCGACTCTTCGTTGAAGCACCAAAGGTCTTCGAGCGACCCTCCGCCGCGTGCCAGGATCAAGACGTCCGCCTCGCGGGTGCGGTTGAAGTACCGGATCGCCTGCTCAATCTCCGCGGCCGCGCCCTCTCCTTGCACGCGTACCGGGTAGAGCAACACGTTCATGTTGCGATAGCGGCGCTTCAGCACGCGCAGGATGTCGCGAATCACCGCGCCGGCGGGCGAAGTGACAACGCCAATGGTCCGTGGCAGGAGCGGCAGGGGCTTCTTGCGGCTGGCGTCGAACAGGCCCTCCGCCGCAAGCTTAGCCTTCACCTGTTCGAAGGCTAATTGCAGCGCGCCCAGCCCGGCCGGCTCCAGGTACTCCACCACCAACTGGTACTCACCGCGAGCCTCGTAAAGGCTGAGGCGCCCGCGGGCGACCACGGCCAGGCCGTCCTGCGGCTTGAACTTCAGGTAGCGCGCCTCTGAGCGAAAGCAGACAGCGCGAAGCTGCGCGCTCGAATCCTTTAGCGTGAAATAATAGTGGCCAGAGGGAGCAGCCCGGCAATTCGACACCTCGCCGGACACCCAGACGTCGGCAAAGTGCTTCTCGAAGAGGCCGAGAATCTCCTGGCTTAGCTCCGAGACGCTGTAAACCTTGCGAGCCGGCTGAAAGTCAAAGAAAGCTTGAGCCATCGTGTCCGGATTTCACCTGTCTCCCCCGCCGAAGAGGAGCACGCCAGGAAAGCGCGTGGCAGCCATCGAGCGATTTCCAGGTGGGGTGGGCTGCGCCGGCAGCCCGCCTCACCGTCCTCCCAGTCGCGAGATCAGCCAGAGTGCCAGCGTGAGCACGACACTGAGCACCAGGCACGTCACAAGGGGGAAATAGAAGAAGACATTCTTTCCGCGGTAGACAATATCGCCCGGCAGCCGGCCCAAACCCAGAAAATTGATTCGGCCACCGGCCATGATCAGCAGGCCGAGGAGGACCAGCAAAGCGCCGGTGATAACCAAGAATCTGCCTAGCTGAACCACCACGCCGTCCATCTCCTGATATTCATTCTAGCAGCCGCGCCGCGAGCCCCGAGAAGGCAGTCCCCCTACCGACCCTACTCAGATGAGCTCGACGCCTGGAAAGAAATAGCCGATCTCGAAGGCCGCGGTCTGCAAGGCATCGGAGCCGTGAACGCAGTTGCGCTCGAGGCTCGAGCCATAGAGCTTGCGAATGGTGCCGGGCGCGGCCTTAGCGGGATCCGTTGCCCCCATCACCTCGCGCAGGCGCGCGATGACGTTCTCGGCTTCGAGCACCATCACCAGGGCGGGCCCGGAACTCATGAACGCGGTCAGGCTGTCGAAAAACGGCTTGTCTACATGCACGGCGTAGAAGCCCTCCGCCTCCTTCTTGGTCAGGTGGACGAGGCGCGCGGCCACGATCTTGAAGTGGTTGGCTTCGAAGAGGCGAATAATGTCGCCCGCGTGGCCGGCGGCCATGGCGTCGGGCTTGATGATGGTGAGTGTGCGCTCGATAGCCATTTCTCCTCGCCGTAAGCGTCAGGCCGGAGCTGCCGGGGATCCCAGCACGCCCAGTTCGCTCAACACCTTTTCGAGCCGGGCGCGATGCTCGGGCTTCATCGGCACCAGGGGCAGCCGGTAGATTTCCCCGATCAAGCCCATCATGGCCAAGCCGGCCTTGACGGGAACGGGATTGGTCTCGATGAAATTGGCTTGCATGAGAGGCAGAAGACGGAAATGGAGCGCGCGCGCCTCCGCGTAGTTGCCCTCCAGGAGGAGGTGCGTGAGCTTGGTCATGAGGCCGGGAACCTGGTTCGAGGCCACGGAAATGACGCCCGCGCCCCCTAACGCCATGAGGGGAAAGGTAAACGCGTCGTCACCCGAGAAGACGCGAAAGCCAGCCGGCACTGCGCGCAGGACTTCCATCTGCTGCACGATGCTGCCCGAGGCCTCCTTGATGCCCTGAATGTTCGGCAGCCCCGCCAGGCGCGCCACCGTTGCCGGCTCGATATTGCTCGAGGTGCGACTGGGAACGTTGTAGAGAATCACCGGCAGGTTCGTGGATTCGGCGAGGGCCCGGAAGTGCTGATAAAGGCCCTCCTGGGTGGGCTTATTGTAGTAAGGGGCCACGGAGAGGATCGCCTGGACGCCCAGGGGCTGCACTTGCTGCGCCAGCTGGATCACTCGCTTCGTGTTATTGCCGCCCACCCCGGCCACCACCGGTACCTTGCCCGCGGCTTCTTCCACCACCAGACGAATCACGCCCAGGTACTCGCCGTGTTCGAGCGTGGGAGCTTCGCCGGTGGTGCCGCAGGGCACCAGGAAGTCGATGCCTTCGCGAATCTGAAATTGCACCAGGCGCCGCAGGGCTGCTTCGTCCACCTTGCCCGCACGGTCAAAGGGCGTGACAAGCGCTGTGCCACAGCCACGAATTTCGAGGGCCACGTGCCTTGCTCCTTTCAGAAATCGTTGCCGGCCGCAACCCCCGCCGAGGTGAGGCCAGAAAACGTCAGCTGGGGGTGGGTCCGCTCTCCAGCACCTCGGCGAAGGTGAACAATCCCCGCTTGCCGATGACCCAGCGCGCGGCATAGAGGGCTCCCTCGGCAAAACCCTGGCGGCTACGAGCCGCATGGCGCAATAGCACCGTGTCGGCTTCCGAATCGAACACCAGCTCGTGCGTGCCGGGTACGTAGCCCGCGCGCACGCTGGCGATACTCACCTCGCGCCCGCCCAGTTCGGGGGCGATGTGGCGGCGCAGCTCGAGCGCGGTGCCGGACGGTGCGTCCCGCTTGAAACGGTGGTGGGTTTCGATGATCGCCGGCTCGTACAGGGGGAAGCGGCGAAAGATAGCCGCGGCCGCGCGCGCCAGGCGGTAGAAGAGTTGAACGCCAATGGAGAAATTGGGCGCGTAGACCATCCCGATGGACGTTCGCTCGACGATGTCGCGGACGGCCTCCAGGCGATCTGTCCATCCAGTGGTCCCCACCACCAGGTTGCACCCCGCCTCCGCGACGCGACGGATATTGTCCATCACGGCGCCGGGCGTGGTGAAATCGATGCACACGTCTACGTCACGCAGGTTTTCCGGCGTGATGCCTTCGCCGCGGCTCGCCGATTGTGAGGTGAAGACGCGGCGCACCTCGAAACCGCGCTGAGGCGCAAGCTGCGCGACAGCGCGGCCCATCTTCCCGTGGCCGATGAGCCCCAGCCCGATGACCGTGTCAGGATCGCGGGAGCCGCTCATTTCAGTCGAGATACCCCCGCGCTTTCATCAGTTCCGCGTTGAGCAGCGCCGCCCCGGCCGCGCCGCGGATCGTGTTGTGTGAGAGGACGGCATACTTGAACTGCAGCACCGGGCAAGGACGCACCCTTCCAACCACGGCGGCCATGCCGCCCTCCGTTTCGACATCAAATTTGGGTTGCGGACGGTCGATCTCGTCCCTCACCACCACCGGTCGCGCCGGCGCGGAAGGCAAATCGAGCTCCTGGGGTATCGCCCGAAAGCCGCGCCAGGTTTCGATCAGGTCTGCTACCGAGCAGGGCGATCGCAAGGCCACCGACACCGTCTCCAGGTGGCCGTCTTCCACCAGGACGCGGTTGCATTGCGCGCTGACAGCGAAATCGGCGGGACGCACCGCGCCGTCTTCCAGGTTTCCCAGCAGCTTGCGCGTCTCAGCCTCCACCTTCTCCTCCTCGTGGGCGATGTAAGGAATCACATTACCCAGAATGTCCAGCGTCGGAACACCAGGATAGCCGGCGCCCGAGACGGCTTGCATGCTGGTCATCACCACCCGGTCGAGTCCGAAGGCGCGGTGGATCGGAGCCAAGGACATCACTAGTCCGACGGCGGTGCAGTTGGGATTGGTGACAATCATGCCTTTCCATCCGCGCCGCTGCCGCTGGACGCGGACGAGCGTAAGGTGGTCAGGGTTCACTTCGGGGATCAATAGCGGAACGTCCGGCTGCATGCGATAACTGCCGGAGTTGGAGACCACAACGTGTCCGGCTTCGGCAAAGGCCCTTTCGACTTCACCAGCTACCTTCGAATCGAGCGAAGAGAACAGGAGCTGGGGGGCCGCATTTGGGGGAACGCACTCATGGACTAGGAGGCCGCGCGCCTTGCCCGGCATCGGCCGGCGCAACCGCCAATTGCAGGCCTCGCCATAGCTCTTGCCGGCCGAGCGGTCGGACGCGGCAACCCAAGCCAGCTCGAACCATGGGTGATTCTCCAGAAGGGTTACAAAGCGCTGACCCACCATCCCAGTCGCGCCAAGAATACCGACTTCAAGCTTCTTCATGCTTTCACCTGGATGCGATTGAATCGGTAACTCTCTTATTTTTCAGCTACATAGCCTCAAATTCCGGATTTTTTTATAACTGCCTTGTTTTCAGCAACTTGGATCGAATTGGGAGAATTTTGATGAACTTTGTTGATAATAGGACACATTCCGGCTTTGAACGTCAGGAAAAGGGATCCTTTTGTCTCACCTCACTTCCACTCCACCGACTGCCAGTGGGATTGGCAACATCCGCGGGCAAGGTCTTCCCAATGTGGGGCGCCGGACCAGAAGTTCGAACTCCCCCACCTACCCGCGTCAGCAATCGGGCACTGGACTCAGGCGCCCGTTCGAGAAGGTGGAGCTGATTTGGGCCCTCTGAAATCAAAATGTGCATCGTGCTGATTCTAAGGCACATTCAGGACCTTTTAAAAAAACCTGCTGTGTTCGGGGTGCTGTCTGGCCTTGATTGTTCCCCGGCTGTCGAGCCCTCGCCTAGTCTTGGCTTTCTCCGACCGCGCTCGTTGCCAAGCCTCACGCCCTTTTTTCGGTAATGATGCCCGCGCCGTGCGCCACTGTCCAGAGAATTATGGTTCGCGGCGTGTGTTTCGTATGGTTTGTGATGAAGGCTAACACGGGCGCTCACGGGTGGCTGGCGAGGACAGGATGGAGGGGCGATGTCCAGCAACAGCACCCTCACCTTTCCTTTAGCTGCTTTACTAGGCAGCAGTACAGCTCGACGGCACGCAGCAGGTCTGCCTTGCGGACACGCTCTTGCTCCGTGTGCGCAACAGTTACCGAGCCGGGACCCAGCAGCAGTGGGCGTCCCCAACGGGTGAGCGAGGGGAGGTCGGTGGTGAAGGCGAAAACGTCGGCTTCGAATCCCTCGAGCACCTCCATGCACAGCGCCGGCGTGTCGCGAAAGAATTCCCATTCGCAGCGTCCTTGAAGCAAGGCTTCGATGCGGGAGCGAAGGGCGGCCGTCCCGGCAGGTTCCGTCGAGGTGCGGAAGACGACCGTGGCTTCTGCTTCATCCGGGATAACGTTCGCGGCGCGCCCGCCCGCGATGAGTCCGATGTTCATCGTCGTAGGGCCGAGAAGGGGATGGGTGGGAAGCGGGAGCTTGCGGAGATCGGCCAGTACGTCGAGGAGCTTCTCGATCGCGTTTTCGCCCAGGTGCGGATACGCCGAATGGGCCATACGGCCGCGGGCGCGCAGGCGAAGCGCCAAGTATCCCTTGGTAGCGATGGCCAGCTTGTTCTCCGTCGGCTCGCCGTTGATCAGAAAGCGGGAGCCCCGGGGCGATTCGTTGGCGGCGCGGGCGCCGTCGCTGACTGTTTCCTCCCCCACTACGTACAGCAGCCCGAAATTCTGGCAGCCCTCGGACCGCAGCCGCTCCGCGGCCATGACCTGAGCGGCGATAATGCCCTTGGCGTCGCACGCCCCGCGGCCGTAAATGAATTCGCTGTCTTCGTGCCCGGGAATGAAGGGCGGAACCGTATCGAGGTGGCTGCTCAGCACCACCTCCGGCCTGCCAGCGAATGCCAGCAGGTTGGCGCGGCCGTCGCTGACCGGCTGCAGCTCGACGGCGAAGCCTTGCCGTTCGAGGTAGTCGCGCAGGAAGTCCGTGCAGGCCATTTCCTGGCCGGTCACCGAGGGAATGTTCACCAGAGCGAGGGCCAATTGAAAGAGGTCCACAGCTTCCCGGCGCGGGGTAGCGCCGGCTATCTCCTTCCTCGTTCAAAATCTGGCGGACGATGGAAGCCTCGCGGCTGCCCTTCCGGGCAGGCTCCCGATTCTGAAGCTAGCATGATACGCTCTAGGAGCGCCAGATCGAAGATGATAGACGCGCTGGAAAACTCGTTAAGCTGGAAGCCAACTGGGCGGAATCGAGGATCGCTGACGGACGGGCAGGGAAGGGGGCGAACGTGCGCATCGTAATGGGTTCGGACCATGCGGGATTCGAGTTGAAACAGAACTTGGTGGCATTCGTCCGCGGCCTGGGCCACGAAGTGCTGGACGTAGGCACCCACAGCACCGATCCGGTCGACTACCCGGACTTCGCCGAAGCGGTGGGCGATGCTCTGCGCGAGGGAAGAGGGGAACGAGGCATCCTGATCTGCGGCAGCGGGGTCGGGGCGAGTGTGGCGGCCAACAAGATTCCTGGCATCCGCGCCGGCTTGTGTCATGACACCTATTCGGCGCACCAGGGGGTGGAGCATGACGACATGAATGTGCTGGTGTTGGGCGCGCGAGTGATCGGGCGCGAGCTAGCGCACGAGCTGGTGCACGCCTACCTCGGAGCCAGGTTCAGCAACCAAGAGCGCCACCGGCGACGGCTCGAGAAGGTGAGGGCCATCGAGGCCAAACATTTGGCGGCCGCGGCGAGCAGCCGTTAGGGCCGCGAGTACTGGCGCCAGAGACCGAGCCAGAGGAAAGGAGCATTCCATGAGTACTTCAGGGCAGAGCACGACTGTCGCCGCGCCGCAGGCGAAGGGGGTTCCGAGGAATCCGCTGAAGGCGCTCGAGCAGCTGGGCCAGTCCATCTGGCTGGACTATATCCGGCGTAGCTTGATCACCAGTGGCGAGCTGAAGCAGCTGATTGAGGAAGACGGCTTGCGCGGCGTCACCTCGAATCCCTCTATCTTCGAGAAGGCTATCGCGGGCAGCACGGACTACTCGGACGCCCTCGCCGAACTCTACGCAGAGAAGGGGCTGGATCCGAACACGATTTATGAGCGCCTGGCAATTCCCGACATCCAGGCGGCCGCAGATGTGCTGCAGCCAGTCTACGAGCGGACCCGGCGGCGCGACGGTTACGTGAGCCTTGAAGTGTCGCCCTATTACGCCCACGAGACGGAGACAACCGTTAAGGAAGCGCGGCGGCTCTGGCAGGCGGTGGGGCGGGAAAACGTGATGATCAAGATTCCCGGCACGGATGAAGGTGTGCCGGCCATCGAGCAGGCGATCAGCGAGGGCATCAACGTCAACGTTACCCTGCTCTTCGCGCAGGAGAAGTACGAGCGTGTGGCCGAAGCTTACATGGCCGGCCTGGAGAAGCTGGTAGCGCGCGGCGGCGATCCCAGCAAAGTGGCCAGCGTGGCGAGCTTTTTCGTCAGCCGCATTGACTCGCTGGTGGACTCCCTGGTGACAAAGCGGCTGGAAAGTTCAGCCAGTGCCGGTGAGAGCGCTCTGCTGCGCAGCCTCCTGGGCAAGGTGGCCATCGCCAATGCCAAGCTGGCCTATCAGCGCTACAAGGAAATGATATCCCGTCGCCGCTGGCAGGCCTTGGCCGCCCGCGGCGCTCAGACGCAACGCCTGCTGTGGGCCAGCACCAGCACCAAGAATCCGAAATACCGCGACGTACTGTATGTTGAGGAACTCATCGGTCCTGACACTGTCAACACCCTGCCGATGTCCACGCTCGAAGCGTTCCGCGACCACGGCCGCGTGCGCCTGAGTCTGGAGGAAGACCTCGAGGAAGCGCACGACACCATGAAGACGCTCGAGCAAGTCGGTATTTCGATGAAGGAGGTCACCGACCAGCTCCTGAAGGAAGCCGTCCGCCTCTTCTCCGACGCCTTTGACAAGCTGCTGAACGCCCTCGATACCATGTGCAAGGTTCCGCCTAGCGGCCGCAAAGACCGCCAGACCTATACCTTGGCACCGCCTCAGGCGTCGGCGGTCGCCGAGGCACTCGAAGACTGCCGCGTGAAAGGAAAAGTACGCCGCCTTTGGGGGCGCGACGCCTCACTCTGGACGGGCACCGATGAAGGCAACTGGCTGGGCTGGCTCGACGTGACCCTGGACCAGTTGGGACACACGCAGCTGTTGACTGGCCTTGCCGAGGAAGTGAAAGGGGCGGGCTTCCGCCATGCCTTGCTGCTGGGCATGGGCGGGTCGAGCCTCTGCCCGGAAGTCCTTCGGATGACCTTTGGCGTGCTGCCCGGCTATCCCGAACTTCACGTGCTGGATTCGACCGATCCGGCGCAGATTCGGGCTTTCGAAGACCGCATTGACCTGGCCAAGACGCTTTTTATCGTCTCGAGCAAGTCCGGCAGCACGCTGGAGCCCAACATCTTTAAGCAATATTTCTTCGAACGCGCCCGCCAGGTGGTGGGTGATGCGGAAGTGGGCACCCGGTTCATCGCTATCACCGATCCCGGGTCCAAGCTGCAGCAGGTGGCCGAAAGCGACCGCTTCCACCACATCTTCTTTGGCGTGCCGAGCATCGGCGGGCGCTACTCAGCGCTCTCGAACTTCGGCATGGTCCCCGCCGCGGTAATGGGCATTGAGGTGCCCCGGTTTCTCGACAACGCCGAGGTGATGGTCTACTCCTGCAGCTCGTGCGTGCCCGTCGAAGACAATCCCGGCGCGCGTTTGGGCTGCGTGCTGGGGGCGCTGGCGCTTCAGGGCCGCAACAAGGTGACGCTCGTGAACTCACCGGGTGTCAGCGATCTCGGTGCGTGGTGCGAACAGCTTCTGGCGGAGTCGACGGGCAAGGATGGCCGGGGGCTGATTCCTGTCGATCGCGAGGAGCTTGGGCCACCCGAAGTGTACGGCAACGATCGCGTCTTCGTCTACACACGCCTCGAGCATGCGCCCGATCCCGCACAGGATCGTGCTATCGAAGCGCTCGAGAGGGCGGGCCAGCCCGTGGTGCGCATCGCCCTGGAAGACGTCTACGACCTGGGGCGCGAGTTTTTCCGCTGGGAGATCGCCACTGCCCTGGCCGGCTCGATTCTCGGCATCAATCCGTTCAACCAGCCGGACGTTGAAGCCAGTAAAGTGGCGACGCGCAAGCTGACGGCCGAATACGAGCGGACGGGCGCGCTGCCGCCCGAAGAGCCGATGCATCAGGAAGACGACATCGCCCTTTTTGCCGACGAGCGCAACGCCGCCGCGCTGAAGCAGGCGGCGGGTCAGGACACTTCCTTGCGGGGATATCTCCGAGCCCAATTGAACCGTTTGCAGCCCGGCGACTACTTCGCTTTGCTCGCTTACGTCCACATGAACGCGCCCCATGAAGCTTTGCTACAAAAGGCGCGGCACGTCATCCGCAACAGGAAGCACGTCGCCACCTGCCTTGGGTTCGGTCCACGATTCCTGCATTCGACCGGGCAGGCTTATAAAGGGGGGCCAAACACCGGCGTCTTCCTGCAGGTGACCTGCGAGGATGCTCACGATTTGCCGGTGCCGGGACAGAAGTACACCTTCGGCGTCGTCAAAGCCGCCCAAGCGCGGGGGGACTTCCAGGTTTTGGCAGAACGGAACCGCCGCGCGCTACGCGTGCATTTGGGTCCGGACGTGGCGGCAGGGTTGGCGCGGCTGAACGAGGCAATCCAGGAAGCGCTGGGCTAAGAAGCTCAGTGAGGGAGCGGATCAGTCGTAATATTCCCAACCCAGATGGGTGATCAGGTCTTCGCCCCGTAGGTAGCGCAGCGTATTCTTCAGCTTCATCAGTTGAATGAAGAGGTCGTGCTCCGGATAGAGGCTGGGGGCGCACATCGGACTCTTGAAATAGAACGAGAGCCACTCCTGGATACCTTTGCGGGCCAGCTCGGGGGCGCGGGCGGCAAGGTCGAGAAACAAGACGAGGTCCAGCACCAGGGGAGCGGCCAGGATCGAATCGCGGCATAGGAAATCGATCTTAATCTGCATTGGGTATCCGAGCCAGCCGAAGATATCGAGGTTGTCCCAACTCTCCTTGTTATCACCGCGCGGCGGGTAATAGTTGATGCGGACCTTGTGGTAGTAGTCCTTATAGAGCTGCGGGTAGAGCTCCGGCTGCAGAATATATTCGAGCACCGAAAGCTTGCTCTCTTCCTTGGTCTTGAAGGAACCGGGATCGTCGAGCACCTCGCCGTCGCGATTGCCCAGGATGTTGGTGGAGAACCATCCCCGCAGGCCTAGCAGCCGCGCTTTCAGGGCCGGGGCGAGCACGGTCTTGAGCAGCGTTTGCCCGGTCTTGAAATCTTTGCCGCAAACGGGTACGCGATTCTTGTGGGCGAGCTCGAGCAGCGCGGGGGTGTCCGTAGTAAGGTTCGGTGCGCCGTTGGCATGGGGAATGCCCAACTTGAGCGCAGCGTAAGCGTAGATCATGCTCGGCGGAATCTCCGGGCTGTTCGCACGCAGGCCGCGCTCGAAGGCGGCCAGGGTTTGGTGGACGTCCGAAGGCTGGAGAAAAGTTTCCGTCGACCCACACCAGATCATGACCAGACGCGAGACGCCACTCGCCTTGCGGAATTGTTCGATGTCGGCGATCACCTCCTCGGCCAGGTCCATCTTGGTCCGGCCTCGCTTAACGTTCTCGCCTTGTAGGTTCTTCACGAAGTGCCGTTCGAAGACCGCTGGCATTGGACGGACCTGCACGAGGAAGTCTTGGAGTTGGTCCAGCAGTGCGCGCTCGAGTACGCCGGCTTTCACCGCGGCTTCGTAGGCATCATCGGGAAAGACATCCCAGCCAGCAAACACCAGGTCATCGAGGCTGGCCAGCGGCACAAAGTCCTTGATCAGCGGGGAGCGTTTGTCCGTGCGCTTCCCAAGCCTGATCGTGCCCATCTGGGTAAGCGAGCCGACCGGGAGCGCGAGTCCGCGGCGCACGGCTTCGACACCCGCCATGAATGTGGTGGCGACTGCCCCCATGCCTGGGATCAGAACGCCCAGCTTCCCTTCGGGTTTGGCAATTTGCAGCTTCTTGCGCGCCACTACGGCCCTCCCGCTCACTGGAGTTCACCGGGCGACGGGAATTCCACATGATGCGGTAAGCCAAGCCCGATTGCAACCGGGCGTCCAAAGGGCACAGGCAGGGATCGGCAATGAGGGCTGGATCGTGTGGCATGCGTGACGCCACGCTCAGGCAGCGAGCTAGATAACACACTTTATCCTGCCAACTAGTGCATTCTGATTATTGCCTCAAACCGCGTGCGACTCTATAAGAGTCGCTGCTTACGCTGAATTACCCCTGGCTTGAGCGACTGATTGAAGGGAAAACATAACGAATGTTTAAGCCGCCATCACGACGCTGGTTTCTCCACCTGCAGCTGATCGGGATCTTTCTGCTCTTGGCACCCGCCTATGCCCAGGAAGTCACGGGGAGTATCCGCGGTACGGTCGTGGACCCGAGCGGCGGGCGCGTGGCCCATGCCCAGATTTCGGTGGTTCACCTCGAAACGGGATTGGCTCGGACGGTCGAGAGCGATTCCGAGGGAAACTACCTACTGGTGCTCCTGCCGGTTGGTCATTACCGGTTGGAGGCAGTGGCGCCCGGTTTCAGGAAGTACCTACAGGAAGGCATCACGCTGGGCGTCAACGAGGCAGCCACGGTTCCGATCCATCTTTCCGTAGGCTTAGCGACGGAATCCGTCGAGGTTACCGCCAACGCCCCCTTGATCGAAACCGGGAATACCACGCTGGGTAAGACGGTAGGCGAGCGGGAGATACTCGACCTGCCGCTCAACGGCCGTAACTTCTCCCAATTAGCCCTGCTGCAGCCTGGCGTAGTACCCATCACGCCGGGCCTGGCCCAGGCGGGCGGCTCACCACGCGAAGGCCAGGCGTACGCGGTCAATGGGCAGCGTCCGGAATCGAACAACTTCCTCATCGACGGGGCGTCCAACGTCAACGCAGTGGACGGGGGCTTCGTGTTGAAGCCTCCCATCGACGCGATCGCCGAGTTCAGGATTCTGACGCATGGCGCCAATGCTGAATTCGGTAGCAACGCGGGATCGACCACCAACATCGTTACCCGGTCCGGTTCCAATCAGCTTCACGGCTCCGTCTGGGAGTTCCTGCGGAACGATAAGCTCGACGCGGCTAACTTCTTTGAAAACGCGGATGGCTTCCAGAAGTCCGAGTACCGGCAGAACCAGTTTGGCGGCACCCTGGGCGGACCCATTCGCAAGGATAGGACCTTCTTCTTCGGCTACTACGAAGGCTTTCGCAATCGTCAGGGCGAAAGCATCCACCATGTCCGCGTACCCTCACTCGAGGAGCGCCTAGGCAACTTCTCCCAGGACGGCCCCTTGCTCAACCTCTGCCCGGATCCGCCCGCCTGCAGCCAGCCGCCCGTAGAGTTCGCAGGCGATACACTTCCGTTTATCGACCCCACCGCCGCCAACGTCGTGAAACTCTATCCGCTCCCCAATGCCGCCGATTCTGAGGGAGTGCTCGATCTATACAACGCCACCCAGGTGCTGCGAAACAGTGACGACCAGTTTGGGGTTCGGCTGGACCATTATCTTTCTTCCAACGACACGCTGAACCTGCGTTACATGTTCCTGAATGGCTCTCGCTTCGATCCGCTCTCTCCAGACGGTGCTGGGGTACCGGGCTTCCCGGTGGGCGAGGATCGCCGAACGCAGAACTTCGTCGCGCAGCTGACGCATACCTTTTCTCCGTCGTTAGTGGGAATCACCCGCTTCACCGTCCTACGCCACAAGTTCCTGTTTGACGAACACCTCAATAAAACGCTACCCGCATCGCTTGGATTCCGGTACCGACCCACACTGGACGTGGCAGCAGGCCCACCTTTCATCCAGTTTGGGGGTGGCGGGTACGCCAGCATCGGAGACCCGATTACCGGCCCGCGCAACACCTACGAAAATGCGTTTGCCACCTCGAACTCCCTCACCTGGATCCGCGGCCGGCATGACGTGAAATTTGGCGCCGATTACCGCCGCGATCAGATCAACGCGGTGCAGGGGATTGCCTCCAACGGGTTTTTCGTCTTCATACCGTTCCCGATTAGCAATGCCTTTGCCAGCTTCCTGGTCGGCCAGCCGCTGCTCTTCCTCCAAGGCGGCGGTGACCAACCCGATGGAAGCGGCGATCTATCACGCGGCTTGCGCGGGAACGCCTTCGACTTCTATTCCCAGGATAGCTTCCGGGTCAATCCACGCTTGACCCTCAATGTTGGACTGCGCTATGAGTTGCCCTTCCCTTACACGGAGATCCGCAACCGCCAGAACCTGTTTGAGCCCGGCGCCCAATCCCGAGTGATGCCAGACGCGCCAGTTGGCCTTCTCTATCCCGGTGACCCGGGGGTACCGGGGGGTTTGATTCCGGCGGAAAAACGTGCTGTGGCGCCCCGCTTGGGGCTTGCCTGGGATCCCACCGGCGGTGCACGATGGCTGGTGACTGCCGCTTACGGCATCTTTTACGATCCTTACTACAATGGGCAGGGCGGCCCCCTGCAAACACCCATTAGCGCGCCGCCCTACCTCCGGACGCCGCAGGTGATGTTTCCCGGAAGCCTCTCAAATCCCTTTGCCAACGGCAATCCCTTCGCGAGGCGGTTCTCGACCCCTATGACGCTCCTGACGCTTGATCCCCACCTGCGCCTACCCTACGCGCAAGATTGGGATCTGAACGTGGAGAAATCGTTTGGGGCGGACTGGCTGTTTGAGATTGGTTACGTGGGAACCAAAGGGACGAAGCTGCCACGCTTCGTCGAAGGGAATCCGTCCGTGCCGCTGGCCGGCCAGACTTGGTCCGAACAGCAACAGAATATCGACAGACAGCGTCTGTACTGCATGCCGACGTTGGGGGGCAACTGCACCTACAGCTCCGCTGGCCTTATTTCCGGCGTGGCCAACTCGTCATATAATGCTCTCGAGGCAAGCCTGCGGAAGCGCTTCAGCCATGAGCTATCATTTCTCGCTTCCTACACCTTCTCGAAAACTATCGACGACGTTTCGTCGTTCAACATCACAGGGTCGGCATCGCAGCCGGTTGCAGGGGAGAATGACCTGGCACAGAATCCCTTCGACCTAGCCGCCGAGCGAGGCCGGTCCCTGTTCGATGCCCGCCATCGCTTCGTGCTGAGCTATCAATGGGAGTTGCCACTCTGGCGGCGGCCGCAGGGCTGGTATCAACATTTGCTGGGGCGTTGGCAAGTAAATGGCATTACCACATTTATGAGCGGTACGCCTTTTACCGTCTTGGATCAGAGTTTCAATTACGATGCTCCCGAAATTACTGGCTTCTCGGCGTTCCGGCCCAATCTGGTCGCTAGCCCCAACCGTGGCCCCAAGACTCCGGCCGAATGGTTCAACAAGGAAGCGTTTCGGCGGATTGATTTTTCCTCCACGCCGGCTGGGGTTTACGGCACCGAGGGGCGAAATGTGGTCGAGGGACCGGGGCTTGCCCAATGGGACTTCTCAGCTTTTAAAGACATCCCTTTGGCCGAGTCGAAGAGCCTCCAGTTTCGCGCCGAGTTCTTCAATTTGTTCAATCGCACAAACTTCCGGTTGCCGGTGAGCGACATCAGTTCGCCAACATTTGGACAGATTCAGCAGGCTTTATCCCCCAGGCTGATTCAGTTTGCGCTGAAGCTCTTATTTTGAACAGCTAGTGTCAAACACCGAGGAGGAGCACTCCATGAGACCCCTTGCAATTGCGGGCTTGTCGGTGATGATGTCCGTAGCCATGTCTGTAGGCCAAGCTCGGGCGGCGGCCAAGCATGCGACGATCCACGGATACGTCATCGACTCCTCCTGTACTTTCACCAAAGACCTCAAGAAGCCGGTGAGCCCCGAGTGCGCGGTGGCTTGCGCCCGGGCAGGCTCGCCGCTAGTAATTCAGGCAGACAACGGAACCATTTACCTGCCGATCTCCGGCGGGCAGCCAGCCAGCGGGCAGAATGACAGGCTACTTCCCTTTGCTGGGACGCGCGTCAGCGTGACGGGCACCGTGTATGAGAAGGGCGGCTCCCGCGCTATCGTCATCGAGAAATTGGAAGCGGCGGGAAAGTGAGCTGGCCCGTGCCAACCCGTGGCCAATACACGGGAGGGGCGGCAGACACCCGAAGTCGTGCCCCTGAACCCGGCACGGTAGGTTGCATATAAGGAGAGAATGAAATATGGCTTGGATTAAGACTATTCCGATGGCCGAGGCCGACGAAAAGTTGCGGCGTGCGATGGAATCGCAGCGGGAGCTCTACCCGATCGAGTACGCCACGCCCGCCCACCCTACAGATGTGGGCGGAGCGCAGATCGTCGAGTCCCATAGCCTGATTCCCGATGCTCTTTACCACGCGTTCGCCACCTTCGGCACGCTGATGTCGCCCGATCTTCCGCTGAGCCGCCGGCAGCACGAAATGATCGCCACGATGGTCTCCGTCACCAACCGGTGTGTCTATTGAATCGAATCGCACGCAGAGTTTCTGCGTCGAGTCACACTGGATGAAGAGCTGGTTCGGGCGCTGGAGACCGACTACACGAAAGCGCCTCTCACCGCGGCAGAGCGCGCCATGGTGGACTATGTCGTCCAGCTCACTAAGGATGCCACCAAGATTACACCGGCCCACCACGAGCGCCTGCGCCAAGCGGGCTTCGACGACAAGGCCATCCTGCAGATTACACTGATCGCGGCATGGTTCAATTACATCAATCGCGTCGCCGATGCGTTGGGGGTGGGACGCGAAGGCTGAGAGTGGGTCCGGTGCACCACCAGGCATGATCGTAACCCCCACCAGCGAACCCTCGATCGCCGTTGTAGAATCCGATCGCGGATATTATGGCTGGCGCGTGGTGTTGGCCTCAAGCCTCGGCGTGATGGTGGGGTTCGGGTGCCTGTTCGTCTTCACTTTTAGCGTTTTCGTCAAGCCCCTGGCGTCAGAGTTCGGCTGGAGCCGCGAAGCCATTTCCCGTGGTTTTGCGATTGCCGCCCTCACCCTGGCCTTTTGTTCTCCTACGCTGGGCCGCTGGCTGGACCGTTATGGCCCTCGTCGAATCGTCCTTCCCTGTCTAGCCATCTTTGGCCTGAGTGTGGCCTCCATGGCCTTGCTGAGCCCGCACCTTTGGCATTTTTATGCCATGTGCCTGCTGATCGGCGCGGTCGGCAACGGAACCGCACAGATGGGGTATGCGCGGGCCGTTTCAACTTGGTTTTCAGCCCGGCTGGGAGTAGCCTTGGCGCTGGTGATGGCCGGTACTGGAGTTGGGGCGATGATCCTTCCCTTTATCGCTCAGGCCCTCATCAATCTGGCCGGCTGGCGCGCGGCTTACCTGGCCCTGGGAAGTCTGGTGCTGATTCAAGGGTTGCCGCTGGCATGGCGCTACGTTCGCGAATACCAGCCGCGCCAGTTGCCGGCAGGCGAACGCCTGAAGGACGATGTGCCTTGGCGCCAGGGGCTGCGCTCCTTCTCCTTCTGGATCATTGTGGCGGTCTTGTTTGTGGGTTCAGTCAGTTTAAACGGCGCGGTCACGCAGATGGTCGCACTCCTCACGGATCGCGGGATAAGCAGCCAGAATGCTGCTCTCTGTGCCTCAATGCTGGGTGCTTCCAGCCTAGGCAGTCGACTGCTGGTCGGATGGCTGCTGGATCGCTTCTTTGGGCCACGGGTCGCCTGCTGCACTACGCTGCTAGCCGCCGTGGGCATCCTATTGCTGGCTCAGCTCAAGGCCCTTCCCACTGCTTGCGCCGCCGCGATATGCATAGGAATCGGGCTGGGCTCGGAGGCGGACATCACCCCCTATCTGCTGACACGCTACTTCGGGCTGGAGTCCTTTTCGACGTTGTACGGCTTCACCTGGACCTTTTACGCAATCGCCGGCGCACTCGGGCCCGTCATCCTCGGCCGCGCTTACGATGCAACAGGGTCTTATACTTCGCTGCTTACGATCCTGGCATACGCGATGGCCGGAGCGGCCAGTTTAATGCTCCTGCTTCCTCGCTACCGCATGCCTTTGGCCAGGGCTTAACTGCGCTGGGCAGGGCCGCCGGCCGCGGTTACAGCTAGAGTCGCGCCGCCACAAACTTGATCAGGTCACGCACACGGCAGGAGTAGCCCCATTCGTTATCGTACCAGGCGGTAACTTTCACGCAGTTGCCGTCGATGACCTTGGTAAACCCGGCGTCGACGATGGAGGAGCGCGGGTCACCCAAGAAGTCAACGGAAACGAGCTCTTCTTCCGTGTAGCCCAGGATGCCCTTCAGGGGCCCTTCGGCTGCCTGCTTCAAGGCTGCATTGACCTCCTCGGTCGACGTCTGTTTGTCTACGAAAGCTACCAGGTCTACAAGCGAGACATCCGGTGTAGGAACCCGCACGGCGTAGCCGTCCAGTTTGCCCTTTAGCTCAGGCAGCACAAGCCCCACCGCCTTAGCAGCGCCGGTGGTGGTCGGGATGATGGAAAGGGCTGCCGCCCGGGCTCGGCGCAGATCCTTGTGCGGGAGGTCGAGCGTGCGTTGGTCGTTGGTATAGGAATGGATAGTGGTCATCGAGCCCTTCAAAATCTTGAAATGCTCGTGTACCACCTTAGCTACGGGCGCCAGGCAGTTGGTGGTGCAGGAAGCATTGGAAATGACATGATGGCGCGCGGGATCGTACTTGTCTTCGTTAACGCCCAGGACCACGGTCATGTCCTCGTTTTTGGCGGGAGCGGTAATGATTACCTTCTGGACGGTCCCCCGGATGTGCTGGCGGGCCTGCTCGGCGTTCGTGAACAGGCCTGTAGACTCGACCACAATTTGCGTGCCGACTGACGACCAATCGATGGCCGAAGGTTCCTTCACCTTAAAGACCCGAATCGTGCGGCCATCGATAGTGATCGAGTCCTCTCCGTATCCCACCTTCGCGTCCAACGTGCCCAAAACCGAGTCGTATTTCAACAGATGCGCCAGGGTTTTGGGATCGGTGATGTCGTTCACCGCGACAAACTCGATTTCCGGGTCCGAAAGGGCCGCGCGCAGCACGTTACGTCCGATCCGGCCGAACCCGTTGATGCCTACCTTTACCGGCATGCACTACCTCCCTGAAAAGGCGTTTGAATTCAGCCCAAACAGCCTATGCTAAACCAGGAGAAGCACAGCCGTCCACTTCTGCCCTCCGCGGTTTCTCGAAGAAGTGTCGAACGAGCAAGGCACTGCGGCAGTCGCTGTCGACCGGAAATATGTGGTAAGGTTCAGCGGGCGAGACCCTGCAGCAGCCGTGGCCGGCGACGTCGCTAAAACCTTAGCTGATACCTTGCTGTCGGTGTGGAAGCAGGCACTGGTCGAGCATCGCCAGAGTATCGAGATAGGGGCGGCGCGCTATCATCTAGTCCTGTCTCCTTCCAAGCGGTTGCGCACCGTCGAATTTGAGTTCGCCGGCCATCGCCTAACAGGGATCGAGCAGAATCCCCACACCGGATCGCGTTGGGCCGAGCTGGCTCGCCAAGGCAAACGGATCATGCAGTTCAGTTGCGCTGGACGTTATATCGCCAACGTATGCGAGGGCAAGCTGTTACGTTACCCGGCCTGGAATGCCTTGGGCCTACCCGATTAGAATCCACGGAGAAAGCTTCTGAAGGGGCCCCGACCGTTGCACTCACTACCTTGCTCTGACCGAGAACGGAGCGGCCTTAAGCCGGTCGCTTGCGGTTCGGATCGCGGTACCACGCCACCAGCGTTTCGGGCCAGAAGGTGACCCTCACCTTGACGATTTGACTGGTGGGGAACAGGCTCTGAAGGCCGCTGGCCGAGAGCAAAGCCAGGTGCTGCACGCTCCCGCGAGGAACGTGAGACCCCAGCAACTGGTTATACAGCCGCTGCAGGGGAAGCGGAAGGAACTGGATAAATGGCAAGTGGTAGTGACTCTCGAAGGGAAACCAGTAGTTAGGGGTGGTGACGAACCAGCTTTTCCCCACCCGCATGATTTCGTGGGCGAAGGCAAGCTGACGCTTTGCGCCGAGAACATGCTCGATGACAGCGTTGGAAAAGACGATATCAAAGCTCTTGTCCGGAAAGGGCAGACTACAGCCGTCGAAGAGGACGTAGCGGCCTTGCGGATAGAGCCGGCGAGCGCTGGCCACCTCACGGGGGTCGTATCCGCCACCCACAATGCGGTCGGGGTAGGGGTAGAAATCCTCCAGGGTGTACTGAAGAAATGCTTGGCCGCTCACTCCCACGTCCAGCACTCGATCCTTGGGCGTGGGATGAAAGAGGGAATGAAACAAGCTGAACTTCTGCTGGCGTGAACGCAAGCTGAAACGGCGCAAGAGCCGTTTCAAGATGCTCTCCCCAGATGAGTCAAGTAGGCCACACGATGTGGGTGCCGTTGGAGCCACGCGCAATGACGCCGGCGAGAGCCGCTCATCGGAGGGCCAATTCATAGGCCTCGAGCAGAGTTTTCTTCTCCGTTTCCCAGTTTAACCCCCCCTCGATTCTCCTGCGACCGCGCTGCCCCAACTCGTTTCGTAGTGCCTCTGAGTTGAGCAATTTGATAATCTGCGCGGCAAAATCCACGGGATCGTTGGGCTTTGCATAAAGGGCAGCATCGCCGGCAGACCGGCGCCCTTCCGTGAGGTCGTAGAGCACGACGGGGCGCGCATAAGCCATGTAGCGGAAGATCTTGTTCATGGTGGACTGGTCATTCATCGGATTCCTAGGATCAGGGGCCACGCAAAGGTCGGCGGTCGAGAGGTAAGCGGCGACCTCGCTTTCCGACAGGGCGCCAGTAAACCGAACCAAATCGTCAAGTCCTTTCTCGCGGCTCAGTGCCTGGAGTCTGGGAAGCTCCGTACCCGATCCGATCAATACAAAGAGTACGTCCGCAGCGCCGCGTCGCCTTTTCACCTCCGCCACCGAGTCCAAGAGCAAGTCCAGGCCGTCCTGGCGCTCCATCACGCCAAGGTAGACGACGAGGAAGCGCCGCCCCTCCTTGCGCTCAATCTCCGGAGAGCGCAAGCATGCCCGTGAGAGCTCGGGAACACTTCGCACCACGAAGACGCGATCGGGCGCCATGCCGCCTCGCCTGATCGCCACCTGGCGAAAGGACTCGTTGGTGGCAATTGAGACGGTGGCACAGCGAAACGTTAGACGCTCAGCCAGGCGAAGCAGGCGATAGCCGAGGCCACGATGGCCGAATTTGGCCTCGTAAAGCTCGGGGTTCAAGTCGTGATGGTCGAAGATGAAGCGCACACCGAAGGGCCGGAAGAAGAGCCAGACCAGGAAGAGCAGGTCTGGCGGGTTGCAAGCGTGCAGGATGCGGAAGCGAGTCCGGCGATAGACCCTCAGAGCCAGCAGGAGTTCCGCCGCAAGCGCCCAGGGATATTCGATGAGGTATCCGAAAATGCCTGAAGCCTCCCACGTGCGGTGCCGCAGCACTTCGACTCCGTCCACCACTTCCCGGCTGGCGGTGTAGCCTCGGCCTTTAGGAGAGATCACCGACACAGTGTAGCCAGCCTCGGCAAGCGTCCGCGCTTCGTGCCAAACTCGCCGGTCAAAGGGTACCGGAAGATTCTCGACGATAATGCATACTGCTGGCTTCGATGAAGGCATGTTGCCTCGCCAACCGGGCGGCTGGCCCACGGCATTAAACTTGAAGGCCGACACGGAGGTCCAAGACCGAGATGGTTCGCCTCATCCCGAATAGGACTTCACACGCGAACGGTATAACGGAAGGAGCGAGGGTGAACATCGATCAGAAATTCCTCCTGTACGTCGTTCTCACGCCCATTGCCGTGGTGGCCTAGCCGCCGGTAGCAATCTTTGTGGCGCGGGCTACCAGCTTAGCTCTTTCCGGCCCGTCTGGGCGCACTTTGGTTGTGACGAGCCCAACTATGCTTAGATGAATATGGCCATAAGCTGTGGGCGAGCTAGGCGCGCTCAGTTCTACCCCCTCTACATTCGAACTCACAACCTGCTGACCACCGGCGATAGTACTCCGGCGTAAAGTGGGGCTCAACGAAGCTGTTTCGCATGCTGGGCAGGGCGACCGGGAAACGGGGGGCGGTGGTAAGCTCAGGGGCGCTCAGCCCGGAAGTCATTCTGCGCGAGGGTGTGCACCCGCGCCCTGACGTCGATGCCCTGGCTGCAGCCCCCGGACACCGCCTTTTGGCGATCGTGTGGAACTACTCGATAACGACATGGCTCTCCCCGCCGACGTTGCCCTGGGCATCCGTGGGCTGGTGGGCGCCCGCCCGTGTCCTGCTTGAGCATTATCGCATTGATGGGCACCACAGCAACGCCTATAGAGTGTGACAGCAGCTCGGAGCGTCACAGAGTCCCCCACCGGCCCATATGCGACGCTCGAAGAGGCAGGCCAGCTTGAGTTACTGAACTCGCCCCGCTGGATCAGCGCTCGCAGAGGCCAGGTACAGGTACGCTTCACCCTGCCTCGCCAGTGAATCTCCTTGCTTCAGTTCAGCTGGTAGGTCTGAGTTTCAAGGGCGGGGGGCCTTCAAGTCTCCGCAGCTCGCGCACGTAGCGGTCTGCTTCGCGAGTCGGCTTGGGAAGGCGGAATCCATCGAGGGACTGGCACACAACGCGGACAGCGGTGTCGAGCGAGACTCGGTGCCCTTGCGTCACAAAAATCGGCTTGGCGTTTTCGCGGGTGCGTAGCACTGTGCCTACCTGCATGCCGTCCAGCATCAAGGGACTGGTGGCACCTGGCTGCGGACCGGGCTCCTGGAAGTGCCCCACCAGCAGCGACTTCGCACAGCCGATGGTGGGCTTGTCCAGCAGCAATCCCACGTGGCAGGCGATCCCAAATCGGCGAGGGTGGGCACGGCCATGGCCGTCGATCAGAATCAGGTCGGGTTCGGTGCGCAGGCGCTTAAAGGCCGCCAGCAGCACCGGAGTCTCGCGAAAGGAGAGCAACCCGGGAACGTACGGGAAGCGTAGTTTCCGCCAGGCGCGGGCGCGTTCTACCTCCTCGAGCTCAGGGAACCGATAGACGATGACGCCTGCCACCGCCCAGTCAGTGGCAGGATGGAAGGCCACGTCCGCTCCGGCCACATAGCGAATCGGTGCAAACCAGTCTCCAAGGATGAGGCGGGCTCGCAAGCGCTCCTGCAGGTGCATCGCCTGACGCGGCGTCAGGTTCCAGCGCGTGGCCATGCGAACTCTCATCTTTCCCTCTTGCGCGCGCGTCAATCTGCGGTAGACTGCATTTTCACCCTGGAAGAAAGGACGTTCAACTCAAGCCGTGAGGCAAAGAGCTAAGGAGGTGCGTCGAAGATGCCTCATGTTTACGATGCGGTGGTGGTCGGTTCAGGGGCCGCAGGTGGCATGGCAGCCACGGAGCTTTGCCTGAAGGGTCTCAAGGTTCTGCTGCTCGAAGCGGGCCCTCGGCTGGATCTCACCCGCGATTTTCACCACCACGCAAAGCCATACGAGTTCCCCTTTCGCGGCCGCATCCGGCCGCGCGAGCGCGCCAAGTATAATTATGCCGCTGACGAGTGGAACAAGCCGCACTTCGTGAACGAGCTCGAGCACCCTTACACGGGGACGAAGTTCGTGTGGGTGCGGGCGCGCGCCGTGGGCGGCAAAACGCTGCATTGGGGTCTGGTGTCGTTGCGCTTTAGCCCGCGCGACTTTAAGGCGGCAAGCTACGATGGGTACGGCGATAACTGGCCGATTTCCTACAGCGACCTCGAGCCCTACTATACCCGCGTGGAGAAGATGATCGGCGTCGCCGGCCACGCCGACCACCTCGAAAACAATCCGGACAGCGTCTTCCTAAAGCCGATACCCTTGACCTGCCCGGAAGTGCTGTTCCGCAACGCCGTGGAGCAGCGACTGCCAGGGCGCCGCGTGATTCACGGGCGTACGGCTACGGCAACGGAGCCCATCAATGGCCGAACGCCCTGCCACTATTGCGGGCACTGCGGACGGGTGTGCAACGTGGGGGCGAGCTTCAGCTCGGCGGCAGTCCTGCTGCCCATGGCGGAGAAGACCGGCAATCTGACGCTGCGCCCGAACGCGGTGGCGTGGAAGGTGCTGATGGGCAAGGACGGCAAAGCGCGTAGCATCCTGTTCGTGGACCGTATCACCCGCCAGACCGAGGAGGCCTTTGGCAAGGTCATTGTGCTGGGTGCCGGCTGCCTCGAGTCGACGCGCATCCTGTTGAACTCGAAGGACGAAGACCATCCCCAAGGGCTGGCGAACTCGAGTGGGGTGCTCGGCAAGTACTTCTGCGAGCAGATCATGGCTGGCGACATTGTTGGTATCATTCCGCAGCTTCGGGGTCGCAAGTCTTACTCCGACGACGCCCGGCCCGACGGCAGCGGTATCTACATCCCGCGCTTCCGCAACCTGACGGACAAGCTGCCGAACTTCATCCGCGGGTACGGCTTCGAGGGCGGCGGCGGAAGCGACGAGTTCCCCGGCTTTGCCCGCAAACTTCCGGGCTTCGGGGCGAAGTTCAAGGAGGACATCCGCAAGAACCGCGCCGCTGTTATTTCCATCGGTTCGTTCGGGGAAGTCCTGGCCCGGCCCGAGAACTACGTCGAGATCGATCCCCAGGTAAAGGACGCCTGGGGTATCCCGGTGCTTCGCTTCCACATCGAGTGGGGTCCGAACGAGCTGGCCATGGCCAAAGATATGGTCGAGACGCAGCGCGAAATGTTCCATGTTGCCGGCGTCGAGGTGCTGGAGGAGCGTACCGAGCCGCTGCCCCCCGGCTGGAGCATCCATGAGGCGGGCACGGCGCGGATGGGAGACGATCCCAAAAAATCGGTGCTCAACAAGATGAACCAATGCCACGACGTGAAAAACCTCTTCGTCGTTGACGCCGCCTCGTTTGTCAGCGCCACGGAGAAAAACCCCACGCTCACCATCCTGGCGCTCGCCATGCGAGCAAGCGATTACATCGCCGACGAAATGCGCCGCGGAACCTTTGGGTAGCACCCTTTGGTTCGCGGGGTCCATGCCTTGGACCTGATCAGGCTGCTACAGTTGAGCGTCAGCGGCGCATCACGGTCGATGCCTGCTCCGAAAGTCCGCGTGGATTCCTATCCTGGGAGGGCTAACCCCTTCTTTCCAGCGCGCAGCGCGATGAGCCCTCCGTGGCTTATAATCTAAATGTCCTCTTGCGATACCTCATCCTTAGCGACGTACATTCGAACCTCGAGGCTTTGGAAGAGTGCCTGGCGGCGGCCCAAGGCAAGTTCGATGAGGCACTGTGTCTGGGGGACCTCGTCGGCTATGGTCCCGACCCGAACCCCGTGGTGGAAAGGGTTCGTGGGATCTGCCGAGTGATTGTGCGTGGGAACCACGATAAGGCCTGCTCAGGTGTCACAGGCACGGAGGATTTCAACCCCATGGCCCGGATAGCTACCGAGTGGACTCGGAAGCGTCTTTCTACGGAGCATTTGAGCTTCCTGCGGGCGCTTCCAGCGGGGCCCATTGAGGTGGATGGCCTCGAGCTCGTGCACGGCTCGCCGCGCGATGAGGACGAGTACGTAGTCGACTCCTACGACGCCCTCTACATCCTGGAAGAGCTTTCGTTTCCCCTGGTCTTCTTCGGCCACACTCATATTCAGGGAGGGTTTGCAATAGACGCTCAAGGACGCTGCACTGCTATCTGCTGCCACTCCCCTTCTACCTCAGCGCCCTTCACGTTGCAGATCGCGGAAGGCGCGCGTTACCTGATCAACCCAGGATCCGTGGGGCAGCCCCGGGATGGTGACTGGCGGGCTGCCTTTGCCATCTTTGATGCTGACCAGCGTGCGGTCGCTTACTATCGCGTGCCCTACGACGTGGCCACCACCCAAAAGAAGATGAGGCTCGAGCGATTGCCCGACCCCTTGATCCAGCGCCTGCAATGGGGGCGATGAGCAGGGCCGCGCCGTAGGGCGGCATGGCCGCACTTTAAAACTGGACGGCCGTCACGGTGATGGCCGGTGGGGCCTGGTTCCACTCGGCAGGCATATGCTCGAAGGTAACCCGGAATGGGCGCGTCTCACCCGGCTTGAGGGCAGGGCTGGCGGGCGCCACCGCATGGGCCGTCTCCCGCAAGACCACTTGGCCTAGCGTGTCCACGAACTCCAGCTTGAGGTCAACGCGACGGACCAGCCGCGACCCTCGGTTAGTCACTTTCGCATCCAGGTAGGTCACCGTGTCGCCCAGGAAATTCTGCGCGGCGCTCATGCGCACGTCGCTCACGGCTATCTGTGGGAGGTAGGCCTGTTCGTCGGCACTCAGGGTGGCAGGCATGCGCGAGCTGCCGCGGGGGCGCGTGACCCAAACGCCGATACCGACGACAACCGCCAAAAGGGCAGCGGTGACGATAGTCCAAAGCGCGGTGGACTGCGCCTGTCTCATCTGAATTCGAATCCCCGCAGTGCTTTGCCAGCCAAATTTCGACTCTCAGTTTCGAATCTTAGATGCCCGCCACCGTCAGCCCCTCGACCAGAATCGTCGGCGAGGCGATAGCCCCGCGGAACTCGAGGTCAGAACCAATGAGGGCGATGTGGTTCAGCATATCCTGAAGGCGGCCGGCAATGGTCACCTCCTCGACCGGGAAGGCGAACTCTCCGTTTTCGATCCACAAGCCGGCGGCGCCACGTGAGTAATCGCCGGTCACTATGTTAACCCCGAACCCAATCAGCTCGGTCACATAGAGGCCGCTCTTGACCGAGCGCACGATGTCCTCTGGTGCTGTATCACCCGGCGCCAGATAGAAGTTCTTGGGGCCGACACCCGGAGGCCCGGCCACGCCGCGGGACGCGTTGCCGGTGGTGCGCAGATTAAGTTTGCGTGCAGCGTAGCTGTTCAGCAGATGGTTGCGAAGGACCCCGTTTTCGATGACCGGAGTGACCGACGGCGGGACGCCTTCATCGTCAAAGGGGCGCGAGCCGAACCCTCCGCGGCGCAACCCATCATCCACCACGGTCACATTCTCTCCCGCGACTTTCTGGTGGAGCCGGCCGGTCAGAAACGAGGCGCTGCGATAGATCGCGTCGCCGCGCACGGCCTCGAAGATGTGGCCGAGCAAGGAAGGGGCAGTCTCGGAATCGAAAATGACCGGCACCTGGCATGTTGGCACCTTGCGGGCGCCCAGGCGGCGCAGCGCTCTCGCCGCCGCTGTCCGCCCCACCCTTTCGGCGCTTTCAAGACCCGCCACCGAGCGGGCTACGGTGTACCAGCCATCCCGTTGCATGCGCTGGTCGCCGTTCTGCGCAATAGGCGTCACCGAGAGGGCACAATGCGAAGCGCGGTAGCTGGCTGCAAATCCCAGAGAGTTGGCGTAAGCCTTCTGTCCCACCGTGGAGCTGAATAGGGCGCCTTCCGAATTGCAAATCCGGGGATCCACAGCCAGTGCGGCCTCCTCGGCCCGCCGGGCAAGTGCGATGCGCTCCGGGGTCGAAAGCCGAGTCACATCCTCGGAGTAGAGAGCCAGGTCACCCCCGTATCGGCCCAAGCAGCTCTCCTCGGGCAAACCGCTAGCAGTGTCCTCGGAGGTAACCCTGGCCATCGCCAGCGTCCGCTCCACGAGCCGATCGAGCGAACCCTCCGAGAAATCGCTCGAATACGAGGAAGCGCTGCGCGCCCCGCAGAAAACCCGCAGCCCCAAGACCCGGGAGGCGGCTTCTTTCAAGTTCTCGATCTGGCCCATGCGCACGGTGACGGAGAAGCCGTCGCCTTCGAGCACCGTGGCATCGGCAGCGCTCGCTCCCGCACGCAGGGCACGCGCGACAAGATCTTGGGCGATTTCTTCTAGTTGAGCTTCACCCATCTTTGGTCACCATCGCGGGAGTGAAATGAGCCCAAGGCAAGGCCGACCTCGGTTCCCGGGTGCGCCACCGCCCGAGGCGAGGCCAGGTTGTGAACCCGCTACAGAAACGATGTAACTGCCCGCGGCGCAGTCCCGCCCACCGTCAGGCGGCTCACCTTAATGGTGGGAATCCCCACGCCGACGGGGACGCTCTGACCTTCCTTGCCGCACGTGCCGATGCCCGGATCGAGCCGCAGGTCATGGCCCACCGCCGTGACTCGCCTCAGGACGGTCGGACCATCGCCGATCAGCGTTGCGCCGCGCACCGGCGCCGTCACTTTCCCGTCCTCGATCAGGTAAGCTTCCGAAGCGGAAAAAACGAATTTGCCGCTGGTAATGTCCACCTGGCCACCGCCGAAATAGACGGCGTAGAGCCCGTGGCGGACGCTGCGAATGATCTCCTCGGGATCATCCTGGCCGGCCAGCATGTAGGTGTTGGTCATGCGCGGCATGGGAATATGCTGGTAACTTTCGCGCCGCCCGTTCCCGGTGCGCGTGGCACGCGTGAGGTCAGCGCTAAGCTTGTCCTCGAGGTAGCCGCGCAGGATGCCACGCTCGATCAACACGGTGTTGCGAGTGGGCTCGCCTTCATCGTCCACGTTGAGCGAACCCCGGCGGCCGGGAAGCGTTCCGTCATCCACTACAGTACACAGCTGAGAGGCCACGCGCTGGCCAATCCTTCCGCTAAAGGCGGAGACACCCTTGCGGTTGAAATCCGCCTCTAGCCCGTGACCGACGGCCTCATGCAGCAAAATACCTGGCCAGCCGGGAGCCAGCACCACTTCCATTTCTCCGGCCGGAGCCTCGCGCGCCCCGAGCTGGACGATCGCCTGGCGCGCCGCTTCTTGCGCCACGTGTTCGGGAGAGTGATCGCCCTGGAAGAAGTCGAGATCGACGCGGCCGCCGGCGCCGCTCGAACCTGATTGCGACTGTCCGTTCTGCCGTGCAATGGCGAAGACGCTCAATCGCACCAGCGGTTGCCGATCGGTGACGATCCGGCCGTCGGAGCCGGCAACCAGTACGTGGCGCACCTGGTCCGCATAGGTCACCCGCACTTGGCCGATGCGCGGGTCGTAGGCGCGCGCCGCGCGATCAGCCCGCGCAACCAGTTCGAGCTTCTCCCCCAGTTCGTGATCGGTGGGTGCGTGAACCACCGGGTATAGATTGTGATCGGCCGACGCCGCCCTAAGGCCGACGGTCGAAACCCGCGCCGGGCCGCTGGCAATTCGCGCCGCGATTTTGGCCACTTGCAGAATACGGTCCGGGGCCAGGTCCTCGCTATAAGCGTAGCCCGTCTGCTCGCCGGCGATCACCCGCACGCCGCAGCCCGCCGCGACGCCTTCCGTAGCGCTCTTCACCAGAGACTCGTCCACCAGGATCGAGGAGGTGGTGGTGTGCTCAAAGTAGAGATCGGCGTAATCGCCCCCCTCCGACAGCGCCGCGGCCAGCAGCCGCTCGAGGTCGGCCGACGTCAGGCCGTAACGCTCGAAGAAGAATCGATCGGCGATTTCCATAGGCGATTCCCAGGGTGAGCCTCACCCTGTGTATTTCAGCATACCTCAGCGCCCGCATTTCGACCACTCCGCCGCAGGCCCGATCCTTTATTTTCAAGCACTTTTCCGGTTCGCTTCGTCAAAATCACCTTTTGCCGGGACTCGAAGCTGGTCGAAGGCTGACATCCGTTTACAACGATCGCGGCGGCGGACGATCGAAGAAAAAGTTTGGCTTGTCCTCCCCGCCAACCATTAACTTATTTGACAACAGACAGCACAAGTGTTACTTTGTTGTAGGCCGAATCCCGAGAGGTTACCCATGACCATCGACGAACTGCTTCATGCTGCCGCAGACAGGCGGGCTTCCGACCTCCACCTCAAGGTTGGCAACTACCCTTATCTCCGCATCGACGGGGAGCTGCATCCCCTCACTCAGTTTCCCCGCCTCAGCGTCGAAGAATTGGGGAACATGGCGTTCAGCATTATGACCAACCGCCAGAAGCAGAAGCTCAAGGAGACCACCGAGCTGGACCTGGCCTATGCGGTTGCTGGCCTGGGCCGCTTCCGCATCAACGTCTTCCAGCAGCGCGGTACCATCGCCATGGCCATCCGCCTGATCCCGGGTCTAGTGCTGAACCTGGATGAGCTCCACCTGCCGAAAGTGGTAGCCAAGCTCTGCGACGAGCGGCGCGGCCTGATCCTGGTGACCGGTACCACCGGTAGCGGCAAGTCGACGACGCTGGCCGCCATGATCGAGCGCATCAATTCGACGCGGCCGGACCACATCATCACCATCGAGGATCCCATCGAGTTCCTCCATCGCGACAAGAAAGGGCTGATCAATCAGCGTGAGGTGGAGGTGGATACTCCAAGTTTCGGCGCTGCCTTACGCTCTGCCTTGCGGCAGGACCCGGACGTGATCCTGGTGGGCGAGATGCGTGATCTTGAAACCATCGCCACTGCGCTGCAAGCCGCCGAAACCGGCCACTTGGTGCTCTCGACTCTCCACACCCTGGACGCCGCCGAGACCATCCAGCGCATCATTGCCGCCTTTCCGCCTCCCGACCAAAAGCAGATCCGCCTCCAGCTGGCCTCCACCCTGAAGGGCATCATCTCCCAGCGCCTGGTGCGCAAATCGGACGGCATCGGGCGTGTGCCGGCCGCCGAGGTGCTGATCTCCACGGAATATATCCGCGACTGCATTGTCAATCCGGAAAAGACTCGCCTCATCCGGGATGCGATCGCCCAAGGCACCTCACAGTACGGCATGCAGACCTTCGACCAGTCGCTGTATGATCTTTACACCCAGGGGCTGATTACCCTGGAGGAGGCGCTGCTGCGTGCGTCCAACCCGGACGAGCTCAAGCTGCGCCTGGCGGGTATCCGCAGCACCGCTGACGTAGCCCGCGAGGAGATGGAGCGGGCCGCTAAGTCCCGCAGCGACCGTTTTGCGAGCAGCTGACCCAGGCCGTCGCAAGTCCTCCCCGCCCTCACCTCAAACCCCTCCGCACCCCCTACAGGCGGCGCTGCGTATGCTGGCCCGACGCCCCTATTCGGTAGCTGGAATGCGCCGCGCTCTGGAGCGCAAGTTCGGCGGCGGCCCGGCCACGCGGCAGGCCATCACCCGGCTGCGCGAGTTGGGCCTGCTCGACGACCAGAAGTTCGCCGAGCAGTATGCCTCCTCCCTCGCCCGCCACCGCGGCTTCGGACGGGCGCGCATCGCGCGCGAGCTGAAGGCCCAGCTGGTCGACTACCAGGCAATCGATGCCGCCCTCGACCGTGCCTTCGAAGAGACCGACGAGAGCGAATCCCTGCAGCGCGCCCTGGATAAGAAGCTTCGTGCCCTCCGCCGGCCACTCAGCCGCGCCCGCCTCGCCTCCCTTTGCCAGAGCCTGGCGCGCCTGGGATTCCGGCCGGGTGATATCATGAAGGCGGTGCGGGAACGGCCGGAATTGAGGCGCATAGTGGATGGCGACGTCTGAATAATGAGTTCTGAAGTGCGTGTTCCTGGGCCAGCCAGTGGAACCGCCAAGACGCGCGACGGCGCGAGCCTTCCGGCCATGATGCCTTGTGCGCGGTCAGGCTGAAGGCGTTCCCGCTCGCTTACCCTCCGCCGGAGTTAGGAATTGCAGCGGAGTTGCGGGCGGTTCGGAATCTAGAGCGAAGGACAGATCATTCACGCATGCGTTCCAATGAGATTCGCAGCCGCTTTCTGAGTTTCTTCGAGGCCCGCGGCCACCGCGTTGTGCCTTCATCCTCGTTAGTGCCGGCCAACGACCCTACCCTGCTCTTTACCAACGCGGGGATGAACCAGTTCAAGGACGTGTTTCTGGGTCTCGAGAAGCGCGACTACACCCGCGCCTGCTCAGTGCAGAAGTGTGTGCGCGCCGGCGGCAAGCACAATGATCTCGAGCAAGTGGGCCGCACCGCGCGGCACCACACCTTTTTCGAGATGCTGGGAAATTTCTCCTTCGGCGATTACTTCAAGAAGGAAGCTATTCCCTGGGCCTGGGAGCTGGTCACGAAGGACTTCGCTATTCCCCGGGAGAAGCTCTACGTCACCGTTTTCCGGGAGGATGGCGAGGCCGCGGAAATATGGGCTGGTGACGTAGGCGTACCCCGCGACCGCATCGCTCGCCTGGACGAGAAGGACAACTTCTGGGCGATGGGCGACACCGGGCCGTGTGGGCCCTGTTCCGAAATCCACTACGACCTGGGCCCAGCAGCCAGTGACCTGGGCCACCCCGACTGCGCGTTCCCTTGCGATTGCGGCCGCTACGTCGAGCTTTGGAACCTCGTGTTCATGCAGTACAACCGTGACGAGCACGGTGTGCTGACCCCCCTGCCCAATCCCTGCGTGGACACGGGTGCGGGCTTGGAGCGCCTGGCCGCCGTCCTGCAGGGGAAGATTTCGAATTTCGACACGGATTTGTTCCAGCCGCTGATCGAAGAGGCCGCCAGCCTGGCGGGTCTGGAGTACGGCGGCGGCGGCGATACCGATGTTTCGCTGCGGATCATTGCCGACCACTCCCGCGCCGCCACCTTCCTGATTTCCGACGGCGTGCTTCCTTCTAACGAGGGCCGCGGCTATGTGCTCCGACTCATCATGCGCCGCGCGCTCTACCACGGCCAGACCCTGGGCTTAAGTGAGCCCTTCCTGTTTAAGCTATCCGGGAAGGTGGTGGACCTGATGAAGGAGGCCTATCCGCATTTGCTCGAGACGGCCCATCACGTGGCGAGAGCGATCAAGACAGAAGAAGGCCGCTATGCGCACACCACCCGCCTGGGCCTCGAACAACTGAATCGTGCGCTGGTGAGCGTGGAGCAAGGGCCACCGCTTACTTTCGGGGAATGGGTTCGCGAGCGGCGCGGACAGCGTGGAGGGAGCGGACGCATTCCGGGGCAGGAACTCTTCAAACTCCACGACACCTACGGACTACGTCCAGACTTCGTCCAGAGTATTGTGCAGAACTACGGCCTGGCCGTGGATTGGGATGGTTACGAGGCGGAAATGCGCCGCCAGCGCGAGCGCGCCCGCGCCAGTTGGAAAGGAGCAGAGAAAAAGCTGGCCTTGCCCGTCTACCAGGCCCTAGCCGAAAAGCTGGGCAACCTCGCCAATACTTTCGACCGGGAGCACGTTACCCTGGAGGGTTGCCGGATCCTGGCGATCGTTCAGAACGGTAAGACGGTGGAAAGGACTGCTGTGGGCGGCCGGTTCGAGGTGATTCTCGATCGCACTCCCTTCTATGCCGAAGCTGGCGGCCAAGTGGGGGACACCGGTCGCTTCCTCGCCGGCGGCGAGGTGGTAGCCACCGTGGACGATACCTACTGTCCCATCAGCGGCCTGATCGCCCATAAGGTGCACTGGGTGGCGGAACCCGCCCTGGGCGTGGGCGATTCGCTGACGGCCCAAATCGACCGCGAGCGCCGCGACGCCATCCGCCGCAATCACACAGCGACGCACCTGCTCCATGCCGCGCTGCGCCACGAACTCGGCACGCAGGTGAAGCAGGCCGGCTCACTCGTCGCGCCGGACCGCCTGCGCTTCGACTTCACCCACTACGCCGCGCTCGACGCGCAAGACCTGCTTGATATTGAAGACCTGGTGAACGAACATGTGTTGCGCAATGAAGAAGTGCGCACGGAGGTCATGGATCTCGACTCGGCACTGGCTTCGGGGGCCATGGCGCTCTTCGGTGAAAAGTACGGCGACCGCGTGCGCGTAGTCTCCGTTGACGATGGCTCGTTTTCGAAGGAGCTTTGTGGCGGAACCCATGTGAAGCGCACTGGGGAAATCGGCCTGTTCAAGTTGGTCTCCGAGGGGAGCGTTTCCGCCGGAACACGGCGCATCGAAGCTGTCACGGGCCTAGCCGTCTTGGAACACCTGCGCCGGGCCAGCCAGACGTTGACACTCCTTTCAGAGGCTCTCCGCGCCAAACCGGATGAGTTGCTGGAGGCGGCAGAGAAGCTGGCGGAGTCTGAGAAGAAGCTGCGCCGCCAGCTGGAAGCGCAACAGCTTGAGCGTGCGGCGGCCGCGGCGGGCGACCTGCTGCAGCAGGTGAAAGAAGTCAAAGGCGTCCGCGTCCTGGCCGCCCGGGTCGACGTGACGGACCGCCATGCGATGCGGCAGATGATCGATAACTTGCGGGGGCGCCTTCAATCGGGGGTCATCGTGCTGGGCAGCGCCGCGGATGGTCGCGTCTCGCTGGTGGCGGGCGTGACCAAGGACCTCACCAGCCGGCTGGACGCGGGGAGGATCGTCAAAGCCGCTGCTGCGATTGTCGAAGGCAGTGGCGGGGGCCGCAAGGACCTGGCGGAGGCGGGCGGAAAAAACGCCGCGAAGCTCGATGAATCGCTGGCCGCGGTGCCGGGTATTGTGGAGGAAATGCTATGAGTCCTCACGTTTCGACGAGCTGGCACGGCTATCGTCGGAGCCGCGCTCGATACCGGCGGAGAACTAGGTTGATCTTCGCCTTAGGGATATCGCTCGCCTTCGTCGCGCCCGTGCCGCACGGCACCTGGGCTCAGCCATCTTCTGAGGAGACGAACTTCACCCTGGAAGGCAAGATCACTGAGGTTCAGCCGGGCCGGCTGACCGTGAACACGGAAGGGAAGATCATCTTCCACGTTACCCACACGGAAAAGACGGAAATCAGACACCGCGACGGGAGCAGCGGCTCAGCTGAAGACCTGAAAGTAGGAGTGCGGGTCAGGGTAGAGGGCCGCCTGGCGGAGAGCGGCGAGGTGGTGGGCCAGAGGATCGAGCTGGAATGATCGCCGCGGTGCAAAGTGTCCTTGCCACGCAACCGCCGCAGGTTTTTGAGGTCCTTGGCGAGCGCAATGCTGGTTAGGCCGGCAGGTGCCGGTACGTCTGCCAGGAAAGGAACACTAGGTTTGGCTGGCAAAACCTATGATGTAGCCGTAGTCGGCGCGGGGTGCTTCGGCGCCTGGACGGCGCACCGGCTGCAGCAAGCGGGCCAAAAGGTGCTTTTGGTGGACGCCTATGGCCCGGCGAACAGCCGCGCAAGCTCAGGCGGTGAGTCGCGCATCATCCGCGCTGGCTACGGCCCCGACGAGCTGTACTCGCGCTGGGCGCGGCAGGCCCTGCCAGCGTGGCAGAGCCTCTTGGCCCGCGCTGGCCAACGGCTCTTCTATCCTACCGGCGTCTTGTGGCTGGCGCGCGAGCACGATCCCTACAATCAGCAGAACCAAGCGGTGTTTGAAAGGCTCGGCGTGCCCTACGAACGACTGTCGCGCTCGGAACTCGAAAGGCGTTATCCGCAGTTCGACTTCGCCGACGTCGCCTGGGGGTTGCTCGAGCTCGATTCTGGTGTGTTGATGGCGCGTCGCGCCGTGCAGGCGGTGGTGGAAGAAGCGGCCAAGCACGCTGTCGAATACAGGAGTGCCTGGGTGAAGCCCCCGCGGGGCCCCGGCCGGCTGGCGTCCATCTCGATGCAACCGGAAGGCGAAGCTCATGCGGGTACCTTCGTGTTCGCTTGCGGGCCCTGGCTGCCCAAACTCTTTCCTGGCCTATTGGGTGAGCGCATCTTCCCCACGCGCCAGGAGGTTTACTTCTTCGGGCCGCCTGCCGGAGATCCACGGTTCGCCCCGCCGGCGATGCCGGCCTGGATCAGCCTCGGGGACGAAGTTTACGGCCTACCTGACCTCGAGAGCCGCGGCGTGAAGGTAGCCATGGACAGGCATGGTCCCCCCTTTGATCCCGACACGGGAGTCCGCACTGTCACGCCGGAGGGCGTCGAGCAGCTGCGCGGCTACGTGGCGCGGCGGTTCCCCGCCTTGAAGCACGCGCCCATTGTCGAGACGCGCGTCTGCCAATACGAGAATACCTCGAACGGCGACTTTTTGATTGACCGCCACCCCGACTTCGAGAATGTCTGGCTGGTTGGCGGCGGATCCGGACACGGATTCAAACACGGGCCTTCGGTCGGCGAGTACGTCTGCGCCCGCCTCATCCAGGGTGGCGCCACGGAGCCGCGCTTCTCCCTCGCAAGCAAAGGAACCGTGCAGCACCGCAGCGTCTATTGACAGCGGGTGCGCGGTGGTGAGTTCAGGCCCGACTCTGAAGGTCCGCGGATGGCCAGCCAGGAGGCGCGCCCGGCCCAGATGATTCGGCCGCCTCAGCATGGCTCTAGCTGTGAGGGACCGGGTCTGCTTCGCGAGGCGGGGTCTTCGACGGCACCTCATCCGCGGGAGTACGGGAGGGCCGGTTGTCATCGCCGGCAGCTGTGCTGTCCTGGCTTGAGACCTCCACGACGCCGCCGGTGGCGGCCAGGGTGCGCGCCAGGAACAAACTCTCCTTGTTGGCGTTGGCCAGAATTTCGTTGACTTGATCGGGGTTGGTGAGCAGCGGCGAGTCAGGGAATTTTTCTGCCGGCCGCTCCTTCAAAGCTTCTTCCATGAAGCGCATCCAAATGGGCAAGGCCACGTGCGAACCTTCTTCCTTATCACCCAAAGAGCGGTGATCGTCAAAGCCTACCCACACGCCGCAGGTGAGTGAGGGCGAGAACCCGATAAACCAGGCATCGGTGAAGTCGTTGGTGGTACCCGTCTTGCCCGCAATGTCGTACTTGGCGGCCAGCGGGCGGGCGCGCACCGCGGTGCCCGAATTGATGACCTCGCGTAGCATGGAAACCATGAGGCGGGCCACGCCAGCCGGAATCACGTCCGTCACCTGCGGCCGGAACTCGTCGATGACCCGGCCGTCGTAGCTGGTCACGCGATCCACCAGCCGGGGCGTGATGTGCAAGCCGTCATCGGGAAAGGTCGTGAAGGCCGAGGTGTGCTCGAGCAGCGTGAGATCCGAAGCGCCGAGGGCCAGGGGCAGGTTAGGCGTGAGCCGCGAGGTGATGCCGAACTTCCGGCACAGCTTGATGACCCGGTCGACCCCCACACGCTCGAGCAATCGAACCGCGGGCACGTTGCGCGATTCCGCCAGGGCGTGCAGCAGGGTAATGCGCCCCTCAAACTTGCCGTCGTAGTTGTGGGGAGCCCACACGCCGGAAGCCGAGGGGAAGCTGATGGGCGCATCCAGAATCGTATCGAAGGGGTTCATGCCATCCATCAGGGCCTGGGAGTAGATATAGACCTTGAAGGAAGAGCCCACCTGGCGCTCGGCCTGGACGGCGCGGTTAAACTTGCTTTCGTCAAAGTCGTAGCCGCCCACCATGGCTTTGACGGCGCCGGTGCGGTTGTCGATCACGACCAAGGCGCCTTGCACGTCGGGGTGCTGGTCCAGAGTCACGTGTAACGTATGGCCCTGGACTTCCTTCACCAGAAACAGGTCGAGATCGCCAGGGGCGAAGAGTTCGCGAGGCTCACTCCGCTTGGTCCAGGCGAAATCCGGGGGAGTGACGCGGGCGGTCATTTTACCGAAGCGAACCAGCGCGTATTCCGGCTTGACCTCCATCACCAGCCCGTGGATCAGGCTGCCCGGCTGGAGGGGCTTCGTCCAATCATCATCGCTGTAGGAATCGAGCGTGACGGGCTGGCCATCGGAAGAGAGGGGCGGATTCTTGAGGATGTTCCTCTCGGGCCCGCGCCAGCCACGCCGCTTGTCGTCATCCCGCAGACCTTGCCGTAGCGCCTCGACGGCCAGGTTCTGCAGATGCAGGTTGAGGGTAGTGTAGACGCGCAGCCCGCTCTCATTGACGGTCTGGGCGCCATACTTCTTTTCCAGAAATTCGCGTACGTCCTCCACAAAGTAGGGCGCCGTTTCCTGGTTCCATCGCTGAATGTGCAGCCCCAGCGGCGCGGCTATGGCCTGCAGATACTGTTCGCGGGTGATCTTGCCATTCTCGAGCATCGCTTCAAGCACCCGGTTGCGGCGCTGCAGGCAGCGCTCCGGATGGCGCAGCGGCGAGTAGGCGGTAGGGTTCTGCACCAGGCCGGCAAGCATCGCCGCCTCCGGCAAGGTGAGCTGGTTCAGGTGCTTGCCAAAGTAGAGCTGGGAGGCTGCCTCGAATCCGTAGGCGCCTCCGCCCAAGTTGAAGAGATTGCAGTAGAGGGTGAAGATCTGGGGCTTGGTGAAGCGCCGCTCGATCTGGATGGCCAGCAGCATTTCCTGGAACTTACGCCGCCAGCTCTTCTCGGGCGTCAGGAAGAGCCTGCGGCTGAGTTGCTGGGTCAGTGTACTGGCGCCTTGCGCCTTCCGCCACTCGAGCATGTCGGTGATCCCAGCGCGCACAATGCGGATGACGTCGACACCGAAATGACTCTCGAAGTGGCGGTCTTCAATGGAAAGGACGGCGTCGCGCAAAACCTGCGGGATTTGGTCGTAGGTTACCAGCACGCGGCGCTCGAGGGCAAAGTTGCCGATGGGGGTGCCATCATCGGCGTAGATCTCTGTCATCACATCGGGGCGGTAGTCGTAGAGCTCTTCCACCTGCGGGAGGTTGGAAGAATAAACAAAGACCAGCCCCGCCAGCACCCCGGTCCCCGCTGCGAGAAGCACCAAAGTGAAGAAAGCGAGTCGACCAAAGATGCGATGGCTGCGCACCGCCGGCGTCGCCGTGTGGCGCAACGGCGGCACCTTCCGGTCTGTCGGCTTGGAATCAGCCATGATGTTTGCGGGCCGCTTCCTCCGGAACAAAGGTCAGGGCCGCCGAATTCATGCAGTAGCGGAGGTGAGTGGGCGGCGGGCCGTCTTCAAAGACGTGGCCGAGGTGGGCATCGCACCGGCGGCACAAAACCTCGGTGCGCACCGTGCCCAAACTCGAATCCCTTTCAGTGCGGATGTTCTCCTCGGCAATCGGGGCCCAAAAGCTGGGCCAGCCGGTGCCGGAGTCGAACTTAGTGTCGGAACTGAAGAGCGCCGTGCCGCAGCAGACGCAACGATAGATCCCCTTGGCATGCTCGTTCCAGTACTTGCCGCTGAAAGCCGGCTCCGTACCCTTCTTGCGGGTCACATAGAACTGCTCGGGGGTCAGTTGCCGCTGCCACTCCGCCTCCGTCTTCACAACCTTCTCAACCATGATTTTCCCCTTTTTCTTCCCGGAATCATCGAACTCGACGATCTTCACCAGCGCCGGATGCGGCGAACTCTTCGCGCCGAGGAGGGAGAGGGCCTCCGCGGGGTGCAAGGCCAGCCATCCGGTAGCCGCCGATCCGGCCGCCAGACATGCTCTTCGGGTCATCCGCGGGGTCGACATCTTCCTTCACCTGCTCTTAAAGCTCCGCTCTGACATCTATTGTAACGCGCAATCGCCCGCCAGTCCTGAATTCCCACCCCAAGGAAGGCCTTGCTCCTCCGACGCCGCGCTTGGCCTGAGCACGCTATGCTGCTAAGTTCTAGTTTCATTTTTTGACCAGCCTCAGCGACTCGAGTGGGAGGTGCTATGGGATTCTCGACGGACGCCATTCACATTGGTCAGGAACCGGACCCGGCCACCGGGGCGATCATCGTTCCAATCTACCAGACTTCGACCTTCGTGCAGGAAGAGCTGGGGAAACACAAAGGCTTCGAGTATGCACGCACTTCGAATCCGACCCGCGCCCGCCTGGAGCGAAACCTGGCGGCGCTGGAGGGCGGCCGCTTCGCCTTCGCCTTTGCTTCCGGCATGGCCGCCATTCAGACCGTCATGATGCTGTTTAAGTCAGGCGACCACATCGTGGCCGGGCACAACCTCTACGGCGGGACGTTCCGCCTGTTCGAGCGGGTGCTGCGCCACTTCGGCCTCTCCTTTACCTATTCCAACACCAGCCGGCTGGAGGAAGTGGAACGGGCGATCCAACCCCGCACGCGCCTGGTTTTCATCGAAACTCCCACCAACCCGGTGATGGAGCTGACGGACATCGCCGCCATCGCTCGGCTGGCGCACCAGCACGGGCTGCTGCTGGCCGTCGACAACACCTTCATGAGCCCCTACCTGCAGCGACCGCTCGAGCTCGGCGCGGATATCGTCGTACACAGTACCACCAAGTACCTGAATGGCCACAGCGACGGGGTGGGCGGCGTCGCAGTCGTCAATGACCCGGAATTAGCCGACCGCTTGAAGTTCCTGCAGAACGCCGGCGGGGCTATCCTCGGGCCGTTCGACGCCTGGCTGGTGCTGCGCGGCGTGAAGACCTTAGCAGTCCGCATGCGCCAGCACGATGAAAACGGCCGTGCCGTAGCCCAGTACCTTGCCGGGCATCCCAAAGTGAAGCGGGTCAATTATCCGGGATTGCCCTCTCACCCCCAGCACGAACTGGCGAAGCGGCAGATGAGGGGTTTTGGCGGAATGCTTTCGTTTGAGACCGGCTCGCTCGAGAACGCCAAGACCGTGCTCAAGTCCGTGCGATTGTGCTCGCTGGCCGAGAGCCTGGGAGGCGTCGAAACACTGATCTCCCATCCGGCGACCATGACCCACGCCAGCGTACCGCCAGAGGAGCGGCGCCGCCTCGGGATCACCGAGGGTTTGGTTCGCATTTCGGTAGGAATCGAAGATGCCGAAGACCTGATTGCCGACCTCGACCAGGCGCTGGAACGGATCGATTAGCGCGGTCGGTGGCGAACCGGAAGCCTTCCGCGCTGCCTTGCCGTTTCTGGCGCGTCAGTCGGACCGCTGAGCTGTGGCGTTCGGCCGCTTCACCGAACCCTCCAGCCACTGCAGGTAATCGGGCGAGCCGTCCACAATCGGCAGCGCGATGACCTCCGGCGTGGCATAGCTGTGAAGCCGGGCTACTTCCAGCCTGACCGCGTCAAAGAGCCCTCGCGTGGTCTTGATGATAAGTAGGAACTCGCGCGCGCTCTCCACCTTTCCCTGCCAGCGGTAAACCGACTGAAGAGGCGCGGTGATGTTCACGCAGGCGGCTAGCCGCTCCGTGACCAGGTGGCGCGCGATTTTGCGCGCCTCGCTCAGCTTGCCAGTGGTCACGAAAATGGCGATTTTATCCGTCATCGCTTCCCCCGGGAGTGACCTCCCCACGCTGAGCTCGGGACGCGCCCTGGCGCACCAGCGGGCATGATTTCAGCACAAAGTTGCAGGGATTGCTAAGCGAGCCCTGGCCCTGCTTCCGTCTCGTTCACCCCTCGGACGTTCGCGGGATCAAGGCCGCAGGGTGAAGGGCCGTCACTGGACGCCGTCATCCTAACCAAGAGACGGAGTCCCTTGACATGGAGCGAATGAAAAGCGAAAATAAGGCGGTCCCCTTATGTGGCTCCTGCCCATCCTGCCTGCCTCGCCCCAGCGCACCGGCCTGGTCCGCTTGGCCGCCCTAAGCCCGCCTGTCCACCAGCGGGCTCAGGTCCATTACTACGCCCTCCCCTCGCGTTCCGCCTTGAACCGCGAGGCTAGCGGGCGTATGCCCTTTGCCTGGACCCTGAACCCCTATCGCGGCTGCGAGTTCGGCTGCAAGTACTGCTACGCCCGCTACACCCATGAGTTCATGGAGATGTGGGAGAGCGTCGACTTCGAACGCAAGATCTACGCTAAAGTCAGCATGCCGGATTTGTTGCGAGCCGAGTTGCGCCAGGCGAGGGACAAAGGCTTACCGATCGCTCTGGGGACGGTCACCGATCCCTACCAGCCGGCGGAGAAGCGCTTTGGCATCACCCGCCGCGTGCTGGAGGCCTTCACCAGCATTACGGGCCTCACCCTTTCCCTCACCACCAAGTCCCTCCTCATCTTGCGCGATCTTGACCTGCTGGTTCGTCTCGCCCAACAGCACCGCTTCAGCGTTCACATGACTATCGTAACCACGGACGAGCACTTGGCTCGTCAGCTGGAGCCCAAGGCGCCTCCTCCCGCGCGGCGCTTCGAGGCGGTGGCCCGGCTCACGGCAGCTGGCGTGCGCGTAGCGGTGAATGCGATGCCCATCCTGCCAGGCCTTACCGACTCGCGTGCCGCCCTGGAAGACTTGGTGCGCCGCGCGGCAGCCTCCGGAGCCTCGGCGGTTCACTGCAACCTGCTTTTTCTCAAGCCTTCGGCCATGAAGGAGTTTATGCCGTTTCTGCAGCGCGAATTTCCTCATCTTGTCGCGCGCTATCGCCAGCTCTACGCACGCTCGGCCTACCTGGGAGGAGAATACAGGGAGCGAATATCAGCGCTCATGGCTGAGTTGCGAAAGCGCTACGGGCTGGCAAACCGCGAGAACTTGCCTGCCGCCGCCGCTAAGGGCACACCTACGTATGGAGCGGCCGGGCAGCTCCGTCTCCCTTTGGGCTAGAAAGTGGAGCCAAGCCTCGGCGCTAGCCGGCCCAGGCGGCTGGAGCCTTCCGATCCTCGCCGGCTTCTGGCCGCGACTGGACGACTGAGAACTCCAGAATCTACTGGAATGCTTCTTTGTTGACCACATAGGGAATGGAGGCGGGACTCTGGCCCGATTCGAGAACCGCCATCAGGGCGTGGACGCAGCGTCCGGCCATGCCCTTGTCGGGATCGGGCGAAAGGCGGGTGATGCGGCCGGCACTGGCAAAGTGAGGAAAGAGCCGCACGCGGTCCTCGAGCTCCGGGTCGCGCAGCGGCGAGTCCGCCGGCAGCGGCTCCTTTTCAAACACGTCGAGGGCAGCTCCCGCAATCACTCCTTGCTTTAAGGCGGCGGCCAGGGCCTGCTCATCCACCACCGGACCGCGCGACGTGTTGATGAGGTAGGCGGTCGGCTTCATCAGGCGCAGCGCGCTTTCGTTGATCAGATGGAACGTGGGCGTGGCTGCCTCGCCCTCGCGCAGCAGCGGCACGTGAAGGGTGACAAAGTCGGCTCCAGCGAGCGCTTCCTCCAAGCTGACGTAGCGCACCGTGCGGCCTTCGGAGGTAAAGCCGTGCCGCCGCCGCAGGTCCATCTCTTCCTGAATCTTGTTGATGAAGTCTTGCGCCTGGTAGACCGGGTCGTAGCAAAGCAGGTTCACGTCGAGCGCCACCGCTTTCTTCATAAAAGCCTGGCCGATTCTACCCGTGCCAATCACGGCGACCGTCTTGCCCGTAACCTCGTCACCCAAGAAAGGAAGGAAGGGATGCCAGGCTCCCCAGCGGTTCTCGCGCACCAGGCGTTCGCTGGGATAGAGCTTGCGGGCCACGCAGCCCAGCATGAAGAGGGCAAACTCGGCCGTCGCCTCCGTGAGGACGTCCGGCGTGTGCGTGAAAGGGATGCGGTAGCGGTTGGCGTCGGCGCGGTTGATATTGTCGAAGCCCACGGCGTCCTGGGCCACCACTTTGAGAGTTCCCTTGCCCGCCTCGAACACTTCGGCGTCAATCGGGTCGCGCAGCGTGGTAATCAGTGCGTCGATTCCGGAGCGCACTTTTTCAATGATCAGCTTCTTGGGAGGAGCTTCGAGGTGATCGTAGACCTCCACTTCATAGCCTCGGCTGCGCAACAGGTTCAGGGCATCGTCGCCGATGTTACAGGTGGCAAACACTCGATATCGCGGCGCTGGCATGGCGGTTTCAGGAAGTGTGTGCGCGGCCACAACTCAGGCCGAGTTTCTCTGGAAGCCCGAAGGCCGAATCGCGGCCGCAGCGTTGCCTACAAGCGGAGCTGTTTTGCCGCCCAACCCTCGATGCACTCGAGGGCCCGGCGAATGTTGTCGATCGAGTTGGCAAAGGAGAAGCGCACGTAGCCCTCGCCGCCAGCGCCGAAGGCGGTTCCGGACAGGCAGGCCACGCCCGCCTCCTCGAGCAAAGCGTCCGCTACTTCGTGCGAACTCCGCCCGGTGGCGGTGATGTTGGGGAAAACGTAGAAAGCACCGCGAGGGCGGTGGCAGCGGAAGCCAGGAATCTGGTTGAGACCCTCGACGATGACCTGACGCCTCCGCCGGAACTCTTCCCGCATCGCCTCCACGCATGCTTGGTCGCCACGCAGGGCTTCAATGCCGGCCATCTGGGTAAAGCTGGCGGTGCAGGAATTCGAGTTGGCCATCAGCCGCCCCATCTGCTCGGCCAGGTCGCGACGCATGATCCCGTAGCCCAAACGCCACCCCGTCATGGCGTAGGTCTTCGAGAAGCCATTCAGAATAATGGTGCGGTCTTTCATTCCCGGAAATTGCGCCAGGCTGGCATGCTCGCCTTCAAAGAGCAGGCGGCTGTAAATCTCGTCCGAGAGCACCCAAACGTCGCGTTCCCCCAGCGCACGCGCCAGCTGCGCCACCTCCTCCCGGCCCAGAGCTCCGCCGGTCGGATTGTGCGGGGAATTCAGGATGATCATTCGGGTTCGCTCGCTCAGCTTCTCCAGAACCTCTCCTACATCGATGTCGAACTCACGATCTTCCGGCAAGGAGTAAGGCACCGGGCGGCCCCCGGTGAACTCGATCATCGATTCGTAGATGGGAAAACCCGGGTTCGGGTAAAGCACTTCGTCTCCCGGCTGAACCAGCGCCAGCAGGGCGAAGAACATGATCGGCTTGGCGCCCGGGGTGATGACCACCTCGGAGGGATCGATGGGGATGCCGAGGCGGCGCGAGGTATCCTCCGCCACCGCCTCCCGTAGCTGGGGCAGCCCCGCCGGCGGACTGTAGTGCGTCCAGCCGTCGCGCAGTGCTCGCTCGGCTGCCTCGACAATGTGCAGCGGCGTGGGGAAGTCCGGCTCGCCAATCTCAAGATGGATGATGTCCCGCCCCAGCTTCTCCAGCCGTTGCGCCCGCATCATGACCTCGAAAGCCCCCTCCGTGCCTAGCCGCGACATGCGGTCGGCCAAACGGAGCTTGGTGAGCGTGGCACCCATATTCGGGATCCGCAGAGCCCTTGCGGGCCGAATCTCGCGAGCAGCCAAGAATAATCGTTGTCAGTGCCGGTTCGCAACCCTGCAAGTTGCGACCTCGGTGACGATCGGGACCTGTTGATCCGTTGAGAAAGGAACCCTCGCCAATGACCAGCTAACGCGCGGTGGCGCAGCCGCTTTTGGGACCCCAAAGGTGAGAAAAATTAGGGGTGACAATGAATCCCATTATGTTGTTGAAAATAAAGGGCCGATTTGTCTCATCTGTCTCACCTTTTCCAGAATCTTGGGTAAATCCCACTATGTTATTGAGAACTCGTCGACCCTGATCGAAGCTCTCGCCCGCCTCATGATTCGCTAGCTAGCGGCAAACCGCCCCATGTAAACTATCGTGCAATCCTAGACCGCCGAGACATCCGGGACATTCAAAACAAACTAAACCGAAAGTCCATTCGCTGACGGCCAGCCGATGCTGTGAGACAGGCGCGTATTCTGGCTCTGTGCCGAAGCGGAAGTGGTCCACACGTTGACGAGCCGCACGCCAAACAGGGATAATAGCCTTCTAGATCAGGTCTAACGGCCATGTCGGAGGCGGACCAACGCAAGCTGCACGCACCTGTGCTGGTGCTCAACGCGTCCTACGAGCCTATTAATGTGACGCCGGTCCGCCGCGCCGTGGTCCTAATCATCAAGGGTGTCGCCACGACGGAGGAAGAGGACGGCGACTACCTGCACTCGGCGCGGTCCGCATTTCGCATTCCCAGTGTCATCCGCCTGCGGGAGTTCCGGCACATTCCCCACCAGCCGCGCGCCCTCTCGCGCAAGAACATCCTCCTGCGCGACCGGAACACCTGCCAGTTCTGCGGGCGCGTGCTGCCCGCTTCCGAGCTGACGCTCGACCACGTGATTCCGCGCTCGCGTGGCGGCCACACCGACTGGGACAACCTCGTCGCCTGCTGCCACCGCTGCAACAGCCTCAAGGGCGACCGCCTCCCGGAGGAAGCGGGACTCAAGTTGGCTCGCCAGCCTCGCCCCTTTACCCTCCACACCAGCCGCCAGCTGATGCGGTTGATGGGAAGGTCGGACGAACGCTGGCGAAAGTACCTCTTCTTCTGACGGGCGACGCCCGCCGCTGGGCATCCGCCATCGAGGAGCACATCAGCCTGGGCACGAACCCGTCCGGTCTAGCTCTGCCGGGGGAAGGAACCCATTGGCACAGCACCCCGATTTTCGCTACAGTGGTGACTGGTAGCACCGGCCGCAACAATTGACGGAGAGGTGGCCGAGTGGCTTAAGGCGGCGGTTTGCTAAACCGTTGTACGGGCTAAAACCTGTACCCAGGGTTCGAATCCCTGCCTCTCCGCCAGAGTTTTTTGGTACCACCCTGCCGCGGCGCGGTCCGCCCGCCTCTGGTCGAGTGCTGTCAGCCGCTGACCCGTGTCCCGCTTTCCAGACCGCGGCGCGCCGAAGCGGGCAAGCCCGGAACGGTGGCACGAATTTGGGTGCCAGACCTGCGGCCGAGCAGCTATACTGTTAGCCCGCGGTTCAAACTCAGACAACACTTCGACCGGAGGAAAAAAAGGAGAATAAGCTATGAGGACCTTGAAAGTCGTATGGGGAGTTGCCGCCGCCGTCAGCCTCGCCGTTTCCGCTTGGGCGCAGGGCAACCCGCGTGGGACGGCCAGCCTGGACTTGAACGGCACGAAGATCTCGGTTGAGTACGGGCGCCCCTCGCTTCACGGAAAGACGGTGGAAGATCGCTTGGGGGAACTGCCCGTGGGCGAATTCTGGAGGCTGGGCGCCGATAAGTCCACCACGTTTTCCACCTCGGGCGATCTCGTGTTCGGCGATGTAACCATTCCGAAAGGGGAATACAGCCTCTGGGTACTCAAGGACAAGGAAAACAGCTTCCAGCTTGTGTTCAACAAGCAGCACGGGCAGTGGGGCACGGATCACGATCCTTCGAAGGATTTCGCCAAGATCCCCTTGAAGGTGGAGAAGGAAGGGCCGGCGGCCGAGCAGGTAACGATCACGTTGGAAAAGGAAGGCGATGGAGGTGAGCTCTCAATCCGCTGGGGCGACATGGAGCTCACCACCAACTTTAAGACGAAGTAATCCTCCTGGGGCTTCCATGCACTGCCAGTTGTTGGGCCGGGCGGGCCTGGACCCATCCACCTGCCCTGAAGCGACGGCGTTCGGACGCTCGCCCGTCCCGCATGCTCCCCGCAAATATCAGCTCCCAGCCTGCGTCGCGACCTCCGCTTGCCAATGGTTGCCTTCGCCGTGGCGACCGTCGTGGCTAACGCGGCAGCGGCCGCCCGTGGCTGCCCCGGGTGGCCTATGGGGCGGCCTTCGTGGCCCTCACGCGCATCCTGGACCAGGCGCATTTTTCTTCGGACGGGCTCCGTGCTGGGCTATGGCGTGACCCGTTTCGTCGTGTGGAGGAGGCGACAGGGAAGCCGCAGACCAACACACAGACAGCGTCCGCCAAAGGATTCGATTCCGCTGCCGAGTCACGATCCTTAGCCGCCGCTGCTTGCTCCGCTGATCCACAAATGTGTGCTCGTCGGCGGGGCTTGGCCCGGGAGGATCCGTGTTTGAACGAGTCATTCTTATCGTCCTGGATAGCGTGGGCATTGGCGCCCAGCCGGACGCGGCCCAGTACGGTGACCTAGGCCGCGACACCTTGGGACACATCGCCGAGCGCCGCGAGCTTCGGCTTCCTAACCTGCAGAAGCTGGGCCTCGGCAATATCCGGCCGCTTGCCGGCATCGCCCCGGTTAATCCAGCGGCCGGTGCCTATGGGAAAGCCACCCTGATCTCGCCGGGAAAGGACACCACGGCAGGCCATTGGGAAATGGCCGGCATCATCCTGGACCGGCCCTTTCCGACCTATCCCGGGGGATTCCCGCGGGAGATCATAGAGGCTTTCGAGCGGGCCATTGGACGCAAGACGCTGGGCAACTATCCAGCATCGGGCACGGAGATTATCCGGCAGCTGGGCGAAGAACACCTGCGCACGGGCTGGCCGATTGTCTACACGTCGGCGGATAGCGTGTTCCAGGTTGCGGCGCATGAGGAAGTGATCCCGGTCGAGGAGTTGTACCGCTTCTGCCGGATCGCGCGTGACCTGCTGCAAGGCGAGCATCGGGTAGGGCGCGTGATCGCACGCCCTTTTCGCGGGCAGCCCGGGGCCTTCGAGCGCACGGAGCGCCGGCATGATTATGCCGTTGAGCCGCCACGCCCCATGCTGCTGGATGTGCTGGAACAAGCAGGGCACCGGGTGGTCGGTGTGGGCAAGATTCCTGATATCTTCGTCAACCGCGGGATCGCGGAATCGCTGCCCGGCAGGAATAACCGCGAGGCGCTGGCGAGTACAGCGCGTGCCATGGATCAGGGCGGCGCCGCGCTGATCTTCACCAACCTCGTCGATTTCGACATGCTGTACGGCCATCGCCTAGACATCGAGGGCTACGGCCGGGCGCTGGAGGAAGTGGATGCGCTGCTATCCGCGATCCTCGAGCGGCTGCGGCCGGCCGATCTCCTCATCCTGACGGCTGACCACGGTTGCGACCCCCTCGGTCCATCCACCGATCACTCGCGCGAATTTGTCCCGCTGCTCGTCACCGGCGCGCAAGTCCGCCCGGGGGTGAATCTCGGGACGCGCGCCACCCTCTCGGATATCGGGCAGACCGTCGCTGAAAACTTCGGGTTGGCACTAACCTATGGAACCAGCTTTCTCAGGGAGTTATCAGGCATTCCGGGCGACAGCCGCCGGTAGCGGCTCAGCCAGGCGGCAGCTAGGGGGCGCCATCCGTGGGCAGGCGCAGTTCGAATCGCTTTCCACAAGCGTCTTCCACCTGGATGGTGACCGGCGGAATGTAGGACCAGCTGCTCCACCAGGGCTGGACGGCTTCCCGCTTGATGTCCAAGGAGGACACGGAAACGCGCTCGCCCCAACCATTGACCACGTGAAAGATAAGGGGAGGAGTGAGCGAGTTCTCGTAAATGGCCATCCAGGCCTTCAGCATGACGTCGTCCCACGCCGACCAGGTTTGCTCGTGGTCGTTCATGCCTGGCATCCTACCGGTGCCGGGTCGGCCTGCAGAAGTCCCCAGGCGGCTATTACTCGCTCAGTGAAGGATCCGCCGCGGGGTCGGGATCGCACCGCCCTTTGGACCACATCCTGGACAACCTCAAACGCTGGTGATAGCTTGGCCCCCAAGGAACGAGATCCATCTCACTCCGGAGGTATGGGACGATGTACAGGATTTCACGGCGCGAGTTTGCCGCCGGACTCGCCGCAAGCCTCGGCGGGGTGCCGGCCGTTGTAGGAGCGGATTCCACCAGGGCAGTGACTGCTCCCAGTCCCGCCCGCACGCCTCAGGCGACGCGCTCACCGAAGCGGCCCGTGGTGATCTCAAGCGCCAATGGCTACCGCTTTGGAGCGACACGAGTGGCCTATGAAAAGCTCTTGGCGGGTGCCGACACGCTGGACGCCGTGGTGGCTGGCGTCAATATGAACGAAAACGACCCTGAGGATATGAGCGTGGGCTACGGCGGTCTGCCCAACGAAGCCGGGGAGGTCAGCCTCGATTCGTGCGTGATGCACGGCCCGACGGTGCAGGCGGGTGCTGTCGGTTGCCTATACCAGGTGAAAAATGCCTCGCTAGTGGCGAAAGCCGTCATGGAGCACACAGACGAGATCATGCTGGTCGGTGAGGACGCCACGAATTTCGCTAAGGCTATGGGATTTGAGCTCACCAACCTGCTGACGGAAAAGGCGAGAAAGATCTGGATGCTGTGGCGGGAGACTCGCAGCCTACGCGACTCGTGGGGCGCCGGGCTGGACTCGCCCGGCTATGACAAGATGCAGGAGCTCAAACGAGCGCGCGGCCAGGAATTCGAAGAACTCATGCGAAAGGCGGCGGCGCGGCTCGGCATCGCCGAGGAGGACCAAGCCTTCGCTATTGAGTGCGTCTTGCGTCCGCCGCACGGCACCATCAGCTGCCTGGCCGTGAATGCCAAAGGCGAAATCTCCGGCGTTACCACAACCAGCGGCCTGGCATGGAAGATTCCGGGGCGTGTGGGGGACTCGCCTATCATCGGCGCCGGGCTTTACGTCGACGGCGAAGTGGGCGGCGCCGGGTCCACGGGCCGGGGCGAGGAGAACATCCGCGTCGCCGGGGGTCACGCGGTGGTCGAGCTCATGCGCCAGGGCAAGAGTCCTACCGACGCTTGTCTGGAAGCCCTGCGGCGCGTGCAGCACAACTTCCGCGCCTATCCCCAGCGCCTGCGCGAAGTCGATTTAAGCTACTATGCGTTGCGCGTGGATGGCACCTACGGTGCCGCGACCTTGTGGGGGCCCAGGCCCTCTGGCCGCCGTGGTCAGTTTGCCGTCCACGACGGGGAGAACCGGCTCGAAGATATGGCCTACTTGCTGGAATGGAAGAATTGAATGAGTCCGCCAGAGCGGGTTGGAAGCCGGGGTCGCAGTAGTAAGGCGGAGTCCGACAGGTTGACCTTCCCGAAGGGCTGCCCCGGGTCGTGTATGATGGAAAGGGACCATGTGTGGAGAGCGTGGCCGATTGCCAGCCAGAATCCTGGCCATCGATTTTGGCTTGAAGCGCATCGGCCTGGCGGTGTCGGACGCGCTGGGCCTCACGGCGCAAGGCCTGCCAACACTCGAACGCATTAACCTCGAGCGTGACATCCGGCGCCTGTGCGAGCTGGTGGAAGAATACTCGATCGAACGCGTCATCCTGGGAAATCCCACCGGGCACGATGGCCGTCCAACACCCATGTCCGAGCGGGTGGTCGAGTTCGGCGACAAGCTGCGCCGCCGGTTGCCCTGTCCGGTGGAGCTATGGGATGAAAGGCTCACCAGCGTGCAGGCAAACCGCCTATTGCGGGCCTCCGGCATGGGAATCGCTAAACGCCAGCGGGCAGTGGACCGCGTGGCCGCCACGCTCCTTTTGCAAAGCTACTTGGACCGGCTCGCTTTTGAACGCGAGCGCGGCTGCCTGTAGCGTCCACTCGCTTGGAAGGCGGGCAGCGTGAAGAGAGCCCTTGCCATCCTGCTGGCCCTACTGATTCTCGGCGGATTGGGGACCCTAGCCAGAGACGTCTACCGTCCGTTTCGCGGCTACACCCAACCGCAGATGCTCGAGGTCGAGCCGGGCATGCGCGCGGATCGCGTCGCAGCGCTGCTCGCCGGCCACGGCGTCCTTCGCTACCGTCTCCCTTTCCTCATTCTGTACGGCTGGGGGCGCCTGCGGCACCGTTCCATCAAGGCCGGTGAATACCTGTTTGACCAGCCGCTAAGCCCGGCCGGCGTCTATGCGAAGCTGCAACAGGGGAAGGTCTATTTTCGCCTAGTGGTAGTCCCGGAGGGATCAGACTGCTTTGACATTGCGCGGATCGTGCAAGAACAGCTCGGAGTGCCTGCCAACGAATTTCTGAGGGTGACCCGGGAGACGGCCATGATCCGGGACCTCGACCCCTTCGCGCCGTCGCTTGAAGGGTACCTGTTCCCCGACTCGTACCGCTTTCCGGCCAAGACGAGCGCCGCCGCGGTGGCACAAACGATGCTGGCGCGCTTTCGCCGAGTGCTGGGCGCCCGTTTCGGCAGCGAGCTGAAGCCTGGCTCGGCGCAGCTGCACACGGTCATCACGCTGGCATCGCTCGTGGAAAAGGAGACGCCGGAGGCCAGTGAGCGGGCCCTCGTTGCCGGTGTGTTCCAGCGGCGGTTGCAGCGCGGCATGTTGCTGCAGTGCGACCCGACGGTGATCTATGCCGCGCGTCTCCAGGGCAGCGGAGCGGCGGCCACCCGCATTACCGAAGCGGATCTGAATTCGGCCTCGCCCTACAACACCTATCGCCATCCCGGCCTTCCCCCGGGTCCCATCTGCTCCCCCGGTGAGGCTTCGATTCGGGCCGCCCTTCATCCGGCCGCCGGCGATGCCCTCTACTTTGTCAGCAACCTCCGGGGCGGGCACGTTTTCGCCCCCACGCTCGAGGAGCATCATCGCAACGTGGCACGGTACCGGCGCAGCCTGCGGCAAGAGCAAGAGGACGCGCCCGCGGGTGAGGGCGGCCGGCCAGCTTCCGGAAATCCATTGGGGAAGACGCCAACCCGTGCGCATCACCAAGAAGGAGATCATTCTTGAGTGGGCCCGCACGGCCCGGACCCGGATCGCCGGAGCGCCCGAGATTCGCGCCCTTCAAGGGGAACTGCGCCAGCGCCTGGGCCCACAAACCCGCACTTCCCCCTCCTACATTGCCAACGTTCTGCGGGAGGCGGGCATCGAGGTGCAGTACGAGGATCGCTATGTCGACCCCGCTCTGCCTTCGGCCTATGCCGAGCGCCTGGCAGGGATTCTGCAGTTCGGCGATTTGGCAGCGGCGGAAGCCGCCCTCCGGAGGCTGGACGAGGCTCGTCGCGACTACCAGCGCGCGGGTGACCGCAAGGGAGTTGAACTGGTGCGCTCCCTGGCCCTCAAAGGTAAGCTCCGCGCTCAAAGCCTGGCGGCCAATCCTCGCGTGCGGACGGAGAAGCGGCGCGAAAAACAGGAAATCGCTGATTGGTTCCGCGTCTGGCTCGAGACGCCCGACCTCTTTGCCGACTGGCTGGACTTGCGAAAACGATCGCAGGAATTCCAGGAATTATTTCTGCAAGGCCCGAACGGCCGGCAAGCTGAGAAGGAAATAGAGTAGCTTGAATGACGGCCCAGTTTATCAACCTGGACGGCAGTGCGGTTCCTCCGTCTTTTCCCTGTCAGCCAGGAGGCTGCAGATGGGTAGTGAACCAGCTGACGCTGCGCTCGATCAGCTCGCGTTCCCACGCAAGGGAGTTGAACGTATGATCTGCTCCGGGAACGATGACCTTCTCCTTGCATGCGGCCGCGGCTGCGCGGAAGAGGCTCTCAGGGTGATGAAGCGGCAGGAGCTCGTCCTTCTCCGGATGAATAATCAAAGTTGGCGCTTTGAAGCGCCGCAAGGCTTGCAGCGGATCGATCTTCTCGAGGTTATCGAGAAATCGCGGCGAGACTTCGTGGGCCCCGTACTCCCGGGCTCCCTTCCCGCCCGGAATCAAGCGAGTGGTCCGCTCAGCGAGGTCACGCAGCTCTGCGGGATGGGCGAGCGCCGCCCAAAGGACCAGCGCGCGCGCCCGGCAGCTGGCAGCGAGGGTGGCAGCGATCGTCCCCCCCATCGAGAGCCCTAGCAGAGCGACACGCCGAGGATCGACGCTCGGCTGGCGGCGGAAAAAGGCGACGGCCGCTCGTGCATCCGCGAGCTCGCCGCTCAGCGTGACTTCACGGAAACTCCCGTCAGACTCGCCGGAACCGTAGAAGTCAAAGCGCAGGGAAGCGAGGCCCTCGCTCGCCAGCGCTCGCGCACACTTGACGAATAACCAATGGGACTCCATGCGGTCGCCCGTGAAACCGTGGAAGAAGACCACACCCGGCACGCGGGCGCGGCGCGCAGGACGATGGATCATGCCGCGCAGCCAGCCGCCGGCCGGACTGCGAAACCGGACGCATTGCTCGAGGAGGCGAGGCAAGGACAGTCAATGAATTAGAAGGAATTCTGCCGACGCTGCAGCCAATGGATCATCGTCTATCGCTCAACCGTCCGTGAGCTAGCCCAGCCATTGCGGGTTGTGCCACGTGCCGTCAAACTGGTGCGTGTTCTTGAAGGGCTCGAACCGACCACTGGTCCCGGCCGAAGCCGTCTTGGCCAGCAGCGCCGACACCTCGGTCTCGCTCATGGGCCGGAAGGTTCGCGCCGCGTCGAGCGCCTGCTGGAGAATCGGAAGCGAGTCGCATCCCGTGATCACCACCGAGGTGGGCAAGTTCATGGCGTAATGCAGGCACTCGACCGGGGTTACCGTCTTGCTCTCCAGGATGATTCCGCTGGCCATCGGCTTCATGCCCAACACCCCGATGCCATGCTGGACGAGCAGAGGCACGACCTTGCGGGCGAAGCTCTTGTAGTGCGCGTCCATCACATTGAGCGGCATCTGCACGGCGTCGAAGGTGAATCCATGAGCGAAGCCGGTCTGGAGCATCTTCAAGTGGATATCCGGGTCCTTGTGTCCGGTGAAGCCGATGTAGCGGATCTTGCCGGCCTGCTTGGCGGCCATCGCCGCCTCGAAGCTTCCTTGAGGGCCGAAGATGCGATCCGGATCCCCGGGGCGGATCACCTCGTGGAACTGCAACAGGTCGATGACGTCGGTCTGCAGGCGGCGCAGCGATTCGTCGATTTGCCGGGCGGCGACTTGCTTCACCTGGCCATCAATCTTGGTCATCAGGAACACCTTGTGGCGGTATCCATCGCGCAAGGCCTTGCCCATACGGATTTCGCTTTCGCCTCCGTTGTAGTCCCAGCAGTTGTCCATAAAGTTGACGCCGGCATCGATGGCAGTTCGAATGATGCGAATGCTTTCCTGTTCACTCGCCTGGATTCCAATGTGATAGCCCCCCAACCCAATCACCGAGACCTTCTCCCCGGACCGCCCCAGCGTACGGTAGGGGATTTCGCCACTTGCGATGGTGGAGCCGAGAAGACGCCCACCGGCGCCTGCCCCGGCTACGCCAAGCGCAACGGCCTCCAGGAAATCCCGGCGGCTCGGCGGGTGGTTTTTCATGGGAATCCTCCCGGAGAGATGTATGGCCAGCCCGTGACCGGCGGCCTGGCGCCAGCTATAATACCACAGCACAGCAGCCGGAACCTTCCTCCGGCTAACCCGCTTAGTGATCGAATCTTGCAGCGGAAAGCCAACAAGGCCTGAGACACCACCTCGGGGCCTCCCCATCCAGTGGCGTACGTCGGCCATCGCAGCTCGTTTCCCGGGCGATTTGACTTGCCCCTAAGCCAACGGTAGAATACCTAGTCCAATAACAACCTGTCGTCGGGTAGCGGCAAAGGAGCAAGGCAAAAATGTTCCTGGAAGAGAACCCCGGTTCGTCAGGGGCGGAAACGGCACCCCAAGGAGGGAAGCCTGCGCCGACGGAACCTCCCACGGATGCAACGCCGCCTGATGCAGAGATCGGCGAGCTTCTCGCTGGTATGGAGAAGTTGTCCGAGGGACTGACGCCGGGCACGGTGGTCCGGGGCCAAGTGCTGAAGGTTACCGATTCGGATGTGCTGGTAGACGTGGGATTGAAGAGTGAGGCCGCCATTCCACGCTCGGAGTTCGACTCCGGGAACGGCGAGCTCTGCGTAAAGCCCGGCGACACCGTCGAGATCTGGGTAGAAGACTATGACGAAGTGGAAGGCACGGCAACCCTTTCCCATCGCAAGGCGGCGCGTTCGCGTGCCTGGGACCGGGTCGAGCAAGCCTTGCGCGACCAGGCGAACGTCACGGCCAGAGTAGTCGGGCGCACTAAGGGCGGCCTGACCGTAGATGTGGGCGGCATCCGTGCCTTTCTCCCCGGATCGCAGGTGGATGTTCGTCCCTTCCGCGATCTCGACTCGTTGGTGGGACAAGAGATCAGCTGCAAGGTCATTAAGGTTAACAAGGCGCGGAACAACGTGGTGGTCAGCCGCAAGCAGGCCGTGGAGGAGGAGCTCCAGGAGCGCAAGGCGAAGCTGCTGGAACGTCTGACGGAGGGCGCAGTGCTCGAAGGGCGGGTGAAGAACCTAACGGAATACGGCGCCTTCGTCGACCTGGGTGGGATGGACGGCCTTCTCCACGTTACAGATATGACCTGGGGACGCGTTGGCCACCCGTCCGACGTGGTCCAGGTGGGGCAGGAACTGCGCGTCAAGGTGTTGAAATATGACCCTGAGCGGGGCCGCGTTTCGTTGGGGCTGAAGCAGCTTACCCCGGATCCGTGGGAGCGCGTGTCGTCGACCTACCACGTGGGCGACCGTGTGAACGGGCGCGTGGTGAGCCTTACAGACTACGGTGCCTTTGTCGAGCTCGAGCCCGGCGTCGAAGGGTTAATTCACGTCTCGGAGATGACCTGGAGCAAGCGGCCTAAGCATCCTTCGAAAATCGTCAACGTAGGTGATCGCGTCGAAGTGGCTATTCTGGAGGTGAATCCGGCGCAGCGGCGCATCTCTCTCAGCCTCAAGCAGACGCTGGCCGATCCCTGGGCGACGCTGCCGGAGCGCCTGCAAGTAGGAACGAAGGTTCAGGGCCGGGTCCGCAACCTGACGGATTTTGGCGCCTTCATCGAGATCGAGGACGGAATCGATGGGTTGGTCCACATCTCCGACCTTTCGTGGACTAAGACTATTAAGCACCCCTCCGAAGTCCTGAAGAAGGGCCAGAAGGTGGAGGCTCTGGTCCTCAGTTTGGATGCCGCCAATCGCCGGATTTCCTTGGGGCTCAAGCAACTGCAGCCCGACGTGCGCGAAGGCTTCTTTTCGCAGGTTCAGGTGGGG